>CAZAKE010000030.1:0-34746 GCA_964485495.1 uncultured Spirochaetales bacterium
TGTACTCCGAATTAACCTGTTCGCTCGAGACGACAACGTGGACTTCTATCAGATAACGCCGGATCTTCGTGTCCTCAACCAGTATTCACCTGATGATGACATACCGGCATTTAAGGGTATACCGCGATCGGATATACTCAACGTCGCTGGAGGGAAACGATGAAGCAGATCTACCATCCTCATATGTCGTCAAGCATCGTTCGAGCGGTCGTATTGCTGTTCGTACTCTTGACGGTTCTTACTCCTGCGCTCGCGCAGTCGTCCGCCACCGGTCGGTCCCGCGGATCCTCAACGTATCTACTCACGATCCGCGCCAATGTTCCGAATGCGGTGGTCTTCATCGACGGCCGAAACTATGGGAAAGCGACGTATCAGGGCAAGCACAACGCCGGAATCTATGAGATAAAGGTTACGGCCCCAGGATACAGGACATACACGAGTAAGCTCGATCTGAACAGGAACCTCGATCTGGATATTGATTTGAAGCCGGATGCACCGCTAGTCACCATCATCATCCCCGGCAATCTCCTGGATCCCGAAAACAGGCGAGCCCCCTCCCTCATTACCGTTTATTTTGACGGAAAGGAGATCTCTGCCAGGAAATTCACGACAAGTCCCGGGAAACACGACATCGCGGTGCGATCAGGCGGCCTGTATCTTGAAAAGACATTCTTGTTCCGGCAGGGTCAGGAGTATGAAATCCGACTGAACATGGATTTCGATTAGACAGATCCGGCATCCGTCGGGAGAACTCCCGTCATATCCATTCCCATAGGCATTGATTTCTGTAAATTCCACACACACCGTCATTTTTACCATTTCCATCAACTATAAACCTTGACACCGGGCGGGGGCGTCTATATCCTGCTTGGACACATCCGATGAACAAGGAGGGCAAGGTGATACGTGCAGAAAATTTAACGAAACGCTACGGTCAGCACCTGGCTATCGATCACCTCACATTCACCGTAAACCATGGAGAGATACTGGGTTTCCTAGGCCCGAACGGAGCGGGTAAATCCACCACGATGAATATCATAACCGGATTCTTGTCTGCAAGCGAGGGGCAGGTGTTCGTAGGCGGCATGGATGTTCTCGAGGAGCCGGAGGCGGTGAAACGTCAGATCGGCTTTCTTCCGGAGCAGCCTCCTCTATACATGGATATGACGGTCATCGAATACCTCAATTTCGTCGCCGAAATCAAGAAGGTCGGGAAACAGGAGTTCTCTAATGACAAGGAACGAATCCTTGACCTGGCAAAGATCGGGGATGTACGCAAGCGTCTCATCAAGAACCTTTCGAAGGGATATAAACAGCGGGTGGGTCTCGCACAATCCCTTATCGGAAATCCCGGGCTTTTGATTCTCGACGAACCGACTGCCGGTTTGGATCCGAAACAGATCATCGAAATCCGCAATCTCATCAAGAGTCTCAGAGAGGATCATACGATCGTTCTTAGCTCTCATATCCTTCCGGAAGTGAGTGCGGTATGCGAACGGGTCCTCATCATGGATAGAGGGAAGATCGTCGCATCAGATTCTCCCGAAAACCTGTCGAAACGTCTGATGGGAACGAACCGACTCTCACTCCGGATCGCCGGAGCCGAAGCGGAGGTTCTCAAGAGACTCGAAGGAATCGACGGAGTCAAGAGTATCACCGCTCAAAAGGCGGTAGAGCACGGATCGGTGGACGTGATGGTAGAGGCTGAAAAAGACGTCGACATCCGCGTCCCGATCTTCGACGCAATGAGTAAAGCCGGGATGCCCATCCTCCTGATGCGACCGATGGACATGAGTCTCGAGGATATTTTTCTGCATCTTACTACCCATGAAGAGGAGGTGGCCTGAGATGTTTGCCATTCTGAAGCGGGAATTCAAGACATACTTCCTCACACCGACCGGATATATTTATATGAGCCTCTTCCTTCTGGTTTCCGGGATCTTCTTTTCCTACGGGAATCTTCTGAACAAGAGTGCCTATTTCTCCTATTTCCTCTCCAACATCGTGTTCATCTTTCTGTTGGTGGTACCGGTTCTTACGATGCGTCTATTCACCGATGAAAAACGGCTGCGTACGGAGCAGTTGCTCCTGACGAGTCCGGTACGTATCAGTGACATCGTATTAGGAAAGTATCTTGCCGCGGTGGGGATCTTTCTCTTTACCGTACTGATTACCGTCATCTATGCGGTTATTATCTCATTCCATGGAGAACTCGATACCTGGGAGTCGGTAGGTGCTTATATCGGATTCATACTCATAGGGATGTCCTTCATCGCGGTCGGCATTTTCGTATCATCCACCACCGAAAATCAGGTGGTAGCGGCTATCGTCACCTTCTGCGCCCTCCTGGTGATGTGGATCATCGATCTAATTCAGCAGGGGATGCCGAGTGATGCAATAGCTGGTGCGGTGTTTGCGGGACTCGTTCTTGCCGGGATCCTCTTCTGGCTGTTCCTGTCGATCAGGCATCTGATTATCACCGTCGCCATCGGTATCGCGGGTGTGGCTGCAATCGTCCTGCTGTACATTTTTCAGACATATATATTCTATGGCCTGATAGGAAAGGTCCTCGAATGGTTCTCACTGATTAAACGATATGAGAATTTTTCGATGGGCGTCGTGAAGTTGTCCGACATCATATACTACCTCTCCTTCTCGTCTTTCTTCCTGTTCCTGACCGTACGGTTGATCGACAAGAAAAGGTGGAGCTAATAGAGGTAAGGAGACGGATATGTTACCCAACTTGAGATTTCAATCTCTGCGAAAGAACAAGAACATTCGATACGGCGGATATGCCGCCCTACTCACTCTCATCGTCGTCGTCGGTTTGGTCCTCGTGAATCTGTTGGCGGGGCAAATTCCGTTGGAAATCGACATGACCGAAAACAACTTGTTTTCGCTGTCGGAACAGACGGAGGACATATTGAACGGATTGGAGCAACCTATCACGGTCTATGCCCTTTTCGAGACAGGTGAAGAGAACCAGCGCATTGTCGAGGTCCTGAGGCGGTACGAGCGAAAATCGCCATTGGTGCAACTCGAGTATGTCGATCCGGAACTGAATCCTGGATTTACGGGTAAATATGACCCTGAAAAAAAAGGTATCGCCGTCGGGAGTCTCATCGTAGAAAGTGGCGACTTTTTCAAGATCATTCCCGAACGCGACCTGTACAGCATCTCATATAACCAGCAGGGGCAGCAGCAGTTCTGGGGGTACCAGATCGAACAGCAGGTAACGGGAGCCATCATCTTCGTCTCCAGCGGCTATACTCCTACAATCTATCAACTCACCGGCCATGGAGAGATCCCACTGGAACAGATAGAGATGATCGAGTACGAGGAACTGTTCGACAAGGAGAACTACGAACTCAAACCACTGAACCTCCTTACCGAGGATCGTGTTCCCGAGGACACCGATGTCATATTCATCAACAGCCCCAAGTTCGACATCACGGAAGAGGAGGTCAACAAGATCCTCGACTTCCTCGATGCCGGCGGCAAGGGTATGTTCTGTTTCGATTGGGTGGAAAACGAACTCGATGGTTTCGATACGCTGCTTGCCAGTCTAGGGGTAAAAATGGAGCGCGGGTTTGTGATGGAGACCAACAAGAATCGTCTCGCGGCGGGAGATAACCCGATCTTCCTCTCTCCGTTTCTTTCGGAGCACGATATCAACGCACCGCTGACAGAGGAAAACATGAATGTGTTCACTCCCCTCGCCCGTGGCATCTTCGAAATCGAGAGAAAGAAACGAAACCTCGAAATAGAGCCATTACTCACCAGCTCGGACAAGTCGTGGCTCAGGACCGACATGAAGAGCGACTCCCGATTCAAGATAGAGAGTGATATCGACGGACCGATCGATATAGGGGTCACGGCATTCCAGCGACAGGTCGAGATGGACGAGAAAAACCTTATGCGTACCGTGATCGTCGGTAACGGCCAGTTCTTAGGACCCATTTATCCGTACGGAGTAATCAAGGGTAACATCGATTTCCTCTTCAACTCTCTCGCATGGCTCAACAACCGTGAAGACTCAATCAGCATACGATCGAAGTTCACCTTCAAGATGCCTCTTCAGATAAATGGGCTCATGCAGCTGGTATATTCCGGTGTCGTCATCATCCTCATACCGCTAATATTCCTGATAACCGGTCTGGTCGTATGGCTGCGGAGGAGGCACCTATAATGAGCAGACGGAGTATTCAACTCATCATCGCCGTCATCGTCGTAGGTCTTCTGATCGGTGGATTCTACCTTGCCAAGAATTGGCCTGAGAAAGAGCGTGAGTACGATTATGAGGTGATTCGTCTCTCAGACTACCCGTCCGCGGATGTAACGAACGTTTCTATTACCTGGGGCGACGATACCTTGGAATTCTACAAGGAGGACGACAACTGGCACCTCGTCACTTCGTATGATATGAACCTACAGCAGAACAAGGTGAAGCAAGCCCCGTATCGATTCAGTTCTCTCTATGCAGACCGACGAATCGAAGAGAACGTGGAAGACCTCAGCAAATACGGTCTGGATTCACCCGTCTTGTCGGCGCTGGTTACACTCAAGGATGGATCCACCACGCAGTATTTCGTCGGTGATAGAGCATCCACCGGACGCGCATGGTACCTGATGAAAGAGGGGGATCCGACCGTCTACACGATCAGGGATTACAACGCCGATGACTTCTTCGTGAGACTCGATGATCTGCGGGATCCGCAGCTCTTCGGTTTCGATCCACAGAATGTCGTTGCATACAAGCTTTGGCAACAAGGGGAGTTGATGATCGATATTCGCTTGGAACCCGGCGCCGGCTCTTTCGGCGCTGCAACATCCGCACTGATGATGTACAAGCCCTACCGCCGGCGCCCTGCAGCCTCGGACAAGTTCCAGGAGATGATCGAGAGTATGCCCAACCCCTTCACCGTCTCCGCGTTCATCGAAGACAATCCCGATTCGCTGTTCCGGTATGGACTCGACAATCCGGAATATTCGATGAGCATCACCGACGCGAAGGGAAGATATACGATACAGTTTGGCGACGTAGAGGATGGACTGCGTTACGCGAAGACGCCCGATGCACCCGGTGTGTTCGCGATAGAAGCAGCGTCTCTGGGATTCCTCGACACCGATCCGTTCTACTTGACCGATAAATTCATCTTGATCGTCAATATCGAATGGGTCGACTCTTTTGAACTCATCCTGGACGGTACGACCTATACCGCCGAAATCGAGCGGAAGGTGAGTCCGGAAAAGGATGCGGAAGTCGAGGAAACATTCTTCCTCAACGGTATCGAGGTTGAGGAGAAACCGTTCAAGCAGTTCTATCAGACGGTGATCGGCCTTCTCGCTGATACGGAAAACGAGGGCGAGCAGCCGATTTCTACTAACCCCGATGTGACCGTCACCTATTATCTAAACCAGGGGGGTGTCGATTCTGTCGGAGCGCATCTATATCGGGTGGACCGGGATTTTTATGCGGCCTATCGAGACGGAGTATCGGAGTTTCTTGTTTCCGAATATCAAGTAGACAAGATGCGTGAATCGGTAGAATCGCTTCTTTCCGGAGATTCGGAAGAGGAATAGCAGGAAAACAACTCGAAGACTCAACAGGGGTTCGGGGTAGTATGGATCGCTCATACACCCCCCACCACACAGAGAAGCCCGAGATCGCCGTTCTGAGAAGCGATCTTTGGGCCTGAGTTGGTTATCTTAAAAGATGTCGGGCGTCAAAAATCCACCCGATAACCCCAAAAGGTCCAGCTGAGAGGCGCTTTCAACAGCGCCATTTTAGTACCATCTTTCACTCTTTCCAAGGAAAGATCATGCCGCGAAAAGTTCTAGGCCCAACCCTCTCCTTATCCTCGATCAAGAGTGCGCCCCAAGGTATCTTTTTCCGAACTGCTTCCGGTTCCTCTTCCAAATAGTCGTATTTATAGAGTCTTAATTTGAGTCCGGCCTGCTGCCAAATCAAGACCGTGGTAAGTCCAGGGAGGAGAAACGCCGTAAAGGAAGATACAACGAAGATAATCAATGTACCGATTCCGAGAGCGAGGGAGAACAGTGTATTGTCGAAGAACAATACGAAACATTTCCTGAAAACTTTTTTCGTCTCATTGTCTAGTCGTCTTCTGACCGGAAAAAAATATTGGGCGGCAATTTGCCAGATAACCGTAATCCAAAAGATCAAAGAGAGTGCCCCGAGTCCGAGAATGCCACCCATTGACGCATAGAATGGAAAAGCGATCAATATAACGGCGACTTGTATTCCCGTCACGATACTCAGCGCAAGTGATGATTTCCAGATCTCTTTTGCATATCTCGGAAAGCTCTTGAATTCGGGAGTCTTGTAGTCTGCAATGTCGGCCGCGATCATGGAGGCGGTACCCGTATACCAATTGAAAAGGAAGATCCCGACTGCGAGTCCGAAGATAGACAAAGGTGTGCTGAAACTCAAAAGATAGGGAGTATAGAGTACTACTGCGAGCATTAGCACAAAGCCAAGATTGAGGAGAATCGTGGAGAGCATATTGTCCCACATATCGAAAAATGCCTTCTTTATCAGAAAACCGAACATATCTCCTCCGTATGGATGGTCTATTGATGGTTAGAGAAAGCAGTATACGCGATACGAATAAAAAAGTGAATGAGTCCGAAAGGAGATCGGTGATCCCACACAGCACCACTGTTGGAGTGTGTAGGTGTGTGGACTAACCGGAATGTGAACCATCTTGTTAGTCCGTATCTGGTTATCCCGTACCTGAATCTATCACTATAAATAGTGGCGAAGGGATTTGAACCCCTGACCGAACGGATATGAGCCGTTTGCTCTACCGACTGAGCTACGCCACCATGATCAAAAGACCCGAGCAATATATCAAAGCGGTCCCTTCTTAGTCAAGCAACCGTGCGAAAAAGGAGTTTCTCATAACAAATGATTCTTATTTGCCTCGAGGAGTATCATCTTGTTCCATCTGTTCTTCCGCAGATAGGCGAGTCGATGTGTTGAGGCCTGATTTCGGCTGGCTCTCGTTTGGATATTCTGTAGTGACTTACTCAAAATAGTCATTCTACTTACCGACTGAGACTGTGGTTCTTCGATGGTTACACAGCTCCGATAGATAAAGAGAAGCTGTGCTACCGGATCCTGTAACGACCTTCTTTTTTCGTGTATGAGATCGTCGAGAATGGTAGTGGACTCGGTGGAACCATCCCGCCGAAATGTAGCAAGCGCTGCAAATCCATGGATCAATTTTGTGAGAACCGATTCTCCATCACCAAGATGTTTGGGTTGCTCATATGCAAGATCCTCGATGAAAGCGAATCCGCTACTCCAGCGCACAACCTCACTCCCTTGTATCGACCCTATATGCTCGTCACTCTTGAGCCGTATGGCTTCATCTAAAAGGCGACACGCGGCCGCAAAATTTCCATTGAAATAATAATATTCCGAGAGGAAATAGAGGCTCTCTTGCGTAAGTTCAAACGAATTTATTTCATCATTTGTCAGTTCATCTCCGGCATAAATCCGTGCTCGTATCATCCAATTGCGACATATACGAAACACCGTGGTAAGCGAATAGAGTCTACACATCGACATTCCATCGAGAAAGCACGAAATTGCGTCTCCATATTCGCCTATCTCAAAATGAATCCGACCGTTCAAGAATATCGTGAAAACTTCCCAGTTCCGACGAGTGATTTGCCGGGCTGTATTCGTTGCCGTGGCACAACTCTCTAAGGCCCTGCTTTGATCCCCATACAAAGAGAAGGAAATTGCCTCGAGAGTTTTTGCTCTCACGTAATCGAAGGGACGAGACTTGCGGTCGGCAATGTCCGAGGCCATTACAAAATATTCCTTGGCCTCCTCAGTCCGACCCCGTCGCAACATGACCAAGCCGATATGCATGTTAGAGATACAGAGCACATGATTCTCACGACCATCGACACTCTGCATGACGGCGCTTTTTGCATATGACAGACTACTCTCGAGGTCGCCGTCGGCATACTGAAACTCGGACAGGGCACACAATACTTCGGGAAGATCATGTCCATAAGGATATCTCTGAATCGACTCAAGTGCGGTTCCTGCCAATTCTCTGTCGGCTCTCAGTATTCCGAGACGCATCCTGCAGAGCGATAGTCTCAGGGAATACATCGTAGAGTAATCGGACTGATTTTCGGTTGCGCTCTTTTCTGCATCGGCAAGTAACAGTTCTGTTTCGATCAATTGACCACTATCAAGGGACGATTCGATTACATCAATGAATACATCTTGCGCGTACGACCGTTCGTTATATTCGTAGAGCAAGGTAAGGAACAGTACTTTGTTTCCGATGGACCGTGAGTGCCACGCACGATGAAGATATCGAAATGCATCATTCCGCAGAGAATTTTTGTCTTCGTATTCCTGTTGTTCTAAGATTTCGAGTAGTACCTCTGCTTTGTAGATTCTTCCTTTCCGGTCTACTATGCCGATCGATACACATATATCTTCATATCGAGTGAGATTCGTATACCCTCTAGACGTCAAGAATGCGTGAAACACTTCCGGAGAGGCAACCTCATCCAATAATACACGTAGATAGATATACTCACGGGTATCGTAATCGGTGTGCGAGAGGACGTATGTCAGGGCGGTTCTCGTTCCCCCCGACAGGGCTGCAATCTCTGCACCGTAATCGAGTGCCGGTAACATGAAATAAGCGAAATATGGATCGCCCCCAGACACTTCAATCACCTCCTCGATCCAATGTGCGTGAATCAAGGAGCCCAATGTGTCGCGCAACTCATCTTTCTCGATCGAGAGAACCGATACGTCCCGCTTCGTCTCAAATTCGAACTGTAGGGTATGGCTTGTCGAACTATCCATATCCTCAATGATCAACGGAAAGACTCCCTCGGAGAGAGACAATCTTTTGAGAAGGGTATTCAATACTTCAACAGTCTTCCCTGCAAAGTCGGAGATGTCTTCGATGACAATTATGGGAGGCAGTCCATTCACCACACAGTTTCGAGCATATGCCCGAAGATACAACTCATAGGCACACAGAAAATCCTGGATTTTCTGATCCGAACAGATGAAATCAGGAAACGTATCTCGATATTTCCATACCCGGCGTTCGAGTGGTGTTAGGAATCCCTCGACGTCCGCGAGAAAATTCCTATCGATTGAATTGAGCATCGGCTGTAACTGTGATTTATCTCTTGCTGATGCGTGAAGACAACACCAAGAAAATTTTTGAAGGCCGGAAATCTTCTCGAGAGCGGTGTGGACATTGTGACGTTTTCCTGCATACCGCGGACCATGCACTCGTATACCATATGATTCCGTAACCCTACCGTTCAGTCCCGGCTCGATGGCGTCGAGAATCTCCTCTCGGATTGCATCCCGATTCAAGATTGCGCCTATGCCTTCTGAGATGACGGATAGATGTATCCCCTGCTCCGTGAGTATCCATAGAGAGTCTTCTCTTCGGCATTCGAATGTTCCGGACAAGAGCTCGTAGGCTGAATCGGTCAGTACGATACCGGAGTTGTTCCTCATTGATAACAAAACCGATACGCTCGGTTCAACGAAATCGGCTTGATTGGCAGAGTGGAGTACGACATTCCATCCATGAATATCCTGCGAAAAATTTCTCAGCAGTTCGCCAACATGG
This sequence comes from uncultured Spirochaetales bacterium, assembly GCA_964485495.1. Lineage (GTDB taxonomy): Bacteria > Spirochaetota > Spirochaetia > CAZAKE01 > CAZAKE01 > CAZAKE01. The sequence continues at coordinate 9,660 of CAZAKE010000030.1, forward strand.
CAAACCGCTTCGTACAATCCCTGCCCCATCGAGTCTGAGTATGGACACATGAATTCGAACAGGTCGCCTTTCGATACGAAATTCACACCCGGTATCGAGTGGAAAGTGTGCGTCAGACATAGTCGGATTTCCTCGGTGACCGATGGACGGACTACCGTGCCCTGAGTGAACCCATTTATCTCGATGGTTACTAGAATATTCATTATGACTATTTTATTGTATTCTCTCTATGAATTATATATCCTGATCGAAAGGAGTCTACAGCTAAATTGCAGAATTCAGACACTTTCATCAGATATCGATCCAAGAGAGTGCGAAACCTACGCCTCAACGTGTACCCCCATGCCGGTTTCAACGATGTACTGCATGAGATTAACGGCGTCAGACTACCGGTCAGCGCATCCCTTAGTGATAACGTACTATATGCCGTTCTCGAACTTGTCAATAATTCCCTCCGGGCTTGTAGAGAGAAGAATTCTCCAGAGCCGATCATACTGGAGTTTAGTATATACAAAGAATCGATTGAGATCACGATCACCGATTGGGGTGGCGGATTCGACGTTACCGGTCTACCGTTCGATCTGTCGGAAGACCCCGATTCTATAGATCTGCAGGGAGAATCGTTTCAAAATTACCGCCAGAAACATGGCTACAAGCGTTTCGGTATGGGGCTTTATGTCACGCGAAAGACATTCTCCTCCTTCTCTATCTCTTTTTTCGATGACTCACTGATGGAGATTGAATTTACACCCGGAGAAACCGCGGGCACTAAAATCACGCTGGGTATCTCCGTCGAACAGATACAAGGGATCTACCATGCGTAATAATGGAAGAAATAGAAGAATCGAGGAAAGAAACAAGGTCTTCGCTAAGGCCGTACTCGTCTCGACACAGGTTCCCGGGACTATCCACGACATGAACACCGGGGGACTCCGAGTGGATTGGATCTCCCGCCCAAGAGTAAAAGCGGGCCAGGAAGTACGGATCAAGATCATTCCCATCGATGAATTGGGTCTGCCGACGATCGAGGCGACAGTCCAGGTACGATGGAGCAGGCAAAGCGGAATATATGAGAGCACCGGGTTGCAGCTTGTATCGCTTAAAAATAGAGAAATGTTAAATAGTTATAAGAAATTGTTGAGTTATTTTTCAGAGTCCTCGTAATTTATTGACCATTCGACAACATCAATGATACGCTTTGTCGCGTTTCATCCTCGCCGCGATTGTATCTTCAAAGAAATGCCAAACTGCGGCAAGCGGCACATGTTTTACGCTGGAAGACAATATGAGAGATCTCCTCATACAGTATACAAGGAGAATAGCATATGGAACTGAAACTACGGAAACACGAAAGTACATATATCGTCGATGTAAACGGTGAGATGGATCTGTACAACTCATACAAACTCAAAGAGCTTGTGATGAAAATGCTTCAAAAGAGTATTAAGAAAATCGTAGTCAACATGATGGACGTAGAGTATATCGATTCGAGTGGTATTGGGGCACTCATTTACATTTGTTCGACGATGAAGAAAATGAATGGCCATTTCATGTTATCCAACGTGCATGGTTCGGTGAAAAAGGTCATCGAACTGACGAAACTGATGGGCTATTTTCCGATTGCCCCATCTGTCGAGGAAGCCGTTCTTCGACTTAAGACTGTGTAATGCACACCGAGTATGGATTTTCGTATGGTAATGATATCCGAACACATAGTCTTTTTGAGGTGCCTTAGAGCGAGTCGCTTTCTGTTCGAAATCGAGATATACCGGTAAGTTGTAATACAGTTCTCACACTATTTGCACTTCTTGGGAATTTTCAGAAGTACCGAAGAGAATTGAACCTATAGGTCCAAATTCAATTCGGGCGGTGCAGCTCCGCCCTCCCATTTCTCTTCATCCTCGGTGGTATAGGGTCGGCCGTATACTAGGTCGAATAGGTACCGAAAGTCTTCGGGTTCGACGGTGATGTATTGTACACCGAAGTATGTCACATCCTTGTCACTATATTTCCTCATTATTCTGGATCCGATCCGCATACTCCGAGGAGGCAACATGAGCCGCAGGTTAATATCTTTGTATAGACTCAGACTCGTTTTCAATTGAGGCGACGGATGCACGAAGAGAAGACCGGAGGCGCTGATATCGATAATTCGTGCTTCAAAGCGATTGGAGAGGGGCCCTTCTGTTTTGAAGTACCCGTGTATCTTCAGTGAATATGCAAGCACCCGAGAAAATTCGTAAATGAAATCGATCGCATCGATGGTAATCGTCTTCTCGGATTCATCATCACATACGAGTCTGATATATCCTACTACATATTCGTGATAAATTATGGGGCAATAGAGAAATGCCCGGATACCTTTTCGCCGTTTCTCTTCCAAGAATTCATCCAGGTGATGTGACGAAAAATCACCCAACCGCTCGTCGAGTCCGGTTTTTTCTATTTCAACGAGTGTCTCATGGGTGAGTACGCGTTCGTCCCAAAGGATATCATCCTTCGGAAATGATTCGGATGTATTCGGAACGAATAAAATCTTCCCGGTCTGTGCGATGAGTAACTCCTCGGTGTGTTCCGGCCTCTTTTCACGAAACATCTGAATAGTATTTTCGTCCGAGTACCTTTCCATCCTCTTTCGGAAATTCCCGATTAGGGCATCGATGTTTGACGGTTCGAACTGCTCCGATAGCTCGAGCTTTACCACCGGATCGAATTCTTCGGTCTTGGGGTAATCCATCTCTACCTTAAGATCCTCCACCTCGAAATCTATGGTCGAACCTTCGGGAGGGGGAACGCGTTCGAATTTCCGCTGAAGATTCTTATGTATCGATGCCGGATATTGTACTTTCAACATATCATTGACTTCGAGTACCGTTGAATGGAAGGTCATTACATGCCCATAGTATGCAAAGAAGATCCGGACATCCTCCTTCTTGCTAAAGTCCTCCCACCCCTCTACCCTCGATTCGATTTCGATTTCCGAATCGGATAGGGCGGTGATGATCCCGGTACGCTCCTTTTTCTGACCGTGGACATTTACCGGCATCTGTTTGTCGAATACGGCGGTGAGGATAAACTCCTTTTCTATCCGACCGATCTCGATTCCCATGTGTCCCCCTTCGTTTCAATATATCTCCAGCAAGCGGTATGATTCCGGCTCGAACATCTGTTCCTCTTCCTGATACTCTCTGTCTAGATCCGCAAAGTCGGCTTGGATGTCCGAGATATACCATGATCCGTCAAGAGTGTCGAAAAAAATCTCACCCTCGGCCCGGCCTTTCTCACTGTACATACGGATATTAGCCTTGGCCTCATCGGCAATCTCGACACGACCGATACGTACTCGTATCGGAACACGACCCCTCTCTACATGAAAACCGAGATTCTGTTTCAGTACATCCAGCCAATCAGGATGGATGAGTCTCTCTTCGATCACGCCCTTCGCCAGCTGTCCAAAAAAATCTCGGGCTAATTGGAGTATTCGGCCTATTTCTCCTGAGGCATCGTAAGCTTGCAGCGGTCCGATCCTGAAATCTTCAGGTACGAAAAAAACTTCCTCTCTCAACGACATCAGACGCTCCAGCTCCCGTTGTTGCGGATCGACCTCCGCTCCATCCTCTTCGCCTGAAGCATCGTCATCGTCCTTCATCTGCATTGAAACGACACTCTCATCTTCCCCATCTTTTTCATCTTCCTGTGCGGAAGTTGGCGGCCTGCGTTCTTTCCGCGGGAGAGCCGGACCAGGTACTCTTCTATCGCTATCCGTAGACGCCGAACCGGATTCCGATTGATCTTCGTTTCGTGAAGATCGCTCTGCATACTCCTCGGATTCCCATGGAGCCGTCTCGGACATAGCGGAACCACTACTATCGCCCCTCTCAAATTCCACTACCGCACCACTATTACTCGTGGAGTTTTCACTCTCGGAAACCGTTCTTGTTACTCCGTCTGACGTTTTACCCGCACTGCCGTCGGTATCTTTCTGTGAATCGTCCTTAGAACAAAATGAGAAACAGATAAGGAAAACAGCAACAACGAGGATGTGGAATAACTGTGAGGTAAAGAAAATATATCGCTTCATTTCAATTTTCAAGAGAGTGTAATCGATCCAGTATAGACACGAAGTTCCCAATTACAGTAGAATATAGACCTCATCATGTATTATTTTCACTCTTATGACAATATGGTTTATTGACAATATGGACAGTAGAATAGACGGTAGGGCTGTAGTTTACCTGACAACGAATGGATCATCTTACGAATACCGGGTGGGTTGAGTGAATTCCTCTGAAGATATCATTCGACACCTGAATCGGGACTACGATATCCCTATCCGCGATCCTCTCTGGGGCAATATCCATATTTCGGAGGGATTACGGCGGATACGCCACTCCGTAGCGTTTCAGAGATTGAACCGTATCAAACAACTCGGGCCTGCCTATGTTGCGTATCCCGGCGCCACCCACACACGACTCAACCATAGTCTCGGTGTGTTTCACATCTCACGCAGAATTTTGCAATCCATACTTTCCAGTACGGAGGGCACCCCACTCACCCTCACCGGGGTCCGGGCGTTTCTGTGTGCGTCGTTGTTACATGATCTTGGACATTTTCCATTTGCCCATTCTCTGAAAGAACTACCGCTCGAGTCACATGAGCATCTGACGGCCGAAATGATCCGTTCCGAGCCGTTATCTTCGATAATCAAGAATGCGGTCGGTACCGATCCCGATTTCACCGCCGACATCGTCGATACACGCGACTGCCTGAATTGTGGTGAAGAAGTATTGTTCTACCGCAGGCTTCTCTCGGGTGTTCTCGATCCCGATAAACTCGATTATCTCTGCCGTGACGCATTTTTTTGTGGAGTACCCTACGGTACTCAGGATATCGATTTCGTACTCACGCAGTTGATCCCTAGCTCCGCCGGTATCGGTATTCGTAGTGCCGGAATCGGTTCCATCGAACACCTATTATTCTCGAAATATCTCATGTACCGCTCCGTATATTGGCATAAGACGGTACGGATCGCTACCGCGATGATAAAGAAAGCCATAGCTGTTGCAATGGTTGACTCTATGCTAACCCCAGACTCTCTCTATAATATCGATGACGAGGTATTCTTCACGCGTTTCACCGCTGATCCATATCCACCGTTCCAACTTCTTCGCGACATGGCCGCCAGGAATCTGTATACAGCCGTTTGCGAGTTACCTGTTGGGAGAGATTTCGACGAAACTTCTGCTGCTGCGGATCTCAATCGAAGATTAGAACTCGAGTCGGATATCGCGCGTGAGGTATCTCGGAAACTTGGAAAACACGTCCCTTCCGAATGGGTGATAATCGACATTCCCGAACCGGTTCATTTTGAAGTCGATTTTCCGGTGATCGAACCCGATGGTGTGGTACCGTTTTTAGAGTCCGGCTCGGTTTTTACGAGAGAAACCGTAGAAAACTTTATTAGGGTTCTCCGAAATGCCCGCTTGTTCGTTCATCCTGAGATCTCGACCTTCATATCCTGTCCGAAGGATGTGTTGCAGTCAAGGTTATGACCAATTGCCCCCGATTCCTCTTGACCTCAAATTATAATCAAGGTTAGAGTGACAAATATGGACATAGAAACGAGATAATGAAATACTCAAAATTGATGCAGGAGCGGATCCGGCGGACTCGAGTCCTTTTCAACGAGCTTAGTTTTGAAGTTATCGAAAGCGATTCCCATGAGGACAGTTTCAACGCCGTATTCGAGCACGAGAAGGGATTTAACGGTAGTTTCTTCATCGATAGAGACAGCAAATTTCTTGAAGTCGCGTTTACCTTCGCATTTTCGCCGAACTTCGGCGCGTTTCTTCAGGAGAAGTTGCGTAAAATCTTTCATATCGGATATGAGTATGGCTGTTACCTGAATCTGCATTCGGGTGACAAAGAAATCACGCTCTCAATTTTCTCGAAGGTCTATTTTGCCGGACTCAACTACTATTCTCTCAAGGAAACGCTGAGGGATTTTCGGGGGTGTATCGAGGATCTCAAGCAGCTTCTTGAAATCTCTTCCCACAGGGGAGGACAAAATGAGAGTGCATAATGAGAGTGCATAACCTGATGGAAGACATGGTGCTTGCGCAGGTAAACCAAATTTTCGATGAGGCGGAAACGCAAGAGGATAGAAAGATATGCACCTGCTACCAATGCCGTCTCGATGTTTCATGTTATGTGCTCAACCGAATACCTCCGGCGTACACCGTTTCCGGCCGGGGGATGGCGCACCACGAGACGGAAACGCGGAGTGATATCCAGAAAAACGTCGACCTTGTCGCCCTTATAAACGAGGGTATCGGCAAAGTATCTCGGACTATGCGGCCACATCTACCGCATGACAACGGCAGGCCGCTACCTCATCCTGACGGGCCGTTATTTAACTTTCCACTCATCCTGGGACGAATACTCGACGGTAGCACCTTCGAACCCCTATCAGAAGGAACGGTGACCCTACAGAACGCAAATTGTGAACCGGTTCAGATGATGGATCCCAATTGGCCGAATCCGTATACGATTGTCACGAATACCGCCGGGCATTTCAATTTCTGGCCATTTCCCGCGAAAGCCGATGAGATGGGGACCGGCAAGGTCTTCTCATTCAGGCTCACCGCCTGTTCCGAGAAGTATGAGGAGTTGCAGCATTTCTTCGAACTTGCCCTCGTTGCACAGGCCGAGTTCAGCGATTCATGCTCATTGGAGTACAACCATAAACTACCCGACCTTCACATCTTTCCCCGAGGCAGATCGCGAAAACAGGCTTAGTATCGTTCTACGTGTACTACCACATCGTGAAGCCTACCAGGTATTTCGTCTTCGACGAATGAAAGAATTCGCTGCATTATCTTCTCACCGAGTTTTCCGGAATTAGAGACATGCGCCGCTCCGATCTGTGAGAAACACATCGAATCATGTAGATCGACCTCCGCCACAGAGACGTTGAATCGCCTCCCGATACGTTCCTTCAACGATTTCACGACACGCCGCTTATCCTTCAACGACATCGCATCCGGGATTTCAATAATAAATTGTATCATCGAGACGACCATGCTAAGGGACCTTCGTCACCGTCGAACTGCCGTTCACTCCGATTCTTCGCTAAAGAGGTCTTTGATATCATCGATTTTGAGATCTAACTGGTCCGCAGATTCTTCCCCGGAATTTCTCGCTTTTATGGGGAGGAAAATCTCGTTATACCCGACGGCGAGTTTGAAGACATCATCATCGGCAAACTCTGACGGCACACGAACCTCTAGATTATATTGACCTTCCTCCAGCCCTCTCCGCATAACATGAATCGGATCGGTGATAGTAATCGCAAAATGCGGACTGTAATAGAACAGGAAACAGAGCACAAGTACGATCACAATACAGAAAGACGTGACATTTTCTCTCGCTAACAGACGATTAATCGGTCGTAAGTCGAAAAAGAAACCGTAATCGCCGATGAGTATGTAATCGTAATCCTGCGGACTAAACCACTGTCTGTATTGATCGTTATCGAATCTCGTGTAGATTGTTTCCCCGTTCTTCTTCACGATAAGGATATTTTCGTTCATGACCGTAAGTGCTTCCAGATCGATGCTCTTTTCCGAGACGTACGATTCGGCGGTGCGCGCGTTCAACTGATCGAAGGTAGTACCGGCAGACGGAATTCCGAACATGCCGGATACGAGAGCGAAGAAGAAGAGGGTAAACACAACTGCGGTTATCGTGATCGCGGTGATCTTCGCGATGTGCCGCTGTGCCATCACGGAATCGGCGTATTTTATCTGCTTAAATATCTTGAGCACACGAAGCAATCGTAGTATTCGTGCGATTCGAATTGCCTTGACAACTTTGAGAATGTTCAAGATGCCGCCCATCGATATCACAGCTGCCTCGCCTGCAATGACTGAGAGTGCATTCGGACCTGAGTTGAGAATCAAGAGCGGTATGGAGGCCAAGAAATCAATCCAACCGCGTTCATTGATAAGGTACTCCCGTACTCTTCCGGAGAAAACGGCATTGTAGAGGCGAACCAAGAACTCGATGGTGAAGAAAACATCGAAAAACACGCCGGTGAAAACGAGAATCTTGCGCACGGGCCAGGACCAACCGGCCAGAATCGCCAGATCCTCGATGAATGTCTGGAACAGGACCAAGATGATCACGGTGACTACGATCGACTCGATGATTTCGGTACTCTTTTTTTCCACCTGGGCCTCCCCTACCATCCGCTTTCCGCGGCGATCTGGTAAAACTCATCCAACATTTTTATATCGAATCCGTTATATTTATAATTTTTCCGGGCAACACTGATCCAACTCTTCTCCGGGCTTACCGCACCTCTGTCTATCGTCATGTTTGGCCGATAGGTCTTGCATAGGGAGCTTATTATCGCGGAAATGCGTGCGGTCGTCTCGATATGCCTGTTTTCTTGGAATGATACATTGCTGTTTACCGCACTCTTCAGCACCTGATCCGGGATTGTCGGAAGTTTCTTCTTAATGTCGTCAAAGACTTTTTCGGCAAACTGGGTGGTCATGACACCGGTAGCCTGGGAGCTGCCGGTCTGTACGGTGTAGACGTGTATTGCGGGTTTGAGAACCAGAGACACTCGCACGAGGTGCTTGATCTCCTCTTTGCTCATCTTGAGGCGTTGGACCTTCGTGAGTTCGAAATGCACGTAACTGGAGGATCTTCTAAACACCTCTTCTATGTATTTTTCCGCTACCTTGTACTTGATTGCGCCGTAGACTCCGGTGTAATCCCGTCGAACGAGCGGATTGATTAGTATTGTCTCGATAAAGTTATCGAGTTCTTCTTTCACCTTGTCCGCCGGCCAGTTTTGTTGCCGTAAAAAAGAGATGAACGCGAGATCGGTCTTGTCTGCGATCTCCGACCGCAGTTCGGGTAGGAAAGTTCTATCGGTTATCTTGAACAGAACCCGGACGAGTAAGGTAAATATCTGCTCCCAAGATTTTCCTGGAAAAAAATTCGGTGTGCAGAGAGTCGGGTATAACTGCCGTGCATTCACCTGTAAAAACTGGAGGACCTGCTCCTCTCTTTGAAGAGCGGTGAAGACCTGCAATGTCGGATTCGACAACAACCTGGACACGAAATTTCCGGCTTTTTGCTCTTCTATGTTCATACTGCTCGTACCCCGCCTCGGCATCGATTGCATGCGACGCCGATACCACATAATATAGGAATCGTGACGCGAAAGAAAGACCCCATTTCCTTTTTTTTCGGCGTAATACTCCTTTGGATATTCGCTGTAGGTGTATTTGGGGAAGCAGATAGCACATACATCCCACTCGACGAGGAGGCGCCGTCGACGATCTTTCAATTCGACCTTGGTGATTCGGAGGTACGCTTGTTTGCACAGGGGTACTGGGACCTTCGCCTCTCCGGAGGAATCGGATTCGGTTACGATTCTTTCGGACGCACATTCTCTACCACCGAATTCCCCGGTATCCCCTACGGAGTGGTATTCGAGCAGTCTCCCGACATCACCCTCTCGTTATGGCTCCTCGATAGGATCTTTCTCGAAGCAACGGTAATCGATACCTTTGCGTCGAGTTCCTTTCTACTCGGATATGCTGGAAAATCGGATGAGTTCGTACAGAGTGTACGTGCCGGTAATTCCGGTACCGATTTCGGATCGTATGGATTCGTGTCCCTCCCCAATGCCGCACCTACTTCACTCGGTGCCTCCGCCGTATTCGCATCTCCCTTCTCCATGCATGAATTGATGGTTCGATATGATCCCGCAGAAACCGTCGAATCGGTCTTTCGGGGACACAACAAGGTGGTCCGTACTAGGCTCGCTCCACGGCAGTTTATCACGGGTCGATTCTTCCTACTTCCGGATCGCTATCTCGATGATATCGTCGTGTACACCGAGACACGCGGTGGAAATTCCGCAGGTAGTGACGGAAGATACTACCGAAGGCTGCGTGATGAGGAGATGGTTGTCGATCCGGACTCCGGTACCCTTTCACTTCATACGCCGCCTTCAGGAAGACTGCTGGTCCACTATCGATCCGCTGGATATGAAATCGGTGATGAAGAATTGGGACACGACGCCCTCATCGGAACCAGCGCTGAGCGACTCGATCCGAATCGACCGCTCGAAGACTTCTCCTTCAGCGGCTCATACCTCGGCGAGTCATTCGATACTCGCCGTGTGCGTATCCACGGGCTCGACTGTTTGCTGTTGTATGAACCAGGCTTCTTCTCGCCTTTCGAACGATACGGAATCTATCCCGCCTCGTATAGTCCTCCGAAAGATAACTGGCGCATACGAGGCTATCTCGTCGAGGTCGGATCCGATCAGGGCACTGAATTGCAGATCGAGCGCTTCGGAGATGATTCCGTCAGGGTTGTCTCAGACCTCGATTCCGCCGGTCCTGTCCTACAGAAGTGCCCGCTCATCCGGTATCTTCCTGAATTATACGATTTCAAAACACTCCCTGATCACGGAACGGAACTTCTATTCGAAATATTAAACCCGGTTGAGACGATTACCGTCGGATCCGATTTCATAGCCGGTACGGTTACGGTATTCAGAAACGGGAGAGCCGCACCGGATGCGACCGTCCTATCGACCGGAGAGATCTCTTTTACAGATCCGCTTCTTCCACACGAGTCTCTGAAGATCAAGTATCGCACCAACGCGACCAGTTTCCGGGGCGGGGATATACTCTTCGGTACCGGGAACAGGTTCGACATAGGGGACTTTTTTTCCGTAGACGCCGGATTCAGCCTCCGATGGAACATATTCTCGGGAGAACACACCGTCACCCCTGCTTCGAACGTCGGGCTGATCACGACAGGCACCGGTGTACGATACGACGGTGATCGAGTCACGGCCGGAATCGACGGGGCGGTCACAATCTACTCTCCTGATACCACCGGCATGTATAGGCTCGAGAGTATGTCCCATGACAGCTACTCCATCTCTCTCCGCGGGTCCCGCCTCTACCCGGCATCCGTGCCGATGACGGCCATCGACGGCGTTCTCCTTACCGCCGGTGATAGAGGGATGCTCCGATATAACGATTACCATGACTATACCAATACCCGGAATGCCTACCTGCGTGATTATTCCTGGGTACCCCCATCTGATCAGATCTACCCCTACACCGGTGGATCGATTCCCGGACCATACGTCGCCGCCGGCGGAGATGAGGTTACGGGAGCCGTCGCGGTAATGGACTTTACCGTCGACTCCGGAGAGTGGGTCGGAGGTATGATACCGATGAACTACGGAGACGGGTCGACAGACATGTCCGGATACTCATCATTCAGCCTCGCGTGGAAGGGGATCGACTTGGATGAGAGTTGTGACATCGTGATACAAATCGGGGCTCTTGGTGAAGACCTCGATGGAGACGGCATTTTGGATCAGGAAGACTCGGAGTTTGCCGACGGCTTCGCATTTGATGATCCGAATGTTGAATCGAGCATGTTCATCGGCGGCGGCAGGTTAGCCGGCGGCGACGGACGCATAGATGGAGAAGACCTCGACGGGAACGACCTGCTCGACCTCGAAGACACCAGGCTTCTCTACACTACAACGATCACACCGGATCAATCGTCGTATCCGGAGTCGGAATGGAAGAGAGTACATATTCCGATCCCGGAGCCGTCACGCAGTATTCTGAGAGAGACCAGAGGAATGAGAATCCTGATCTTGAACCCAACCGCGACGTCGGCTACCGCTCGCCTGCTTCTCGGTAACCTCGAGTTCCACGGTTCCTCATACCGGACCGAGTCACCTCCTACCGGTTCAGTTTCTCTCCGTCAGATACCGGAGAGTGAAGTGAGCATCGATGGTTCGCCCTCCTTGTCGGTGCAGTATCCTTCAGACCTACTCACTCTGAGCGATGCGGGAGAGATACAGAAGGTTCTCGAAGTACGGTGGAACGGAATGGACTCGAACGGATTCCGTGCGGAAAAACCGATACCCGGAGTCTCTCTGGGCGCATATAAATCTATGAGTTTCTTCTATAGATCTCCGATTGTCGACGGTACGAATCCGCGGCTCTCCTTCGCTCTCGAAAGTGGCTCCGGAGACGGGGTATCCCTCGATCTCCCCGTAAAGAATGGTGGGTGGGCAAAGGTAACTGCAAATCTCGAAGAACGAACGCTTCTTGTCGACGGCAAGAAAATAGCCGATGCTTCTCTTACCGTTTCGGAGGATTCCGCTACGGTGAGATGGATACGGATAGGAATTTCCGGGAGTGAGGGAGGAACCTGCTATATTGACGAGATTCACCTGCATCGCACGGATATCGATGTGAGTGGTGGTGCCCACGCTTTCATCGGTCTCGACATACCTGAATCACTCATCGACGTAGGAACGTTTCCCCTGGTCTCCGATATTCATCTCAGACAGGAGATCACTGCCTTTGCCCCACGATTTGCGGCGGCGACCGGAGGTTACATCAGCGAGCCGCTGATAGCCGGAACCACCTTGGCATCAGCTCAACTCGCCTTCCTTCAGGTCACCGGCAGACTCCGGTCGGAGTGGAACGGCAATGCTCTCAATTGGAGTGGCGGTCATTCGATCACTGGACCCACCTGGTTTCCTCCAATCTCACTCTCGGACAGGTATGATGAATCTGAGGATGAGTTCTCCCGAAGTAACACACTCGCGATTCGCTTTCCGGGGGTCATCGATTTCCGAGCCCATACCGCAGCACTCACATTTTCCGGGCCACTCAATCAAACTTGGGACTTCCGACTGGACTCGGATTTCTCTATCCCCTTCGACACCGGAGTCTCGGCGCTATTCGGGCATACCTCGCGAGATTTTTCGGCCGATGGAAGGAACTACTTCCATCGATGGGTCCGGAGATACCTCCTCCTTGCCCCCTTTTTAGACACAGACTATCCTGAACGGGATTTTCGCGGATCGACATTCGCACATGTGACTACGGAACCGATAGGAATAGAACTCGACATGTCCGCGGGTTTCCACACCAGCGGTTTCGAGAACCGGTCCCGTAAAGAGGTCGGCGATGCTGCTCTTGCCCTGCCGATAACCGTTCCCCCAAACACCGACCGCACGATTGCACTTCGATTTGAATACAGGAGAGAGTTCGAGGAGAATACAACGCTCAGTGAAGGAGATTCATTCGGGTACGATTTTTCCGGACTCTTTTCCGGTTTCGGCGAAAAACGATATCTCTACGCGAGTATCCCCTTTGCCGAGTTTTTCGATCAGGCCACTAAGTCTACATTCATCGAGTCCATTGACACGCAGAGTTCCGCGGCCGCTACAGGAGACTCCTACTACAAGCCTGAGTACTCCATAGAGGTCAATCGGCCATATGGAAGCCGTATCGTCGATCTGTTGCTTCCATTCTCACTCCGCTTCTCTCTATTTCGGAAACTGGAGTTGGAAGGCACGTTTCACATGGATACTATCGGATGGTCGATGACGAGTCGCTCCTTGGCACTGAACCTCTTCGGAAGACTCGGCAGCTTGGGCTTCATCGATTTCTATCGGACAGATGAATTTTCAGACACGATAACGGTCCAGGGAGAAGTCGAACGTTCCACCGGTCATACGATGTACTCCCTCGGAATCCAAAATTCATTTCTTTTTTGGGGACACTTGGCCACTGAATTTCGATTGGAGCACACATTCGGTATGGAATGGGAATCGGACAAGGACAAGATAACGTCCGAAGTTCTCGACTCACTTTCTCGAACGTTGAACGAATCTGCTTCTCTCGAACTCTCCTGGATCCGATACCTTCGGCGAACGATCCGAATTCCCTTTTGGGAGGAGGAATTCAACAGAATATCTATGAAGAATACCGAAATTTTAGAATTTTCAGGTGTCTATCTTCTCGACTCAGACTCCGGAGGGGATAGTACACGGCTGGTGACACGGCACGACACGAAATTTGTTGTAGAAGGAGTAGGTAGTGTGGGAGTGTTCATTGGACTCGGGTTCGATTGGACCTCGATTGTAAGTGACGGACAATCGGGGTACAATTTTACCATCGGTCTCCACGGTGGCGTAGAGGGTAGATTCGAATTTTAGCATGATCTCTCATGGTCTCTCGATAGTGTGATTTGTTTTTCATATAGGGCGGGTATATATTGTGTATGCGAGGTGGTGGCGATGAAATCACTGAAAATTGTACTTTTTATCCTGTTGGTATGCGGGATATGCACGACACTCACGGCTCAAGCTGAGACTCCTACCGAGAATCCCACCGAAGATGTGGATCCTTCGGACTTGTTATCGGAGGAACAGGATGGGCCCTCCCTCGATTTCGGCCTCGGAATAGGATTCGGCGCCGAGACCTTCCATGAGTACAGCGATTACACAGGCGAGATCGAACCTGTATCCTACCAGTATCTATCCTTCTCACCTGACTTCAATATCGGAAAATTCGGTATCGGACTCGACCTCACGTTTCACTTCCGTTTCACCACCAAAGAGGAGGAGTATTTTGTTTTCCGTACCGCCGATTGGTATGTCGAAGACGGTACCTTTCAAGATTATTTAGAACTCTATCTACCATTGATCCGTTACGTACGGTGGGGCGTAAAGGGAGACCCCTTCTATGTGAAGGTCGGAACGGTCGACCATGCCGTTCTCGGAAACGGATTCATCATGTCCGGATATGCAAATACTCATTTTCGTCCGGAAAAGCGGCTCGTCGGTTTGAGCTTCGACCTGGACGGAAACCTATTCAATTTTCCATATGTCGGATTCGAGACTTTCATCGCGAATTTTGCCCGGTTCGACGTGTTCGGCTCCAGGGTGTTCACCAGACCATTGGCCTGGCTCAAGGTACCGGTCATCAAAGATCTTCAGATCGGCGGAACCTTTGCCATGGATCGGGTCCCTGACACCCACTACCCTTTCATTTCCATCGGCGATTCTTCGGCATACGACCCGGAGTATGTCATCATCGGTGGCATCGATTTCAGACAGCCAATCCTGGGAACCAAAATCATCTCTCTGGCAGCATACGGTGATCTTGTGTTTCAACCGGGGGTCGAGTATAACCCTGACATGGCCCTCGGCGGTATGATCGGAGCCGGAGGCCGTTTATTCGGATTTCTGATATACGGAATCCAGATCCGTTTCCTAGGCAACGATTTTCAGCCGGTCTATTTCGATCGATATTACGACCTTTATCGTCAGGATAAATACGAGGCGCTGGCGGGTGCTTCGGAACCTGTGGAGGCGAGTGTCGGGGGACTCGCGACTATCGGTTTCTCGTTTCTCGATGACAGGCTCGTGTTACAGGGAAGCATGGATTGGACCTTTGGTGAGACCCTGAATGAGGTCCGGTACCCGCATATTTATGCGATTTTCTCTGTAACGGAGGGTCTACTACCGTTCTTGTTCCTCAATGTCTATTACGACAAGCGGTATATCGATGTTACCGCCACCTCGAAGCCATTGAAAGAAAAGTTCTTCGGCAACGCAGTCATGGGAGCTGATATAAACTTCAAGGCTGGTCCTGCCGTTCTCACACTGGGATTCGAATTCCAGTACAACCCGACTGCAGAACCGGGGGAAGATCCCTGGACCCAGACTGCGCAGCTCAAAAGTTCTATCGAGCTATTTTGATAGGAGGATCATGAGATGATTTTCACCTCCCGGTTGACACGGTATTGTATACTACTGTTTTTCATGCCGGCTATACTCTCATATGCACAGAGTGATGAACCCTCGGCAATCTTGGAATATTATGACAATGAGCTCGAGATTGAGATCACCGCTAAGGATGGGTATCCGGTCGACGAGATATTCTTTGGGATGGAGTTGCAGCTCGGAGACATTGTCAAGACGAAGAAGGGATTCGCAGAGATACGTCTCAATCCGAACGGCACCATCATGAAACTCGCGCCGGATACGATTTTTCAAATCGAGACACTCCAAGGTGAGCTTGCGGATGCGAATGAGTTCGCGCTTTTTGCCGGAAAGCTCCGAGCCATCGTCGCGCGTCTCGGTATCGGAGAGAACTACTCTATCAAGACTCCTTCGGCGGTATGCGGTGTCCGGGGTACAGACTTCGGTCTTCATGCCATCGAAGGGGTCAAGGACGCGGCCTTCGTACAGGCCGGATCCGTAGAGTTCACATCATTAAAAACCGGAGAAACCATAATCGTCGACGCAGGTTCCTTCGCGGATGCGTTGTCTTCGGTCTTTGAACCAATACAGTTGGCAGCCGAAGAGATAGCCCAGTTGTTTGAAGGTCTCGAATTTGCGTATCTTGACGAGAGCGTCGTGCCAGGCCATGAACCGACAGAACGAATCGCTCAAGCCGACGACTTGGAAGGATCCCCATCGACATCACCATCGACCGGCACGGCTAATGAAGCGGAGACCGATGCAGTATCGCCTGTTGAAGCCGGTCCTTCCGCGACTGAAACGGGTGAGGGCGAATCCACGCAGTCGTCTGCAGAAGAGTCTACCGCTGACGAATCGCCGTCATCAGCACAACCGGCGACGGATCCGGCACAGCAACCCGACGATGAGGCGGATGCCGGTCAGGTTTCAGACGCACCCACAGAAACAGAACGGGGCAGCAAGGTCCTGGATTTCCTCGGTAAGTTTTTTGGGATGGAGGTCGGAACCTTGAACATAGGCGGGACGACATATTCAAAATTCGTCCTGCAACCGACAATCGACGCAGGAAAATTCAAGATGGCTCTCTATCTTCCTGTGATTTTCTCCACCAATTTGTTCGATCTCGATGACTGGTATAACCCACCCGGAAACAACAACGAATGGTCATTCGGAACCGATCAGACCGACGTTCGCGCAATCGTTGGCGATGTCTTCGAGGATCTATTCCTGAAGATTAAATATATCAAGTTCGGTGAACTCAGGGATCCCTTCTACTTCAAGATCGGAAACGTCGACGACATGACGGTCGGACACGGCATGATCATGCGGGACTATGCCAACGATGCAGAGTTTCCTTCGGTCCGTCAAATCGGCGTCAATCTCGGTTTGGATCTTACATACTTCGGTATTGAGGCCGTTCTTGACAACGCCGCAAGACCCGAAATTTTCGGAGGACGGATCTTCTTCCGACCGGCGGCCAAGAAATTTCCATTTGCCATAGGACTCACAGGAATCACCGATATCTCGCCGGATGCTGGTATGACCCTCTCCGAATCGTTAAATCCGGCCTTTCTCAACGCAGGCTTCGATCTCGACTTCCCGTTCATCGAGAACGATATCGTTTCCTTGGTGATGTTTGCCGACATTGCAGCGATGTTCCCGTATGTAGATGATGAAGTGAGATGGGACGCATTCTATTCCGGTGAATCCTTCTCGTTTCGGAACTTCAAGAACTACGGATTTGCCGCCGGCTTCTTTGGAAACATACTCGTCGTCGACTGGTGGTTGGAATACCGCTATTCAAAGGGAACCTTTCAGCCGGCATTCTATTCTACCACCTACGATCGTCTACGCGGGGAATACCTTCTCGACCTGCTCGCATATCTCGATGATCCTTCCGATGATTCCTATTCCGGATATGAGATGGGCATCTATGGTGAGGCCGGCGTGGATATCGCAGGAATATTCCGTATCGAACTCGGGTATCTGTGGCCATGGAATGCCCATGGATACAGCGATTCCGACTTCCTTCATATCGAGTTCCGGATAATGCCTGATGTCATTCCTGTTGTGGGTATCTATGGTTCGGTCTCCTATGATCGGACAGGACTCGTTCCCACCTTGATAGACAAACCTGGATTCGAAAACGCCACACTCATCGATGAACGCACCGTCATCCAAGGAGAACTCGGTATTCCTATCGGTGGTATCGTGGATATAGTCGGCTTGGTAACAACCACAGTCGCAATGGACGACAACGGCTCCATCAGGTACGATTCCAATGGCGATCCGTTGATGGCACTCTCGATCGGACTCGAAACGCGAATCCACTTTTAGGGTCAGGATCGGGTGGACGACAGAAAAATCAGAATTCTTGATGATGCAACGGCACGGCGTATCGCGGCCGGTGAGGTCATAGATCGTCCGGCAGCTGTGGTTCGAGAGCTTCTCGACAACGCCGTCGATGCCGACGCAACCGAAGTAGAAGTCAGGATAGAGGGCGGCGGCGTAACCAGTATCCGGGTAGTCGACAACGGCATCGGCATGCCTCCGGATGACCTCGAACGGTGTATACTACCGCACGCTACCAGCAAGATACGTTCTCTCGAGGATCTCGAACGAGTCGAGAGTCTTGGATTCCGCGGTGAAGCCCTCTCCAGCATTGCAGCGTGCGCCCGTTTGAAGATCGTCAGTAAAGTAACGGAACAGGAAACCGCTTTTCAACTCACGGTACGTTCCGGGAAGGTAGAATCGCTGCAGCCGGCACCCGGCCGAAACGGCACTACGACAGAGGTTGCGGATCTTTTTTACTCCATGCCGGCTCGTAGGAGATTCATCCGATCCGCCTCCGGCGAATCCGCCGCCTGTCGCTCTGTTTTCGTCGATAAAGCCCTGCCCTTCCCATCGATTTCATTCCGTTTCTATTCCGGGGGCACTCAGAAGACCTACTTCCCCGCAGGTACTCTTCTCGAGCGAGTTTCCCTCGCTTTTACATCTATTGGTAACGAGAAGATGTGGAGAGAAGACTCCTTCGAGTTTCCCAAAGGGACTGCGACGATAATCTACCAGATCCCCTCCGTGACGCGCCCCGACAGGAGATACATGCGAGTATTCCTGAATCGGAGACGTATCGATGAGTTCTCTCTCATAAAATCGATGGAGATTCCATTCGCAGATTGCATGCCTGGTGGGCGTTTCCCGATTGCCATGCTCTTTCTGCGGCTGCCGCCACATCTCGTCGATTTCAACATCCATCCTGCAAAGCGTGAAGCCCGTATCCGAAATGGCGACGAGGTGGCACACATGCTCAGAAGAGATCTACGCGAAACGCTTACACCATACCGCTCACACCCAGGGCCTTTGCCCCGTGGGTTTGAAATTGATTCTCAATCCAAGACTCTTGGATTTCGAGATAACACTGCTTCGTATCCTGATGTATCTACACACATCTCCGCCGGTGAGCATTCGAAAAATTTCTCACCCTCCCGAAATGCCGGATCCGTGAAGACCTCATCACATTCGCACACACTTGTCCACACGAAATCACTCGATGACATCGACTGGAACGGGACGATCAACAGGGCACGTGAGTCACGCATAAAAGAGCCTGAAAGGCAAGAAGTATCGTACCCGCAGCCGGGAAAGGATCTCACGTATCTCGGTCGTTTCTCGAACCTCTTCATTATCGTATCCCGAGGAGATATGTTATTTATCATTGATCAACATGCGGCACACGAGAAAATACTGTTCGACGCTCTACGGAATGATTCCGGCAAGGTACAAGACCTCCTTGTTCCCTTGTCGCTCCACGTTTCCTCGGAGAAAGATTCATTGTTCTATGAACTCCAAGCGGGTCTTAAAAAGATGGGAATCCGAATCGAAAAAGGATCTACAGGCGATTGGCAAATCACGGGTCTATCGACCGGGTTCGACGGATTAGAAGACTCAATCGTACAATTCTTGCGAGACTCGGATGAAGATCTCGTAGACCTCGAAAAACGACTCTTCGCAGAAGTGGCTTGTAAAAAAGCAATTCAAGACGGTGAATACCTCGACGACCATACCTCCTTATCGCTGGCTCGGGAGGCCTTACAGTTGCCGGAACCACGATGTCCACATGGCAGACCGATCTGGTTTTCTCTCAGCAGGAAGGAACTCTTTACATTCGTCGGCAGAACGTAGGCGTCAATACTGTATTCACTTGAAGAACTTTTGCAACAGTGTTGTTTCGTGAAAGTGCCAAAGCCCGCTCATAGAAGGCGTAACTGACTAATACACGATAATTGTGAAAGAAGCTCACTGGGATAGGAGTTTCCGGATCTCATCTTTCTTCGGGTAATCCGGTTTTTTCTCGAGTAATAGAGAAAGCATCTGTTTTGCTCCGGTTTTATTACCCTCCGAGTACATCAAGGTTCCGAGTCGGTAGTACGCGTCCCAATACGTCGGATCTATCTTCACGAGTTCCGAAAGAGTCTCAATCGCCAACGTCTTTTCCTGGATTTCGATATACGCAATGGCCAAATTGAACCGCATCAACGTTGCATTCGGTTTCTTTGCGATGGCTTTCCGGTAATGATCAATGCTGTCTTTATACAGTTTCGAGTGTAGGTAGACATTTCCGAGATTGTTGTTTACGGTGATATTATCAGGCTCGAGAGCGTATGCGTCGAGTAAAACCTCCAGTGCCTTGTTGTAGAAGCCGTTTTCGTCGTAGAGTTTTCCTAAGTTTATTTTGGGCAAAATATAATCACGGTCTAAGGTAATCGCGTTGTTATACGCTTGAATTGCAGCATCCTCATTTCCGAGATATTCTGATATTTCACCGAGCGTATAGAAGTATACCGCTTCCTTTGAATCGGCCTTGATCGCATTCACCACGTATCCTAGCGCATCCTGATAGGACTCCATCTTCATCAGAGTGAGAGCCATATTGTAGTTCGTATCCGCAGAGTCCGGATCCAACTTGAGAGCTTTGGAAAAATTTCCGGCTGCCGTCGGATAATCTTCCTGAAGGTACTGGACTACAGCAAGATTCGAAACGAAACGAGGATTCGCCGGATCAAGAGTTACCGCCTTTTTAAAATTCGTGAATGCCTCATCGAGATCACCGAGCTGTTTCTGGACCGAGGCTGCCGCGAAATATGCAACCGCATAGTCCGGCTGCGCCTTGGCGGCATTAATATATGCCCGAAGGGCCCCTTGTGTATCTCCTAACCGTTGCAGAGTGGCTCCAAGATTGTAATGTGCCCGTTCGTTCGCCGGGTTAAGGTAGACAGCCCCCTCGAAGGAAGTTCGGGCGTCCTCGTATTTCCTGGCTCGGTATTGAACCTTTCCAAGCTGGTATAAAATCTCGTCATTCTCAGGATTCAATCGTGATGCTTCACTGAACTCGCGAATAGAATTTTCCCAGTTCTGGGTCTGAGCATATATCTTCCCCAGTGTGTTATGGGGTACCCAGAGGCTTGAATCTTTCTCAATGGCCTGATTGGCATTTCGAACAGCCTCTTTCAGGTTCGTAGTATTCTCGGAATCCTCTCTAAAATAGTTTTCCCCCTTATATGCGTAGGGGGTGGCTGCTTCAGGGTTTAGCTCTATGGCTTGGTCAAACTTGTCCTTCGCCTCCGAATATTTCTCATCTTCCATCGCTTCGATGCCCTGCTGCACGATCACATCTGTTTTTTCGGCCAACTCCCGGGCGGCTTCATCCATCTCTTTACGCCGCCGCTCCTCCTCCAACCGTCGTTCCTCGGCGAGTCTACGCTGCTCCTCCAGCTTTCTCTGTTCCTCCGCTTTCCTTTTCTCCTCGTCGTCCTGCAGACGTCGTTCCTGTTCTTTCTGAACCGAGCTGATTACTTCAGTAGTCTTCTCCACTGAGGACTGAAGCGTACTTCCTATTTCACTGAGCTTCTCGACTAGCTCGTTTTGGTTTCCGGCTTCTTCACCGCCACTTTTCTCGTCATCATCGGCACGCTTTGTCTCCAATACGAGATTTCGAAGTCTCTTCGCCTCATCATCCGATGCGTCTTGAATAAGAAGGTTGTCCACCAGATCAAGTGCCCGTTGATATTCACCCTGCTCGAAGTATTCGCGAGCTAATGTGAGTGTGTTTTCCCGTACCTTGTCGATCTCTACTTCGTCGGTATCTCCCCGTAGCAGGAGGAACGTAATGACTCCCACTGCGATCAACACCGCTGCGACGGCTATGATAAGAATTGTTCTTTTGTTCATCTTTGTACCTAACCTTTCAGTAAGTCTTTCCCCATACCGCGGTGATATGCCACTATGCCTAAATTTTCGGTCTATACATCCCTAATCACGAAATAGCGGGTTAATCGACAATATCGATCTCTTCTTCATATTCTTTGATCTCCTCCTGTCCGGCTCCTATGTTGGTTGTATCCTCGGTAATATTCGATAGTGAGTGTAATACGGCGTCAAGCAGTTCCTGTTGACGCTTCTGCTCTTCTCGCCTCATAGCCTCCTCTTCGGCACGACGAGTCTCTTCTTCTGCTATTCGTCTCCGTTCCTCTTCAATCAGGTTTTTCATCAGCTCGATCATGGACTCAATCTTCTCACGCTGAGGATCGTCCGGCCGTAGAGTTAGGTAATCCTCGTAATCGTCTATCGCTTCGGGAAATCGTTGGATCGATGCATATGTATTAGCCCTATTCAGGATAGCAGGGGTGAGATTCGGATTCAATCGCACAGCCGAGGAATATTGCAGCTCCGCCTCTTGGTATCGTTCGAGCCGGAAAAGGTTATTGCCCAAATTGAGATGAAGCACCGGACTCAATGTACCAGGTGTCTCAAGTCCTCTCGAAAGGATGTCGATGGCCTGGTCGTACTGTCCAAGCTGCTCATAGACTACTCCAAGATAGAGATATGCCTTCTGATTTTCCGGTTGCTGAGTGATCGCCGCCCGTAACTGAGGCACGGCCGCTTCAGGTTTGTTGTGGATGAATAGTCTTTCACCCTCTTCAAATGCTGTCTGCGCTGATATCGGACCCTGAATCAACAGAACGCATACCAACATACACAGGCACCGAAAGGCCTGAGATAAATGCATATACCGATCTACAGGATATTTACGTTCTCCGATAGACAATAATTTTTGTGGTGAATCGGTCTTTCCCCTCTTCATATACCTCATATCACATAACTCACATAACGGTGGTCGCCGGTCCTAACTGTTTTCCGATGTATTCCCAAGCGAGTCAATTCGATCCATTCCATCATACGCTATAAATTTGGTCGTACAGAATATACTACCAACACCTCATATTACATAATCGGAAATATATAGATCATAGGCAACCCATTTTACTCACACGAAGCCATGTGTCTCTTAATAGAAAGGAAAATAGATAATAGAAAGGAAAATAGCGAGAAAAATAATAGCGCGAAAGAATTCTCAATCAATTTGGTTTGACAGGGTATAAAAAACTAAATACACTTTGCATTGGAGTAGCATAGAATGGTGTTCATCGTCTTATCAGTCGTTATAGCCGGAGCAGGGCTCGGAATAACCGGATTTTTTGTCATTCGTTCGATTCTATACCCGAAAAGGCTGTCAACGATTGCGGATTTAGTCAAACAAAAAAAGACAGGCCAGGCCACGCGCATCGCAAAGCAAATTTTGGCAAAGGAGCCGCGAAATTTCGAGGCTCATTACCTTCTCGGACTAGCGTATCTCGCCGAAAACAAGCCTGAACTCGCGTTGATGGAACTTAAAACGGTGAACCAGATCGGCCAATTTTCTCGATTGTGCCCGGAAAACGGATTTCGCAGTACAATCGCCGACCTCTATCACCGTTTCAATCAACCCGAAGAAGCCTTGAAAGAATATCTCCTCTTGATAAAATCGAATCCCACCACCGGTGAGTATTACCATAAGGCGGGAGTCCTCTTCGAAGAGAGGGACAAATCCGATCGGGCAATTAATTTTTACCGGAAAGCAATAGAACTCGATCCACGTCACTCGGATTCACACTTCCGTCTCGGATTGATCCTGTATCGCAACAAAAAACCGATCGAATCGAAGGGGGAATTCGAAATCGCATTGAAGACAAATCCGAACAACTACAAAGCGCACTTCTACCTCGGACGGATACTCAAGGATAACCACGATTATGTCGCAGCATTGGTAGCCCTCGAGAAGGCCCAGAGGAACCCCGAGTTCAAGACACGTGCCCTCGTCGAACGTGGCAGTTGTTACATGAGCATGAATAGTTTCGATAAGGCCATCACCGAGTTGCAACGCGCTATAAAACTCTCTGAAGATGACGGTGCTGCAGAGACGCTCTTTGGAAGGTATTTACTCGCCCTCTGTTATGAAAAGAAGCGAGAAATTGATCACGCCATCGAACAATGGGAGAAGATCTACAATAAGAAACCGGCCTTTCGAGATGTAGCCGAGAAACTAAGCCAATATCAGGACCTGCGTACGGATGATCGCATGAAGGATTACCTCACTGCATCCATGAGCGAGTTCTATGAAATATGTAAGGCCCTTGCGATGAATATGGAGTTGACCGTACAGGATATCAATGATATTCCGAACGGATGTCAGATTATCGGAGTAGAAACGGATTCCAAGTGGCGCAATGCGAGGAAGATGCCGAAGATTATCTGGTTTCTCCGCGTGCCGGAGATGATTACCGAATCTACTATACGCAGCCTTCATGAGGTAATGAAGCGTAGTAACATCGCGCGGGGAATCATTTTCTCGAGTTCCAACTTCTCCCGTAAAGCCATCGATTTTGCCGAGACCCGGCCTATCGACCTGGTAAACCAGGAACAATTACAGAATATCCTCCAATCTATCGATCTGAACGCCATGCAGAAGGCATGAAGATTCTCTGTATCTCCGATCACAAAGACCCACTCGTCTACTCCACCCATATCAGGCAGAGATTCGGTGATGTCGGAATGATAATTAGTGCAGGCGATCTCGATTTAGAGTATTATGGATTTATTGTCAGCTTTCTTAATAAACCACTCTTCTTCGTGTTCGGCAATCATAACCTGCAGTATATCAAGAGATACAGGAAAGAGTACCGAGACAACTTTGATTCGTCCGAATCTTTTTGCAGTAACTTCATTCCGTCCTACGGGTCGACATATATCGGTGACCGGGTCGTTCGTTCTTCCGGATTTATAATCGCTGGTCTTGGCGGTAGCCTGCGATATAACCGAGGACCGAATCAATATACCGAATTCCGAATGAAACTGAAAATACTCAAGATGGTTCCGAAGTTAGTATGGAATCGCCTCTTCTACGGGAGATATCTCGACATACTGGTTACTCACGCGCCACCATTCGGGATCCATGACACACCGGATCTCTGTCACAGAGGTTTCAAGTCATTCATCTGGTTTATGAAGAAATTCCGCCCCACGTACCTTATTCATGGTCATATTCACCTGTATGATCTGAATGCAAAGCGAACCACGAAGTTT
>CAZAKE010000031.1:0-34741 GCA_964485495.1 uncultured Spirochaetales bacterium
TTCACCTCGGTATCGATTAACCAGGAGATATACATGGATTAATACCGTATATGGTATTATAATGGCATTGTGAGAACCGTAATAGACACAAATGTCATTATTGCCGGGTTATACTAATGACGCGGCAGCAGTTCTCATTTTGACCAAATTGTAATCGTGTATCAGCTCCTTTTCTGCGATATCGACTTCGTACCCTTGTCGAATCGCCTCGAAAAGGGCTCCAATAAGGAGAAATGTGGCACATTCAAAATATGGCGGTAGCCATATTTTGAATTGCTGAAGACACGCTGTAAAGCATTGACTCCGAGTGAATTCATCCGATTAGAAGGCATAGTAGATGAAGTGTGAAAATAGTCTCTCACTCCTCAAACACCCTCGACACCTCCACCGATAACCCCGGAAAGAGACTCGACTCCGCCGTTTCGCCACAGCGATAGAGACGCTCCTGCTTGATATCGTACTCCTCGAACCGGTGCACCGAAACGATCTGCTGCTCCGGGTCTATGATCCAGAACTCGCCCATGCCGCTTTCCATGTACAGATCCATCTTCTTGATCTTGTCCTTGCTGCGGCTGGAGGGGGAGACGATCTCAACCGCCAGGGCCGGGGTGCCCTTGTAGCGGTCCTTCTCGTCGATGTCTTTCAGGTAATCGCACAGTACTACCAGATCGGGCTGCACTACGTTGGTGTCGTCTTCGGTGAGTTCCCGCTCCTCCTTGATGGGTTGCCGGAACAGGTCGATATCGAAGGGCGCGAGGAAGGGGGCGCAGTCATTCGGGGCCTCGTCGTCTTCGAAGAACTCATTGAATAAAATATACAGTCGGCCAAGGATCCTCTGATGGGTATAGCCGGGTGAGGCCATCACGTACACGACACCGTCGATACGCTCGTACCGCTGGTCGCTGTTCTCGGTGAGTTCGAGAAACTCACGATAGGTCACCTGGCCGCGCCGCTCCTTGCGCGGGGAAGTGCCGTAGTCGGGAATCGGCTCCCCCAGCTCGTACCCGTCATAGTCCCGCGGATACACCAAAAGAACCGCCCGCTTCTTGCCGTTCTTGGTGACGATAACGTTCTCCTTCTCACACAACTTGAGATACCGACCGAAATTATTCTGAAAGGACGTGGACGATACATACATGGCCAACCTCCAGCCAACAGAATATCACAGTTTTAGCTAATGTTCAATAATTTTAGCTAATTTGCGCATAATTTAGCTACAATAGATTGAGAAGGAACAAGGGAGAATCAAGTCGGAGTATCGGAGAAGGAGGAACTTACAGCCGGCCCTCCAGCCACTCCCGCAGATCGTCGTACACCCGATCCCGGCATGTCTCCAGCAGCAGCTCGTGCCGGGCGCCGGGATAGAGGTTGACGGATACGTCGGAGACACCTACGCGTCGGTAACTCTCGGCTATCGTCTTCACCTTCTCGCCATATCCGCCGAAGTGGTCGTCGTCACCCGTCAGAAACAGCACCGACAGGTTTTGGGGAATGTATTTGATGGAATCGGGATCGTAGATGAATTCCATCAGGTCGATGAGGTCGAGGAACTCCTGCACGGTCCCGATGGTTCCACAGAGCGGATCGGCCAGCATCTTGTCCACCTCTACCGGATCACGGTTCAGCCAATCACTCTTGGTGCGGGGATTCTCGATCCGGGAGAGCTTGCCCATGAAGGCTAGCTTGTCCATGAACCAGGCCCGGGCGCGGCCGCCGCGAAGGAGCCGCATCAGCCGTCCCCACACCCTGCCGAACCGAGCCATCACGTCGTATGAGCCCCCGGTTCCTACCAGAATGAGGCCATCGAGTTCGCCGCCATGGAGGGAGGTGTAGGCCCTGGAGAAAAGCGAGCCCATGCTGTGCCCCATGAGGAAGTAGGGCACCCCGGGCTGCTCGCCCTTGGCGATGCCGGTGAGAGACA
The DNA here is from genome assembly GCA_964485495.1 of uncultured Spirochaetales bacterium. GTDB lineage: Bacteria > Spirochaetota > Spirochaetia > CAZAKE01 > CAZAKE01 > CAZAKE01. Next base: position 1,922 of record CAZAKE010000031.1, read on the forward strand.
GCATGTCGCCGAGTACCTTTCTCATGCCGTCTTCGTCGGCGAAGTGGCTGAGGGCCTCCGGATTGGGGGCCGTCTTGCCGTGACCGCGATGGTCGTTGGCATACACCGCGACACCGTGACCGACAAGATAGTCCGCTACCGGCTCATACCGACCGGCGTGCTCCCCCATCCCGTGGGCGATCTGCACCACCGCCCTGGGTTTCCCCTCCGGAAGCGACTTGTAACCGGCGATGGGAACGCCGTCTACCGCGTGAAAGGTGAATTCGATGAACCCCATGGAACGCCTCCTTGATCGACTCACACCTCTTAGCAACAGTCCGAATCCGATCGGCATGCTGAAGGTACCAAGTGTACGGTTGTCGAGATAGGAGGTCAATCGTTTCGCGGCAACACCGTCATCCATTGCTATATTTTATTGTGATAACATTCACAATATTTTAACTATATATGTTTATTTAACGTATATTAGATATATATACCTCAAATTATGGCTTTATTACCACGTTTATTCGATATATTATATCTTTTCTTTGACTATATGCTATTGCCGTGCTACAATATCGATTGCGGAAGGATTTTATCCTGTCGTCACGCAGGCCGGGGAACCGTATATCTATTCGACCTCCTCCTGCGTATGGATGTCGGTTTGGCCCGAAGAACGAATCGACGGGGTGAACGCGTCACGAAACCGTTTGTATCGCCCGGAAACGACCGATCGGTTGGTACGCGTTCCCGAGTGTTACCCATACCACCCTGTCCTCACTTCTCAAGCCTTTCCGTCGCGAGAGACCGGATCATATCATGATCGACTCAAAATACATAAGGACATAAGGAGAGAATTATGCCGGCACACGATTCAACAATGCAGAAGCAGGACAAGGGTTGCAGCTGTCCGGAGCCGTCGGAGCAGGAACTGCTCGCACGTCTCGAGGAGGTCGTCGAGGGGTTGTCCAAGGAGGACGGGGCCTTGATCCCCGCCCTGCAGTCCGCCCAGAACATGATCGGGTACCTCCCAAAATCAGCGCTGCAGATGATAAGCCGCAAACTCGACATCCCGTATAGTGAAGTCGCAGGAGTCGTCACCTTCTACTCCTTCTTCTCTACCGTGCCCAGAGGACGCAACATCGTCCGGGTGTGCCTTGGCACCGCCTGCTACGTCCGTGGCGGAAAGGAGGTCTTGGCCTCCCTGCAGAGCGCGCTCGGAATCGGCGTCGGTCAGACCTCGGAGGACCGCGAGTTCACCTTGGAGATCGGCAGGTGCTTCGGCGCGTGCGGCCTCGCACCGGTGGTCATGGTGAATGAGGACGTACACCAACGGGTAAAACCGGCCAAGGTGAAAGAGATGCTGGCACCGTATATGAATCAACAGAATCAGCCCCAGGAGGAAACTGTATGAGTGAGACAGGAGAAAGACGCATACAAGATACAGACGCCCTGAAGGCGTTAAAGGAACGGAAGACAGCCGCGGCCGACGCCTTCAACGGCAGCGAGAAGACCAAGACTACCGAGATCTGCCTGTGCGCCGGCGCCGGTTGTATCGCCTCGGGGTCCCTGGAACTTAAGAAGGCTCTCCTCGAGGCAATGAACGAGAATGGCGTGCAGGTTCCGGTGAAGGAGACCGGCTGCCTAGGACCCTGTGCCGCCGGACCGGTCATCAAGATGCTGCCCGGCAACGTCTACTACGAGCAATTGACTCCGGCGGACGCGAAACGGATCGTCGAAGAACATATCATCGGCGGAGCCATCATCGAAGACTTCGTGCATCGGAACGCCGACGAAAAATCTGCCGCCTGCGAAGAAGACATGGACTTCTTCAAAGGCCAAGAGAAGATAGTATTGAGAAACTGCGGACGGTTGGACCCGCTGGACATAGAGGAGTATATCGCCAACGACGGCTATTTCGCACTGGCGAAGGTGCTCTCTGAAGCCGACGCCGACAAGATCCTGGACGAGATGAAGCACGCCGGGCTGCGCGGCCGGGGAGGGGCGGGATTCCCCACCTACCTGAAGTGGATGTTCACGAAGCAGGCCAAGGGTGATGTGAAATACGTCCTCTGTAACGCCGACGAGGGAGACCCCGGCGCGTTCATGGACCGAAGCGTGTTGGAGGGCGATCCCCACAACCTGATCGAGGGCATGGCCATCGCGGCGTATGTAGTGGGTGCCTCCCGCGGCTTCGTGTACGTCCGGGCCGAGTATCCCCTGGCGGTATCTCGCCTCTCGAAGGCGCTGGAACAGGCCCGTGAGTACGGCCTGTTGGGGGACAACATTCTCGGGTCATCATTCAGCTTCGACCTGGAGATCCGTATGGGGTCCGGGGCATTCGTCTGCGGCGAAGAGACCGCGCTGATGAACTCTATCGAAGGAAAGCGCGGTGAACCCAGACCCAGGCCGCCCTTCCCCGCTCAGAAAGGACTATGGGGCAAGCCCAGCCTCCTGAACAACGTCGAGACGTATGCCAACGTCGCAGCCATCATCCTCAAAGGAGCCGCCTGGTACGCCTCGTTCGGTACCGCAGAGAGCAAGGGCACAAAGGTCTTCGCCCTGGCCGGGGCCGTCAACAATACGGGACTGGTCGAGGTGCCCATCGGAACTCCCCTCGGAGAGCTGATCTACGATGTCGGGGCCGGTATCAAAGATGGCAAGAAGTATAAGGCCGCTCAGATCGGCGGTCCGTCCGGCGGGTGTATCCCCAAGGAGTACCTGAACGTACCGCTGGACTACGGCAGCCTGACCGAATTGGGCGCCATCATGGGTTCCGGGGGGCTTATCGTCATGGACGACGACACCTGCATGGTGGACGTGGCTCGGTTCTTCCTCGAATTCGTCCAGGAGGAGTCCTGCGGCAAGTGTGTCCCCTGCAGAGTCGGCACGAAACGGATGCTTGAGATCCTCACCCGGATCTGCGAGGGAGAGGGTGAAGAGGGCGACATCGAGCGGCTGATCGAGTTGGGGCTGCAGATCAAGGAGACCTCGCTCTGCGGACTCGGACAGACGGCGCCGAACCCGGTCCTCTCAACCATCAGGCACTTCCGCCATGAATACGAGCAGCATATTAGAGACAAGCACTGCGAGGCGGGTTTGTGTCCCGGACTGGTACGGGCACCGTGTCAGAGCGCATGCCCCGCCGACGTGGACATTCCCGGGTTCGTATCGCTTGTAGCCGAGAAACGCTACGCCGAGGCCTTGGCCCTGCACCGGGAACGGAACCCCTTCGCCGCGGTTTGCGCACGGGTTTGCTTTCACACCTGCGAGGACAAGTGCCGGCGGTCCACCCTGGATACCCCCGTTTCCATCAGAGGAGTCAAACGCTACATGGTGGAGCAGGAGGTCACCATCCAGGTTCCTGAAGTCCGGGAAAACGAGGAGAACGCCGCCCGGAAAGTGGCGATCATCGGTGCCGGACCGGCCGGACTCTCCTGCGCCTACTTCCTCGCACGACTAGGGTATAAGCCCCAGGTCTTCGAGGCTGAACAGCGGCCGGGAGGCATGCTGGTCCAGACCATTCCCGCGTACAGGCTCCCCCGGGAGACTCTGGCACGGGAGATACGGATGATCGAAAACATGGGCGCGGACATCCGCTGCGGCATGCGTCTCGGTCAGGACTTCGACATGAAGTGGCTGAAGGAACAGGGATTCGAAGCTGTGTTCGTGGGCGTCGGAGCCCCCGAGAGCCTCGACCTGGGGATTATCGGCGAGGATGCCGAAGACGTCGTCCAGGCGGTGCCCTTCCTCAAGGAGTACAACATCCGCGGTTCGGTACCGGTCGGCAAGAACGTGATCATCATCGGCGGAGGAAACGCGGCCATCGATGCCGCCCGCACCTCACTGAGACTCGGGGCCGAAGAGGTGACCGTTGTCTACCGTCGCACCCAGGAGCAGATGCCGGCATACGCGGAGGAGATCGAAGAGGCCCTGCACGAGGGCGTGAAGCTCCGCTGCCTGACCCAGCCGGTGGAGATCCTTAAGAACAGAGAAAGCAAGGTGAGTGGCCTCAAGTGCCTCCCCATGCAACTCGGCGAGTTCGACCGGTCCGGACGCAGGCGGCCCACCGCAGCGGAACAAGAGCCGGCGGAGATCACCGCGGACCAGGTGATCATCGCCATCGGACAGCGGTTGGACGCCAAGAAGCTGTTCGACGAATCCGGAATCGAGATCGGCGGAAATGGATTCGTGAAGACCGATCCGGTCACGGGGCAGACCCGTGAGGATTGGATCTTCGCAGGCGGCGATACGGCCACCGGGCCGTCCTCGGTAGTCGAGGCCATCGGGGCGGGAGAGCGTGCCGCCGTCGGCATCGACCTGTATCTGACCGGCGATGAGCACGCATTCTGGAGGGACGAGACGGAGAACGACACCACCTTCGATCCCGACGCCGATCCAGAGATGTATCCGAGAGAGAAGGTGTCCTCCATCCCGGTGGAACGGAGGAGGCACAACTTCGACGAGGTCGAACAGGCATGGTCCGAAGCCGTCGCTCTACGCCAATGCCGGCGCTGTCTGCGGTGCGACTACGGAAAGAACGTCCCGACACGGCACGTAAACCCCAAGGAGGTATCACATGCCTAATCTGACGATAAACGGTAAACCCATCGAGGTACCTGCCGGTACCACGATATTGACCGCTGCGAAGCAACTAGGAATCGACATCCCCACCATGTGCTTTCTCGAAGGCAAGGACCCTCTCGGTGCCTGCCGTGTATGCATGGTGGAGGTCGAGGGCGCCAAGACCCTCATGGCGGCATGCGCCACACCCGCGGGTGACGGTATGAACGTCAAGACCAACAGCAAGAAGGTGCGCGAGGCTCGCAGGACGGTGGTGGAACTGCTCCTCAGCGAGCATGAGGGAAACTGCCAGTACTGCGACAGGGCCGAGGACTGTGAGCTCAAGGCCCTGGCCTACGAACTGGGTATCCGGGAGGTCCGGTACGAGGGGGAGAAAGTCCCTGCGGTGGAAGACGAATCCACCCCCGCACTCGTGAGAGATTCGGGAAAGTGCATCAAGTGCCGCCGGTGTGTGACCGTCTGCAACGAGGTCCAGGGAGTCGGCGCCCTCTTCCCTCAGAACCGGGGATACGAGACGGTAATCGGTCCCGCCTTCACGGGAGACCTCGACGGAGTCGCCTGCGTGCAGTGCGGACAATGTGCCGCGGTATGTCCTGTCGGCGCGATCCACGAACGCGACCACATCGAGATGGTGTGGGAGGCATTGGAGAATCCCGACAAACACGTGGTGGTTCAAACCGCGCCGGCCATCCGCGCCGCCTTAGGCGAGTGTTTCGGGTACGAACCGGGCACCCTCGTCACGGGTAAGATGACCGCCGCACTCAAGGAGATGGGGTTCGACGCCGTCTTCGATACCAACTTCACCGCAGACCTCACCATCATGGAGGAGGGCACCGAGCTCCTCACCCGACTCAAGACCGCGCTGGTGGATAAGAAGGAGGTCGCCCTCCCCATGTTCACCTCGTGCTCGCCGGGATGGATCAAGTATGCCGAATACTACTACCCCGATCTGCTGCCGAACCTGTCCACGTGCAAGTCACCCCAGCAGATGTTCGGCGCCCTGGCCAAGACCTACTACGCCAACAAGATCGATGTCGATCCGGCAAACATGGTGGTGGTCTCGATCATGCCCTGCACGGCCAAGAAGTACGAAGCACAGCGACCGGAGATGTTCGATTCAGGCTATCAGGACGTTGACTATGTCCTCACCACCAGAGAACTCGGTCGTATGATCCAGGCGGCGGGTGTAGAGTTCGATAAACTCGAAGACGCCAAGATGGACTCCCCGCTGGGACTCTCGTCCGGCGCGGCGGACATCTTCGCCAACACCGGCGGTGTCATGGAAGCGGCTCTCCGGACCGCGTATGAGATCGTGACCGGTCGTGAGCTGCCGATGGAGAACCTCCACGTCACTCCGGTAGCCGGACTGGAAGGCATCAAGGAAGCCGGCGTCGTACTGGAGAAGTGCCTCCCCAACTGGTCCTTCCTCGAAGAGGTAGAGGTCAAGGTGGCCGTGGCCCACGGCCTCGGAAATGCCTCCAAGGTGTTGGACCGGGTCCAAGAGGGGAAGGCCGACTGGCACTTCGTCGAGATCATGACCTGCCCCGGCGGCTGCATCGGCGGTGGCGGGCAGCCCCGCTTCACCACCGACGAAGTCCGGAAAGCCCGGATCGCGGCAATCTATAAGGAAGACGAAGGGAAGAAGCTCCGCAAATCCCACGAGAATCCGGCAATCAAGGAAATCTATGAGGAATTCCTCGGAGAACCCCTGGGCGAGAAGAGCCACCACCTCCTGCACACCCACTACACGAAGCGGAGGAAGATTAACAGCGACGGCGGCGACGATTCGGTGGATGCAACCTTCGGCAAGGAAAAAGCGGCCGAATCACACGCGTAAGCTACACGACACACCATAGATGTGTAAATCGTTCTTTCGAAACGTCCGTCGCGTACGCGACGGACGTTTTTCGGTGCATTCGGTTATGGGATCTCTTCGGAGATCTTTGCGAGTATGGAGACCGGAACGGCTCGAGATAGCGACTCGAGGATCCCTCGGACAGACTCGCCCCGGTAGGGAGTTCCCCGCAGCCCGCGGTTCGCTTCCTCTGTTATTTCCTCGGCTCGACGCCCGGAACAGGAATACTCCGCCTTGCCGATCAACCCACCACGCACCGTGACTGAAAGAGAGGCCTCCGGTACCGTCATTCTGTGCGTGAACTCGGGAGTCTTCCCGAAGACCCAGCCGTCCGCCGACAGCTCCGAAGCTCGTTTCTCGACGGCTGCTTGTATAACAGACCGCGCGGACAACCACACATCATAGATTCCGCAAACCGCACCCGGCGGCGAAGCGACGCTCAGGCCCACTCCACCGTCGGCACCGCGGAAGGTTTGGGTTAAGGCCGCCATCACATCAGCCATACCAATCCCGGGATCAAGGTCCCGCAAATTGAGTACCGGGGCTCGTTCCGATGGGGTGCCGCCGGCGTGGAACTCTCGTTCAGGCACCCGTAAAACCCGGTGCAGTTTGCCCAGGTCGGCAGCCACGAGTATCGTCCCATGGCTGTATGAGGCTGCGCTGGTAATCCTAAATGCACTGCCGGAGACTTTCCTGTCTCCGATATATACGGCGGCCCTGTTGCCGTCCCGAACACGAGATTCCACGCCCAACAACCTGAGGGCTCCGACGACCAGGGATGCACCGGCCTCTCGACCGGCCAGACTGCCCGGTTCAAAAAGCGAGTAGTTCAGGTTCCCCATGTCGTGGTACACACACCCTCCGCCGCTCAACCTGCGAACGAGGTCCACTCCCTCTGCACGGGCGGCCGCGACGTCACACTCGGTCCACGGGTTCTGATTTCGGCCGAATACCACCGCATCGCGATTTCGCCACAGGAGGAGAAGCGGTTTGCCGGGTTCGAGCCCGAGGCTTCTTCCGATCTCAGGATCGACAGGAGACGTCGCGGGGTTGTGGCGTGTGGAGGAGGGTCTGTCACGGAAACTCGCACGGAAAGCCGTATTGACCGATCGGTAGGCGTCGAAGAGAAGATCCTCAAAAGCCAGGTTTTCGTAGGGATCGGTCGTCTCGAGAAGCACCACCTGAGAGGGGACGGCCGGCAACGCAATAGTCGACGGTCGGTCGGCCGGCGGAGCGTTCATCGGTCACCTCCCGACGCCGGCCTCGTACTGCAGCTTGTAGAGGCTGTAATAGACACCCTCTTTGGCGATGAGTGACTCGTGGTTCCCCTCTTCGATAAGCTGCCCGTAACTCAAGACCAGAATCCTGTCGGCATTCTGTATGGTGGAGAGTCTGTGCGCGATCACGAGTGACGTACGGTGTTCGAGGAGCCTGTCCATGGCCTCCTGGATCAACCGTTCGGTCTCCGTGTCGATGCTACCGGTAGCCTCGTCGAGGATGATGACCCTGGGATCATGAGCGATGACCCTGGCGAAGGAGAGGAGCTGACGCTGTCCCATGGAGAGGTTCTTTCCCCGTTCGTTCAGGACGGTGTCATATCCGTCCGGCATCTTTTCTATGAAGGTATCTGCACGAACGATTCGTGCCGCCTGCTTGATCTTCTCCAGCGGAATATTCGTTCCCAGGCGGATGTTTTCGGCGATCGTGTCCGCGAAGATGAACACGTCCTGCTGTACCGGCTGGATAGTGCGACGAATGTCTCCCAATTTGAGATCACGGATGTCTATGCCGTCGATGCGGATCGATCCGGATTGGATGTCCCAGAGTCTGGCCAACAGGTTGGCGATGGTCGTCTTGCCCGCGCCGGTGTACCCCACTATCGCCACGGTCTCGCCGGGTTCCACCTTGAAAGAGAGTTTCTTCAGGACCGACTCACCCGGAACGTAGGCGAACTCGACCTTGTCGAACTCGAGGGCCCCCTCGATTCTTTGAGGCATCTCATGCCTGCCCTTATCGGGAATCCGGGTCTCGCTGTCCAGCAGGTTGAACACCCGCTCCCCGCCGGCCATGGCGGATTGAAGGATGGTAAACTTCTCGGAGAGGTCCATCACCGGCTGATAGAACTTTCCGATCAGGTTGATGAAGGCGATCAACACACCCAGGGAAACATAATCTCTGAGCAGCATGCCTGCGCCGAAGTAGATGATCACCCCGATGGATACGGCAGTAAAAAAATCCACCAGGGGCCTGAAGGTAGCAAACACATACATCTCGGCCAGATTGGCCTTCAGGAGATTATCGTTGTTGTCCCGGAACTTCTCGGTACTCACCTTCTCACGTCCGAACATCTGCACAACCTCCATACCGGAGATATGCTCGGAGAGGAATGCGTTCATCCGTGAGATCCACATCCGTAGGCGCCTGTAGGCCTCTCGTGCTCGAATCCGAAAGATCATGGTCATGACGAGGATAGGCGGAAGGGTACACACGGTGATGAGTGCCAACCTGCTGTTCAGAAAAAACAGCGTCACGATGACGCCGATCATGAGGCTGATGTCCTTCAGAAAACTGGTGGCAACGTTGGTGAACAACTCGTTCACGGTCTCGACGTCATTGGTGGCCCGGGAGACGAGACTGCCGAGGGGTTTCGAATCCAAAAATGAGAGAGATTGATGCACGGTATGATCCAAGAGCTGCAGCCGCATGTCCTTCATGACCGACTGACCGGTGCGGGCCATGAGATACACCTGGGCGAATGAGAAGAGCAGCGACACAATCAGGAGTCCCGCATACTGTACGACCTTGGCCAGTACCCCGCGAACATCCCGCGATCGAAGCAGCCCGGCGTCCCCATCGGGTAGCTTCGCAAGATTCTCCATGGAGATGGCGCCGTATCCACCATTGTCTATGAAGAGGTCCGGATACTTTTCGGCTATCTCCTTCCCTTCGTCTCTATAGGGAAAGACATACCAGTTGTTCTCGTCCAGTAGGTTTTTCTCACGCAGTTCATTCCGAATAGTCCGGGAAACCACGAAATCGGCCGACGGAACAAATATCGCGTCTTCTATCCTAGTCGCCTTGCCGCGGAGCCCCAACTCGGCCAGTTCGGGGATCCGCAGCGACTCGGGATCGAGACGGTAGTTCCTGACGACGATATGCTCGTCTATGGCCTGCTGCATGATTACAGGCGTGAGTAGTTCGGCTCCGGTGGACATGAACAACCCTATCACCGCCAAGAGAACGATGGAGATATACGGCCTCAGGTACCCCATGAGGCGTCTCATGATTACAGGGTCATACCCTTTGATTATCGCTTCGTCTTCCATCAACATAACTATCCACCCACCACTGTTTTATCCGTTCCCTTCCATCTGCTGAATCGTGTAGACCTCCCTGTAGAAGCCCTCCTCTTCCAGCAGCTCCTCGTGAGTACCCGACTGCACGATGCGGCCGTTATCGAGAACGATAATTCTATCGGCAGCCTGCAGCGTGGAGACCCGGTGCGAGATCAGAATATTCGATCGGCCGGCCCGAAGCTTTAAAAATCTACTCAGGATTCGCTCCTCCGTTTCGGTATCCACCGAAGCGAGCGCATCATCGAATATCATGAACTGCGGGTTGACGGCGACTGCCCTGGAGATGGCCACCCGCTGCTTCTGTCCGCCCGAGAGGGTGATGCCACGTTCGCCTACGGTGGTGTCCCAGGCGGAGGGGAAATTTTCGAGATCTCTGTTGATAGTAGATACTTCCGCGGCCGCACTCAACGTCTCCTCCGGCAGAGACGGGTCACCGAAGGCGATGTTCTCCTTGATGGGTGCCGAGAAGAGAAAGGTGTCCTGGGGGACCATGGCGATACTCGACCGCAGCACATGCAGGTCCCACTCATGGACGTCACGGCCAGCGATGGTGATCGTACCCCGAGGGGGATCGAGGAGCCGGGGGATCAGTTTGACCAGGGTAGACTTCCCTGACCCGGTGCGGCCCAATATTCCCAGAGTGGAGCCCTCGGGCACCACGAAATTAATCTCTTTGAGAATCGGATCTCCATCCTCATACCCGTAGGAAAGATCCTGCACGACAAGATCCCCCGCAGGTACCTCGGTGCGAGGCGACGGGGGGCTCGTGATGTCCGGCTTCTCCTCCAGAATCCGGTTGATACGGCCGAGAGACGCGGCGCCCCGCTGGATCATGTTGACCGTGAATCCGATACCTGCCATCGGCCACCTGAGCATCTGCAGGTACGCCAATACCGCCACGAAGTCCCCGGGAGTCAACTTTCTCTCTATGACCGCGACCCCGCCGAAGCGGAGCAGCAGCAGCGCAGACACGCCGGAGAGGAACATGATCAGCGGAAAGAAGAAGCCCCAGATCTTCACCAGAGCCATGTTCGCGCCTACGTACTCCATGTTGGCGGCATGAAACCTGCCGATGACATGCTTCTCCTGCACGAACGATTTCACCACCCGGATGCCCGACAGGGTCTCCTGTACATGCTCCGAGAGCCGGGAAAACCCCTCCTGCACCCGCCGAAACCGTTCGCCTATCAACTTTCCCATTCCCAGAGTGAGGATGGCGATTACCGGCAGGGGGATGATGGTGATGAGGGCCAGCTCGGTATATTGGGTGAACAGGATGGTGAAGATGGCGGCGGCCATGAACAGCCCGTCGATGAAGGCGACGAAGGCCATGCCGGTGGCCATGCGGATGGCCCGCATGTCGTTGGTGGCCCTCGCCATGAGGTCGCCGGTCTTCGTGCGATTATAGAAGGAGGAGGAGAGCGTCAGGAGGTGACGGAACAGGTCGTCCCGGAGCTCCGCTTCTATCCTGCGGGAGGTGCCGTTGAGAAAGAACCGCCACCCGAAGCGCCCCACCGCTACCGCCAGGGCCACGCCTGCCAGCATAATCGCCCGCTGTAAGACCGCCGACAACTCGAACCTGCCTCCCGAGATGATATCGATGGCGGACTTGATGATCTGCGGCATGAACAGCTGCCCGCCGTCGGTGATTACCAGGAAGAACAGGCCGAACACATACCACCAGACATATCGCTTCAGGTAGGGAAATAACCTCTTGTACTCTTTCAACACATCTATATCCTTGGTTGTCGATCAGCGGATACACCCGATTCGGATAGACCGAAATATAGAAGTGCGATTGTAGCCCCGAGGCAGGGGTAAAATCAAGTAGGCGCGTTGACTCATGCCGCACGGCGGCACCGGAACGATGAAAATGACCGAACGCTACGGCGTTACTTTCGTTCTAGCCAATTTAGGATATGGGTCTCGATGGTATCACGAACCTCTCGAAACTTGTCGAGCTTCTCTTCGTCCGAGCCCTCGAACTCCTGGGGATCCTCGAAGGGCCAGTACAGTCGGTGCGTCACCAGCGGCCACGTGCTCGGACACTCCTTGTCGGCCTTGGAACATACGATGATGACATATGAAAAGTGCTCTTTGTTTAGAAATTCGGCCGCGGCCTTCGACCGCAGCCCGGTGGTATCGTACCCCTGTTCCTTCAGCACGGCCAAGGTCAGGGGATGGACCTCACTCGGATGGAGGCCTGCGCTATGCACGATGTATCTGTCGCCGCCGTGTCTCCGTAAGATCATCTCCGCCATCTGGCTTCGACACGAGTTATGGGAACAGAGAAACAAAACCTTCTCTTTCTTGTCCATCGTATACTCCTTGGAGGAATGTCCGCCTGCAGCGCAGGCGATAATGCGTTGCAGGACCCGGTTGCCCTAGATCACCATGGCCTGTATAGTATCTCCGGTTCCGACATCGGTAGCTCGCGATGCCACCGGAAAAACCTACCGCTATCGTAAGAATAAGACATGTACTGTTAGGAATCAATGAGACACAGATGAGAATTCGATGTCGGCCGACACGGCAACTACACCAGCGGAGGAAACCTAAAAGATGACGATCGTGTGCCTCGATCTCGAGGGCGTCTTGGTACCGGAGATCTGGATCAATTTCGCCGAAGAGACAAAAATCGAAGAATTGAGACTCACCACCCGCGACGTCCCCGATTACGACGTCCTCATGCGCCGTCGGCTCGAGATCCTGGCGGAGCATGACCTTACCTTGGACGACATCCAAACGGTGATAGGCCGGATGGATCCCCTTCCCGGGGGGCTGAGTTTCCTGGACAAGCTCAGGGAACGTGGTCAGGTGATAATCCTATCGGACACCTTCACCCAATTCGCCACCCCGCTCATGAAGAAGCTCGGGTGGCCGACCCTCTTCTGCAACTCCCTGGTGGTAGACGACGAGGGATACATCGTCGATTATACCTTGCGACAGAAGGATGGCAAGAAGAACGCGGTGAAGGCCCTGCGGAGCATCGGGTACCGGGTTATCGCGTCCGGAGACTCATACAACGACCTCACCATGCTGCGGGAGGCCGATGCGGGCGTGCTGTTCCGTCCGCCCGAAACGATCGCCACCGAGAACCCGATGTTCCCGGCGGTGGACGACCACGACGGGCTGTTTCGAGAGATCATCGCGGTGTGGAAATAGTACGGGAGAAGTGAGTGTTTGCTACCTTGAGCCTACCGGTCAGACTCGGTCCGTTGTCGATTCCGCCGTGGTTGATCCTCGTCTTGATCGCCTTGGCGGTTATGTCTATCGCCGCAAAACTGCTCTACCGTCGCGAGCCGGAGATCGGACGCCGGGCCGTCGACGCAGTACAGGGGGGACTTCTGGTCGGGTTCGGGGCTTGGAAGCTCAGCGTCCTGATCACGAAACCGATGCGCATCCTCGAATCGCCATTGAACCTCCTCTATCTTCCCGGCGGTACCTTCGGAGTGATTCTGGGACTCATCGGGGCCGGCGTGTACATCGCTTTTCGGATAACTCGCTATCAGAGACAGACTCCTGAGGTCGAGATCGATTCCGCCGTAGACGAGGATGCTTTAGACAAGGCTCCCGGAAACCATGCCCGCCCAACTATCGGATTGCTGCGGGCGATCCTGGTCGTGGCCGCGGTAGGAATCGGGGTCTTCATCTTGGGGGCAGCTGCATGGCCCAGGGGTGGTTCCGGAAGCGATGGTTCGATGATCGCCTCGAGACTGCCTACGGTGGGGAGTCCCGCCGTTCCGTTTACCCTGGAAACCATGGAGGGCAAAACTGTCTCCCTCACCTCATACGAGGGTCGCAGCGTGGTGGTAAACTTCTGGGCCACCTGGTGTCCACCATGTCGGGCCGAGGTCTCGGAGTTCATCGACTTCCACGCCGAATACGGCGGAGACGAGGATGGCCCGGTTATCCTGGCTGTCAACATGACGACAGGAGAGAAGTGGGAACGAGACGTGACCGATTTCATCGAGGAATACGGAATCACATTCACAGTGTTGATGGACAGAACCGGGAGGGTGTCTGAGAACTACGGCGTACAGGCAATTCCCACCACCATTATAGTCTCCCCGGACGGAAGTATCGGCGCCGTCAAGGTCGGCGCGGCGGACGCGGCGTGGCTCAGGAGAAACACAGTCGCCGATCGTTAGCTGGATACACGCCGTGTCGTGACAGTTTTCCTCTACCCCGCTCCTCCGCCCATAGACACACGTGTTACGCCACGCGCACTCGTCCACGCTTCACAGAGTAGGGGAATTCGATTACTATTCTGACCAAATGTTACGCACAATTGAAAAATATAGTATATACATCCGCATCTCCATGATCTTCCGGCCCCGCCTGAGGCGAGTCGCCCCTCTCCTGTTCTCGTACCTGCCTCCAATCGCGACCCGTGCAGCAGCCTGTCTCTTCTGCCTACTTGCCATCTCATGCGGTATCCTGCCTGAACGGACAGAGCGCATCCGCAGCCGTATCGAACAGATCCGGCGGATGCCCGGGTACGAGTACGTGTACCGGGATGTGGTGTATGTCGGCGAGGAGCGCACCATCTTCGGCGTGCGCACCATGGAGAAGGAGACCCTCTTTTCGGTGCGGATATCCGTTACGGCCGGCATCGATCTGGGGGACGGCATCGAGATCGAGCGCACCGGATTGCGGGGAATCGAGGTGATGCTGCCGGCACCGAGGATCCTCTCGGTGGACGCAGACGAGTCCTCGATCCATCAGTACTTCGCGAGGGAGCGGGGAGAGTCGATCGGCCGACTCGAGTATTATGACGAGATCCATCAGGCGAAAGAGGGGATAATAGAGGACGCCGTGCGCCGCGGCATCCTGAAGAAGTCGACCGCCAATATCGAGGCGTTTCTGACGTCGTTCCTTTCGGCGGCGGGATTCGAACGCATAGAGATCCGATTCCGCGGCCATCCGGGTTCACCATCCCGCGAGCCGTCGGAGTCACCGGAGCCTTCGGAGACTTCGACATCCGCCGAGGAGGCGCAGGAATGAGGACGTTCTTCTCGCGCATCGGCCTGCTCCGGGGTGTCCTGCTCCTGATTCTGCTCGTAATCGTGCTGTTGGTCGGCCTCTCCGTGGCGGGGCCCCTCGTCGGGATCAACCTCTCACCCGTGCGGCACCGGCGACAGGCCGTTTCCGAGATCACCCTCACGGAGATGCGGAGCATACTGAAAATCGAGACCATCGAATACGTATACAAGACGGTGTTTCCTCACGACTTCCTTCCGGAGGATCCTCCGGAATATCGGGACCTGTACCGCCGGTGGGAAATGGGCCGGTTGTTGACGGTTGGAGAGCGAGACCTCCTGGAACTCTACGAGCTTTGCGAGGAACTGGAGATCGATCTGGTACGACACGGTCATACTACTCGTGAGTTCGTCGTACTCACCTGCGCCGTCACCGCCGGATTCGACCTCTCCGGGTGGTCGGAGGAGGAGATGAGCCGATACATCCGGCCTTCTCCGGAGGAGAATCTGGTACGGGTGCGGCTCCCGGATCCGCAGATCACGTCGATCACCTACAACGACGACCGCAGCGACGCCTATCGGTACCCGGACCTGGCGGTTACCCCCGAGAAATGGAAACAGATCGTGGCTTTTATCGAGGACCGAATCGGGGATCTCGTCACGACGGAGGGAATCCTGGAGGAGGCGGCACGAAACGGCAGGGAGATTATCTCGGAGATTCTGTCGGACACGGGATATGAACGGATTGTCTTCGACTGAGTGTGAATCGATTCTATTCAGACGACCGTAGGCTCGCAGTGAGAACCGCCTCGAGTGGAGCCGGTAAATATAGAGGCTTGATTGATCTCAGGACTGTAGTGTTTCCGCGCGCCGGGAGAGGAGTTCGAAGGCCGCCGCGACCTTCGCGAGGGAGGCTTCAGAGACCCCGCCATCCGAATCACTGGCCGCGTTCTCCAGTCCCTCCGCCATGTCGCCGATGTGCCTGGCCTGAAGGTTCCATCCGCCTCCCTTGATCGAGTGGGCCTCCTGACGAAGCTGCTCGAAATCGCCATCCTGCAGCGCCTGTTCCATCACCGGAAGCTGCCCGGCAACCTTCTCGATGTAGGAGCCGAGGACATTCAACACCACCTCACGGTTCCCCATGAAGGTCTCGACGGCCTCGTCGAAATCGAAGACATAGGTCTCGTCGATCGCTATGTCACCCTCGGCCGCGGAACCACCGAGACCGTCCGGTTCCAAAGGCGCATCGACAGGCACCAACTCACCCGCCACTCCCTCCGCAGCCTCTGGTACGCCGCGAACGGAGACGCTTCGGGGATACGGAAGGTCGATATCACGATCGAATCCGACCGTCGCCGCCTCGGCGAGGACTGCCGATGAATCCACGTCAACCGACGCGGTGAGCTCCCCCTCGACTCTCCGACTCGCCGGAACATAATACGACGATCGGCTGCCGTCGTGGAGGAGCCCCATCCATTTGTTCAGGACCGGGATGATGTCTTTCTTCTTGAACGGTTTGGTGAGGAAGTCGGACATGCCGACGGAGAGACACTTCTCCCGTTCACCCTTGATGGCGCTGGCGGTGACTGCGATGATGGGAATGTCGACGCCGTTGGTGCGCATGGTCGCGGTGGCCTCGTACCCGTTCATCTCCGGCATCTGCACGTCCATGAAGACGATATCGAACTGCTCCTGACCTTTGCAGGCCTCCACCGCCTCGAGCCCGTTGGATGCCATGACGGCTTCGAACCCCAGGTTCTCGAGGATGGTTCGAAACAGCTGCTGGTTCACCTCGTGGTCCTCCGCAACGAGTATCCGCCCGCCGTCGACACTCAGGGTCTCCTCTCCCGGCAGGGTATCCGAGACCTCCTCCTGAGCCTCGTCCACCGCCTCCAGGTCCAGGTTGTCGTTCATCACCCGGAAGATGCTCTCGAACAGAAGCGACTTCTTTATCGGCTTCGAAAGATAGGCGTCGAACCACCGGAGGAGCTTCATCTTGGCCTCGTCACCGCTCTTGCCGATGGGGCTCATGAGGACCAGCTTGGTTGCATTGATGTCCTTGTCGGCGTTGATCTCGCTTGCAAGCTGCCAGCCGTCCATGCGGGGCATCAGTAGGTCGATGAGACACGCCTCGTATGAATTCCCCGCGGCGGCCCTGCCCTTCATGATCGAGAGCGCCGCCTCTCCGTCGCCGACCTCGTCCACGGCACATCCCCACTCCATGAGGTAGTCCCGCAGAACACACCGTGTCGCGGCGTTGTCGTCCACCACCAACACCGGCAGCCGATCGTAGAACGTGCCTGCCACATCCGCGTAGAGCTCCTCGTCCTCCTGTTTCTCGAAGCCGGCGGTGAACCAGAAGGTAGAACCTTCACCCTCGACGCTTTCGACGCCGATCTCGCCGCCCATCATGAAGGCAAGGTTTTTCGATATCGAAAGGCCCAGCCCCGTCCCGCCGTACTTCCTGGTCGTCGAGGAATCCACCTGCGAGAAGTCCTTGAAGAGCCGCGCCTTCATGCTCGCGGGTATGCCGATTCCGGTATCCCGCACCAGGAACTTCAGGAGGACCGATCCGGGCCGATCCTCTTCTACCTTCACGGAGAGGAACACCTCACCCCGTGCCGTAAACTTTACGGCGTTGTTGAACAGGTTGACGATGATCTGCCTGAGCCGCACGGGATCGCCTACCAACAGGTGGGGAACGTCGGATTTGAAGAAGACGCCGGTTTCCAGGCCCTTCTTGTGCGCCTCCATGGCAACCATATCGACGGCGTCCTCGATGGTCTGAAACAGGTCGAAATCGATGGTCTCCAGAGAGAGTTTCCCGGCCTCGATCTTGGAAAAATCCAGGATGTCGTTGACCAGGCTGAGGAGTACATCGGCGGAAAAGCCCACCTGCTGCGCGTACTCCTGCTGCTCCTCGTCGAGTCGGGTCTCGGTGAGGAGCTCGGTCATCCCGATGATGGTATGGATCGGGGTGCGAATCTCGTGGCTCATGTTTGCGAGGAATTCGGACTTGGTCTGTGCCGCCCGTTCGGCCGCCTCCTGTGCGCGCTGCGAGGCCTCTTTCTCGTTCATCAGCTGGGCGACGTCGCTCTTCTGGCCGGTGATATCCTCGATGATCGCCAGGATCAGCTTCTTGCTCCCGTTCGCATGGGTCGCGAAGCTGAAGTGCGTCCGCCACCAGGAGTGGTCCCGCTGCTTATCGATAATCCGAGCCTCGAGTCTGAACTCGCCTTCACCATCGGAGAGCAGCTTCTCGAATCGGGTAGTGAACGCTCCTCTGTCGGCCGGGACGAGTAGGTCCGAAAACGGAGTATTCTGAAGCTCCAATCCGGCGGACCGACCCAAGGCCTGAAGAGCCACGTTACAGGTAAGGATGGTACCGCTCTTGCCGACGAGGGCCATGCCGAGGGGGGAATCATCAAAGACCGATCTATAGATTCCGTCCAAATTCATCATTATTTGAAGGTCACACTGAGTATTTCGATCGCCTTTCTGAGGAGTTTCTCCGGCTTCAGCGGCTTGATCAGATAGCTCGAGATGCCGAAATTCACCGCCTTCACCACCGTCTCCTGGTGGGTCAAGGCCGAGAATACGATGATCGGCAGCGAGTTGCCGGTATGCTTCATATATTGCAGGACCTGAAACCCGTTCATCTCCGGCATCATCAGGTCGAGAAACGCGAGATCGAACTCATGCTCGTTCAGTCCCTTGACGAACTCCTTGCCGTTCTCGAAGGTCACCACCGTCCATCCGGTCTCGGAGAAGACGGTCTTCACCAGCTCCCGAATTACCAGATCGTCGTCGACTACCGCTATGGTCGCCTCTCCGAACTGCGATGCAAGGGCTTCTCCCCCGTCCCCGGCCGCACCATCCCGTTCGGCATCGAACCGCAGGGCAAAATTCTCCTCCGCTCCGTCTTTCGGGGCCGTGGCGGTGAGGAATTTGGAGTGTGCGACCTCGTCGTGGGCGATCTGATCGGGCTTGAGACCGATAAGGTCGTCCATGGCCTTGTCGAGGCTTTCGGCCACCCCGATCTCGAAGAAATCGGTGCTTTCCGACAGAAAATCCTTGACGAAGTCGGAAGTCGTCAGCACTTTCACGAGCTTGGGCCTCGTCCGGCCGTTCTCGATTATCTCCTCGAAGAGTTGCTGAAGTTTCGGCACATCGGCCGGGGTCAGCTCCAGGTTGGACATCATCACCAGAACCTTCGGAACCTTCACCTTGTAGAGCCCTAAGAGTTCGGTCAGCTTGTACCGGAGGAGTTCGATCTTCTCGGTGTTCAGCCCTCGGGCGACCTCGATGAAGAGGATATCGTCGTTGAAATGGGCCTCGATGATACAGGGAGTCGTATCGAGCTTCAGCTCAACCTTCAGCACCTCGGAGACCGTGCTCAGAAGCGCATCCATCTTGAGGGGCTTGGAAAAGAACTTCTTGACGCCGAATTTGGCGATCTCGATCACCTTGTTCTTGTCGATTTTGGTCGAGACCAGGATGACCGGAGTATCCTTGGTGTTGGGATTCTTGACCTTCTCCTGCAGCACCTCCATGCTGCTCTTCCGGCTCAAGTAGTAATCCATGATTACCAGATCCGGCATCTCGCCGCGCATCTTCGCGGATCCGTCGAGGCCGTTATGCCCCTCGAGGACCTCGAACCCGTACTGGTTCAGTTTCTTGGAGAGATAGTCGCGGAAGAGGTTCGATTCGTCGATTATTAGTATCTTCTTACTCATGGATCATCCTTTGTAAGATGGGTACGGTTCCGGCACCTCGTATTTTGTCTGGAAATCCCGCGGGCAGTCAATACTTATACCCGAAGGACCTGAGAATCTCGTGCCGCTCGGATTTCTCCTTCTCCCCTTCGACCCCCTTGGGCGGAAAACCGTCGATCACCCCGATAATCCCGTTCCCCTGCTCAGTCGATGCGACGAGTACCTGCAGCGGATTGGCGGTGGCGGCGAAGATTCGGGTCACCTCCGGGCATGCCTTGATCTGGTTGAGGACGTTGATGGGGAAGGCGTTCCTGATGATCAGGTAGAAGGTGTGACCCGCGGCGACGGCTTCGGCACACCCTTGAGCGTCCTTCACCAAGTCCGGGGCGTTCCCCTCTGTTCGGATCAGACACGGCCCCGAAGCCTCGCAGAAGGCCAGGCCGAACTCGATCCCGGGCACTGTTCCGATGAGGATCTCGCTTACGTCCTCGACGGTCTTGATGAAGTGAGACTGCCCCATGATGATGTTGCATTCGGCCGTCCATTCGAGCCGGACCGCCTTGACGGAGAAATCCTTTCCCGCGTTCATACGCTTCCTCCTTCTATCTTTTATATGTAATTATAGTGTATGTGTAAGTATAGTGAAAATTCTATTGTAATGCCGCATATCACCCCTGTTTTAGCGGGAATCCCGCCTTGTCGAGCTGCTCGATTACGGCATCCTGCGCCGCGGATACCTCGTCGGCATTCAGGGTCTTCGATTCGTCCGCGAATACCACCCGCATGGTGACGGTTTTCTGCGATTCGCTCAAGGCGAATAGATCGACGACACCGTAGGAAACCATCTGCGGAATCTTCATCTTCCGGAACACGTCCAAGATACGAGCCACCGGCGTCCGTGCCTCTGTCACCACCGTGCAGTCGAACTCCGAGGCCGGATACTTCGGCAAAGGCCGGTACTTGGTCTTGTCCTTGGGCACTATCTGCTCGAACCCCGCCAGATCCATGACAGCGATGACCGCATACCCCTTGATCTTGAATTTCCGGGCGATCAGCGGATGCAGCGTGAACATCGCCCCGCGAGCCTTCCCCAAGACCTCTACGGCGATGCGTTCGTTCGGGTGAATCCCGGACCATCCTTTCGGCACCAGCGGCAGCCGTTCCGCCCCGGGGTGGAAGCGGTAGGAGAGGTTCAGGTAGTTCATCAGGTCTTCGAAGCAGTTGGCCAGGTCCATGAAGGGAGAACGGTTCCTGTCGTAGAAGACCACCGTAACTTGATTGGTCTCACAGGAGTACTCGTCCTTCCACTCCCCCGGATCGGCTATCCCGTCCAGCACATCCCGGCCGTGATAGCTGCGTCCGATCTCGAAGAGCCTGAAGGACTCGAAGTTCCGCTGATTCAGCGCCGCCGATTCGATGATGCCCGGCACCATGCTGGGACGCATCCGGTCCCGTTCCGGCGAGAGGGCGTTCTCGAGCCTGAGATCGTCCGCCATGTTGTCCCATTCGGCCTGCTCCAGCAGGTCACGTCCGATGAGGGGGTAGTTGATGATCTCCAGGGACCTGCCCCGTTGGGCCAAGAAATCCCGTATCTTCCGGCGCATCACCAGCGGCGGCGACAACAGCACCGTCTCCAACGCCGCCTTGGGCGGCGTCGGCACCACCTTGTCGTACCCGTAGATGCGGCCGATCTCCTCGATGATATCGGCCTCGCCGTCGATATCCTTGGTGGCCCTGAAGCTCGGAACCGTGACGGTCAGCTCCTCACCGCCGTGTTTCGGGTCGGCATCCAACCTGTTCTTCGGCGTCTTCGCCTCTACGCCGAACTCGAGGCTTTCCAGGATACGGACGGCCTCATCCGTCGGCACCGGAACTCCTAAGACGGTGTTTACCAGGTCCATGCGCACGTCCACCTCCTTAGGGGTGAACGCCGCCGGATCCTCGCCGTCGTACTCCAGCTTTCCCACCACCTTCGCACCGGGGTTCAGTTGCAGGACCAGGTCCGCGAGCCGGAAGGCGGTACGTTCGCAGGCCAGGTTGTCCTGGCTCTTCTCGTAGCGTTGGGATGAATCGGTACGCAGGCCCAGCCGGGTGGTGGTCTTGCGGATCTCGACGTCCACCCAGTTGGCCACCTCGATGAAGATGTCGGTGGTCTTTTCGGTGACCCCGCTCTCAAGGCCGCCCATGATGCCGCCGATGACCAGCGGTTTCTCCGCGTCGGCCACCACGGTGTCCTCGGGGATCAGCTGCCGCTCCATCTCGTCCAGGGTGACGAAGGTCTCCTCCCTGCCGGTGCGGCGGATGATGATCTTGCCGCCGCCGATCAGGTTCAGGTCGAAGATGTGGTTGGGCATCCCCAGCTCCAGCATCACGTAGTTGGAGATGTCGACGATGCTGTTGATCGGCCTCAGGCCGCAGGCGATGAGCCGTGCCTGCATCCACGAGGGGCTGTCCTCTACCTTGACGCCCCGGACGGTGATGCCGTAGTACACCTTGCACGCCGTATCCTTCTCGACCCGCGGCACGATGGGTGAGGGGTCGTCGGTGAACTTCTCTCGGATTCCGGCTGCCCACGCCTCGCCGTAGGGATTCTCGAGGGGTACGTCGAAGACGGCCGCAAAATCCCGGGCCATGCCGTAGTGGCCCCACAGGTCGGGCCGGTGGGTGATCGACTTGTTATCCACGTCCAGCACCATGTCCGAGGTGATTCCCAACGCCTCAGACAGGGTGGCGCCGATTTCGGCTTCATCAGACAGGACCATCAACCCCGACGCATCCTCGCCGAGATCGAGTTCCACCTCGGAGCAGAGCATGCCCTCGGACACGACACCCCGGATCTCCTTGGCGGTCAGGGTGAAACCGGCCGGGAGGGTGGTGCCCACCGGCGCGAAGGGAACCTTGATCCCCGGCTTCACGTTGGGTGCGCCGCACACGACCTCACCGCCGCCGTTCCTACCGGCGTCGAAGGTCACCAAGTGCAGGGTGTCCGCGTTTGGGTGGGGTTTGACGCCGGTGATACGGGCCACGAATACCGAGTTCAACACCTCGGCGCTGGTGGAGATCTCCTCGATCTCGCAGGTGGACATGGTGATCCGGGTGGCCAACTCCCGCTCGGGTAGCTGGGGGATGGCGGCAAATTCCCGAATCCAATCTATGGAAATACGCATGAAAATACCTCTCTACTCGATCTTGTGCGCATGCATGCTATTCTCCGGGTCCTTGCGTTAGTAGGCCCGGAATTGTCCGACGAACCTGAGGTCGCCGCTCTGCAGGTGGCGGATATCATCGATGCCGTAGCGGAGCATCACCAGCCGGTCGAGGCCCAGCCCGAAGGCGAAGCCGTTCCACTCGTCGGGATCGATGCCCCCCTCTTCGAGGACGTTGGGGTGCACCATGCCGCAGCCCAAAAATTCCATCCAACCGGTACGCTTACAGACCGGACAGCCGTCACCGCCGCAGAAGAGGCACTTGATGTCCAGCTCGAAGCCAGGCTCCACGAACGGAAAGTAGCCGTGCCGGAGGCGCACCTCGATCTCCCTGCGGAATATGGCACTCAGCAGCGCCTTGAGGAAGTAGTAGAGATTACCGGCGGACACATCTTTATCGATCATCATGCCCTCGACCTGATGGAAGGTCATCTCGTGGGAGGCGTCGGTAGCCTCACACCGGAAGACCTTGCCGGGGCCGATAAACTTGAAGGGCGGCTTCTTCTCCCGCATCCCCCGAATCTGGATGGTGGAGGTCTGTCCCCGCAGCAGATGGATCATGTCGGGAAACCAGAAGGTGTCCTGCAGGTCCCGGGCCGGATGGTTCTCAGGGACGTTCAGGGCCTTGAAGTGGTGGTAGTCGTCTTCGATATGGGGACCGTCCAGGATGTCGAATCCCATGGAGAGGAATATCTCCTCCACCTCCCGCTGGATGGTAGAGAGCGGGTGAAAGCCGGCGGCGTTCATCCCCTTCATCTTCACCGAATCGAGCAGGGTGATGTCCTGCCAATTCTTCTCGAGCCTCTCGTCGATCTCACGGGCCTCGATTTCGGCCAGTTTGGCGTCGATGAGCGTCTGGATCTCGTCCTTGTACTTGTTGGAGAGCATCCCCACACTCTTGCGAGTCTCCGGATCCGCATCCTTCATGGAGCCCAGGATCGTGCGGATCTTGCCCTTCTTGCCGAGGTACTTGGCCTTGAGGTTCTGCGTCTCCGCCTGAGTCTGGAGCCCGTCATACTCGCCTCGGAACTCCTCCATCAGTGTTTCCAGTTGTTCGACCATCTTCCTTTCCTTTGATTTCCCTTCGCAGTTCCCTACAACGTGTCGCCGCCTCATCACCTTCTTCCTCTTCGCGACCAAACCGTGCACCTTTCTTCTGATGCCGGCCAATAGAATACCGGCGTAATGATACGAGGAGGCAGGATATGCCGTTATTCGGGATTTTCAGGCTCCCATTTCAGCATATAACCGGGGAAATGGGAAGGGGTCGGGGTCTACCCTTACTCAAGGGTCCTCCGCAGACTATAATAAGGCCATGAAGAAGCTCCCCCTGGGCATTCAGACCTTTAAAGAGATCATTCAGGAAGGCTACCTCTATGTGGACAAGACCCGTTTTATCTACGACATTGCTGCAAACGGGAAAAACTACTTCCTCTCCCGGCCTCGTCGCTTTGGCAAAAGCCTGACCTTAAGCACCCTGGCGTCCATTTTCAAGGGAGAAAAGGAGCTTTTCGAAGGCCTCTACATTTACGACCAGCCCTGGGAGTGGAAGAAATGGCCGGTTTTACGCTTCGACTTAAGTGAATTTTCAGAGGAAAAGGACGAGGATGATCTCAAGCTCTTTATCAAGCGCAGTCTTCGGCAAAAAGCGGAGGCGTTTGGTATACAGGTCAACGAAAGCCTGCCCTACGATGAATATTTCGCCAATCTTCTCGCTCTTCTTCCCGAAAGAGCCGTGGTCCTGATCGACGAATACGATAAGCCCATTCTCAACAACATTACAAAGCCGAAAAAAGCCGAGAAAGCAAAGGAAATTCTTAAAGGTTTTTACACTATTCTCAAGGCCAGGGACGAGAACCTGCGCTTTACCTTTTTAACCGGGGTGACCAAGTTTGCGAAGATCAGTGTTTTCAGCGGACTTAACAACCTGACGGACTTGACCATGAAACCGGCGTTTGCCGATCTGTGCGGATACACGGAAGAGGAACTGGACCGGTATTTTGGTAGTGCATTACACCAAATAGCGGACCGGAAGGAGATTAGAGAGTGGTACAACGGTTTCCGGTTTTCCTCCCGAGACCTACGAGTCTACAACCCGGTCTCCATATTTACTTTTCTCCAAGATCGGGAGTTTAAGCCCTATTGGTTTGAAACCGGTACACCGACCTTCCTCGCGGAACTCATGAAAAAGGAAGACTTTCCGCCCACCGATTTGGAAAACCTGATCTGTTCAGAAAGTGACTTTTCGACTTACGATGTCGAGAACCTTCGGGCCTTACCTATTCTGTTTCAAAGCGGATATCTGACCATTGGAAATTACGACCCAAGCATGGAGGCATACTACCTGACCCAACCGAACCGGGAGGTTCGTCAGGCTTTTGCCAATTCCCTGCTCCGGGATTTTGCACCCGTCACCAGCACAACCCCCTTGCACCGGCTGACCCTGGCCATAAAATCCGGCGACTTAGAATTGTTCTTCGAAAACCTGGAAATACTCTTCGCCCAGGTCCCCTACGACGTGCACCTAAAATACGAAAAATATTGGCAAAGCCTGTTCTACCTCATTTTTGTGCTCATGGGCTACCACCTGGAGTTGGAGTACCGGACCAGCCGGGGCCGGATTGACGCAGTGTTTACCCTTCCCGACCGGGTTTACCTCTTCGAATTCAAGTTCACGGACCAAGAAGACAAGGACCAGATACTGGAAGAAGCAAAAAGGCAAATTCGCGAGACCGACTACGCCAAGCGCTTTTTAGGGGGTGAGAAACCCGTGGTAGCCCTGCCGGTGGTTTTTGAGTATCAGGACGCGAAGGCCGTGGTTGTGTGGGAGGAGATGGAGGGGACCCCAGTGAGGTCTGAATAGACAATTTTCACCGGACCAGGTGAAACGACATCAAATCATTCGGGACAATTTATTCAGACGGCTCTATAGATTGTTTTTCTCGATCGGTGTGCTATAATCATAATGATCGATATGATCATATTGATGGAGTGATATATGGAGATATCAGCTGTCGAAGCAAGGCGAAAATTCGGAGAGATGTTGAATCGTGTCATCTTGAAGGGAGAAGTGATTACCATAAAGAGGGCAGGAAAGATCGTGGCCAAGTTAGTCAGGCCTGATTATGGTACGGAAGAGGCAAGAGAAACCACACTCGATTTTCGGGCGAGTCGCGGTCTCGGAAAATCTATATGGGCGGACATAGTGGCGGAGGACTATATCCACACAGAGCGGGACGAATGGAACTGAGTTTCGACTCCAGTTCGATCCTATTCATCGATACGGCTCCGTTTATATACTATTTCGAAGACCATCCGGTTTTCGCCCCAAGGGTCGATGAATGTCTTTCCAGGTTAGCCGCGGCAGACGGAAGTATCGTTACATCATATATCAGCTACATCGAGTTGATTACACAACCTACACGTCTCGGTCGTGATGATCTCGTCGCAAAATACCGCAGATTTTTCACCAACTCCGATACCCTCACGATCCATCCGATGAATTTTCTCGTCGCCGAGAAGGTAGCCGAAATCAGAGTCCGGTATACTATGAAAACGCCGGATGCCATTCAGATCGCCACGGCCATAGTAGCCGGTGCAGACTATATTCTTACCAACGACAACGGATGGAAACGAGTGGAGGAGATCCCTGTTGTGACGCTGGACTAATCGGTTGTTTTCTGTTCCGAGTTGACGATATTCCGAAATCTGCTCTTGCTGACGGGCCGGTCGGCCACGACCTCGCCGTCACGGGTGATGCGATCTTTCGTAGCACCGGCTCATCTCCTCCTCGAGCCACTCCGTCTTGTTGCGGTAGGAGTCGCTCTTGGGATTCTTGTAACCGCAGAATGCCACGTTGCCGAAATCATCCTTGGTCATGTCTCGAATTGTGTACATGGATTAGTTCCTCGATCCGGGGGCACAGATAAAACCCTTTGCCGGAGAAGGGGCGGAAGTAGTCGTGACTGCAGTCCGGATTGCTGCAGCCGATGCGGGCTATCAGATAGGGTTTCCTATAACGTAGTGCTGCTCCTCCCCCGGATCGTGGGGCTCAACAGGGTCTACTTGTCCATGCCCTCGAGGTTCATTCTCACCTTTATCGTGGGACTGTTCCTGATGCAGGGGGTATACCGAAAGCTCCATGTCCAGGCCGGCTTGTAAGAGAAGATTTCCCGAAGTATTATATATGTATGGCTAACTACGAGAGAATTGTCCGGGAATGTTTTTGGGATTCACACCTTTCCAAGGAGGAAATAGAGCAGATCCTATCCGGTAGTAATCAGCGGGATAAAAAGCATGTTTTCGAAAAAATCCTGCTCAACAGTTCACATTACCTGCTGGACCTGCGGCTTTTTAGCCCGACGGACCTCCACACCTTTCTGGAAGACTACAGCCCACCGTCTTTTAATTACGACCACGCTTTCCGCAGAAAAAATCTCGCCGAGGTGTTCTTTTTCGATAAAAAGCTGGAAATACGCGAACTTCAATGGACGACATAACCCCTTCTGAAGATTACCGGAGCCTGTACATCCTGCAAGACAAGGTGTTGGAAACCCTATTTACCACTGAATCGGACTTTTATCTGACCGGAGGAACATGCCTCAGCCGGTTTTATCAAGAAAAGCGCTACTCCGATGATCTTGATTTCTTCACAAATGCTTCTCCCCGGTTTGCCTTCGCCCTGCGCAATATAATACACGTCTTCAAAAAATCCTTTGACACCCGGGTTGTTATAGAAACAAAAAACTATGTTCGACTTGCTGTCGATGAAAGCCTTCAGATCGATTTTGTGAACGACATTGCGTACAGATATAAAGAACCGGTAGTTACCGAACAGAACTATCTTATCGATAACCTGGAAAACATCTTGGCCAATAAGCTCACCGCGGTTATCGGAAGGGATAATCCTAAGGACATCTTCGATATTCTCATGATCTACACATACTACGACATGTCATGGCCGGATATTCTTGAAGCCGCTCATAAAAAGGCCGGGTTTACCGACGAAGACCTTATTATCCGCCTGAAAAGCTTTCCAAAAACCATGCTCAATCAGATTAAGTGTATTGACTGTAGTTTCCTAGATTCTTTTGAAACCGACATAGCCGCGATCATCGATATACTGTTAAGGGAATAACTACCTTACCGGGCTTTCCGAACTGAAATCCAAGGTTATCTAGGAATCGGGGGAGACGGCAGGGAGGATCGTACGAGAAGACGCGGATAAGGTGCCATCAGATGAAGAGTTCGCCCTCAACTGATTTTCGTGCGAGTCGGGGTCTCGGAAAATCTATATGGGCGGACATTCAGGCAGAAGACTATCTCCACGGAGAGCGGGACGAATGGAACTGAGTTTCGACTCCAGCCCGCTCCTATTCATTGATACGGCTCCGTTTATTTACTATTTCGAGGACCATCCGGTTTTCGCCCCAAAGGCAGATGAATGTCTTTCCAGGTTAGCCGCGGCAGGCGGAAGTATCGTTACTTCATATATCAGCTACATCGAGTTGATTACACAACCGAAACGACTCGGTCGTGATGATCTCATCGCAAAATACCGAAGATTTTCCACCAACTCCGAAAATCTCACGGTCCATCCGATGAATTTCCTGGTCGCATAGAAGGTAGCCGAACTCAGAGTCCGGTATAACATGATAACGCCGAATGCCATTCAGATCGCCACGGCCATAATCGCCGGCGCAGACAATATTCTTACCAACGACAGCGGATGGAAACGGGTGGAGGAGATCTCCGTAGTGACGCCGGATTAATCGGTTGTTTTCTATCCCGCGTTGACGATATTCCGAAAGCGGCTCTTGCTGACGGGACGGTCGGCCACGACCTTGCCGTCACGGGTGATGCAGAAGGTGCCGAAGGCACAGGGAACGCTGCGTACCTCCGAGGGAGATCCGATCTTTCGTATCACCGGCTCGATTCCGAACTCCTCCCTGGCCGCTTTCACGATCTCCGGTACGCACTTAGCTAGGTAGGGACACTGATCGGCGTAGTAGACCACCCACCCCGGCTCATCACTCGCATACCGCTTCGCGTTCGGTGAGAAGGCAGGCGTTGTGATCCCTTCGATCCTCCCCCCTACCGTCTCGAATGAGAGGGCCCACAGCTCGAAGTCCGGCGGGGCGGTGTCTACTCTCTCAAACCCGGCACCCTCGAAGACGCGCCCGTCGGGCATCCAGCTCCCCTTCCGGGCGATGCCGACCACTCCGGAAGCGCCGGACTCCCGGGCGTCCTCGACACACGCCTCTAAGAGCCGCGCCCCGTGGCCCGAGCCCTTCACGTCCTTCTTCATGATGTAGATGCAGTCGATCACGAAATAGCCGGATGTCTCCACCGGCTTCCAGGCCCTCTCAGCAGGGGCATACTCGATACCGCCGACGGCCTCTCCTTCGGAATCCAGAAGCAGCGTATGCCGGAGCCCATGGATCATCTCCTCCTCGAGCCACTCCGTCTTGTTCCGATAGGAGTCGCTCTTGGGATTCTTGTAGCCGCAGAAGGCCACCGTGCCGAAATCGTCTTCGGTCACATCGCGAATGGTGTACATCGTTTTAGTCCCTCGTGTATTGTTCGTCTCTTTACATCATCCTTTCTCTCTTCCGATGAAAAGCCGATATCTTCTCGATGATTCGATGATACTGTCTTTTTACGGCTTATACAATCGATGCCGCGTGGGTGCAACAGCTAGAATAATAAACTCGAGTAAGACGTGTATTAGTTCCTCTTTTGCGATGCCTACTCTTTTCCTCGTCGGATTACAGTAGAAAGACGGGAAAGAAAGATCAGGCGATTCATTCTACTTGACACGGTTACCAGTTTTTGGTTACCGTTTTGTTGTGTATACCGTAAGAATTTAATTGGAGGTGTATTATGTTGGCAGTCGTGAAAAAGCCCTATATTGAGATCTCGGCGGAAAAAATTCCGGAAGAACTCATGAACTTCCTTCGGAATCACTATAAAACCGTAGAAATCGTCGATGATGATGAGCTCGTTGATATTTCTGAAACGAATTGGTATCGGAGTATGGCAAGTGACCGAACTCCGGGCTCGATTCTCAAGCGATATAGAAAACGGACCGGAATGAGCCAGTCGGAACTGGCTGAAAAGCTTGGAATGGTGAAACAGAATATTTCGGCGATGGAAAATGGTTCAAGAGGGATCAGCAAGGCCACGGCCCACAAACTCGCTGAAATCTTTCAGGTTCACCCCGGAAGGTTCATATAGCCGCAGATGGTGTACATGGGTTAGTTCCTCGTGTATTGTTCGCCGGGATCTTCATACTCATCCGTCATGAAATCAGTCGTTGCCAACGCCTCTGCAAGTTCAGACGCGTTCTGAAAGAACTGGAAATTACCGGTGTCCCCCGGATTCGAACCGGTAGGCTCGGCCCAGTTGAACTTGGAGAAGGTTTTTTCAACTCCGCTCCGTCGGAGACACCCCACGGCGGCATGCTCCTCGACGGTCGATCCTGAAAGAGAGAGAAGTATCGCAGGGACACGCGAGACAGATTATTAGTCCATATGGACTAAAATCTCATGCACTTTTCATACGTGTTGGTCGATGAGGATCGGATTCCCGTCGGGATCGACCATGACGAAGCTGCCGGGTCCGGAATCGCCTTCCAAGGATTCCTGCTCCGTCCGGAGACCGGCTTTTTTCAAGGTACCGTGTATCTCGCGCACATCTTGGTACTTCTCCAGGGTTTCACACTCCTGATTCCAGCCGGGATTGTGATGAGATAGTTCTGGGAGATCTCGCCGCCATATACCTCGAATCCGAGTTTCTCATAGAAATCCTTGGACGCCTTGATATCCTTCACGACCAGGCTGACTGAAAACGCACCGAGATTCATACAAGCCTCCCTATGGATTACATCCCGTTTTTCTAACTATACTATCGAAATCATAATTAGATTACCCCCTCCCTCTGAGGGAATGTGATATACTACAAATAGATGTATCAATAATCTCTGCGGAAGGCATACCGCATCAACCTCGAACCTTCCAGCACCTTCCATGTGAGGAGGCATTTCGATGTGTCGTTCGAAACTCTATAGCCGGATATTCCTGACTATTCTCCCGGTTTCACTTCTATTCCTCGTCCTCCTCACATCCTGCCCCGACACAGGACAGGACGGCTCCGATGGAACCATCACATTGGGAGCTCCCTCAGATCTGAGCGCCGAGGCCACATCCCCCGGATCGATAGAGTTGACATGGACCAGCTCAAACGACTCGGTGGAAGGCTACGAGATCGAGCGAAGCCTATCGGATAGTAGCGGTTTCGAACAAATTGCCACAGCTGAGGAAACCGAAGGAGCCGATGAGTACGAATATCTCGATTTGGATCTCGATCCCGATACTACCTACTATTACCGAGTAAGGGCCTACAGCGGATCAGACTATTCCGACTACACTCAGACGGCGGATGCGTCCACCGATCCTGCCAAATTTCCCGATTCCGAGATCCCCCTCGCGGAGGGCGATTTTTGGGACTTCAGATGGATGAAGGGCGTTAAATATCAGGAATATTACGACGAATTGAAGTGGGGTGCCTTCAAGGTCACCCTGGGGGCGGAGACGGAGATAGACGGCATCACCGGATACACCATAGAGTACGACGGTTCCTTCGCGGATTTCATGGACATGCCATGGCAGTACATGGCCACAGACGGCTTCCGGCTTCTCTGTTCTTCCGACGGAGCGACTTGGCAGACCATTTTCGATGGCACTCTGGGATACTGGGCAGCCGGCGGATTCTTCCGAGTAAAACCTGCAGACATGATATCAAGCGCCTCATCAGGAACTATCAGCGGCATCGACTACATCGAAGGCGAGGGAATCGTTATAGGAGGATCGGACAGCTCCACCGACTGCACCACTGTTGCAGGATACGGCACCGTGTGCGGTGGAGGGGGTTACGAAGGATGGTCGAAGTACGAGTACTTCCGCGACGGGATCGGCCCCGTAGGATACCGATTCTACTACAGCGAGTTCAGTTGGGATTGGAGTTCCTCGACCGAGCACGAGATCGGCCTGGTGGCTTCGTCACTCGCCGGAGACGAAGATTTCATCGTCGCCGAGATCGAACCCAATGAGTATCCCGACACCACCCAACAGGTAGCCTCACGGCAGATCATCGTCGGAGACGTGCATCAGGATGATACCACTTCGACCTTCGACTGCCCGGATTCGGATACCTTTACTACTTCCAGGCGACTGGATCTACCAGCAAAAGGGGCTACGATCCCCGGAACTACCCTGCCTACCCAGTACGACATATACACCTTTCACGACTCCACCCAGTTCGTACCGGAGCCCGGGAGCGAGTCGTTTGAAGCACAGCTTTGTTTCCTCACTGACGATGAGAGCACCGAAGTCTACTTGTACGTCTTCGCCCTGACGGACACTGATCTCGTAGATCTCATCGGCATGGACGAATCCGACGCCTGGAACAGACTCACCGTCGAGTTCACTCCCACCGACGGCGTAACCTACGTAGCGGCCGTGCACGGCGTCACAACTCCGGAGCGGATCTCCTACATGCTGAAGCTCGAACCGCAGGAGTGAGGAATGCGTAAGACAAAATAAATCAGGAAATTGGATTCTCCCATTTGAGTCCGGGAAACCTGAAAATATCACGGTCGATGGAACAGAGGATGAGGCCATGCTCTATTGCCGGGGCGGTATGATGCGTATCCGGAACGAGATTCTCTTGAGGTTCGATTTCATGAAATAGTTTTTTTGCATACGGGTCGATGTTTGTCCGAGGGAAGAGGAACCCACACAGGTTTGCAATCCAGCTCGGGCGTGTCATACCGCGACTGTCGCTGTACGGCCGATTTCTTAAGGTTCATATAAGCCGAAGTGGAACCTCACGCCGAGATCTTCCCGGGTCAGGTCGCGAAATCTACTAGTACATAGGTCGAAGTCGGCTATATCGTGCGCTGAAACAATCGTATCACCTGAATACAAACAGCAGTAAAAACAGCGCCGGTTACTACTCTTTCACGACTTTCCCCATGTTTTATCCGCCGGTTGAATCGAGCGCAGACTGTGCCGTGTCATGCATCCAGGTATACGATTACCGGGACACGATCTCCCGGATCCCAGTTGACCTTGTTATACG
>CAZAKE010000032.1:0-8370 GCA_964485495.1 uncultured Spirochaetales bacterium
TATGCAGAGTGAAATGTATATTTATACAAGCCCAGCGCATTTCCACAGATTTCGGACCAGTAATAAGGGTTTACCCTGATGGTAGGTGATTGTAGAATCGGGTACATTCACCGGGCTGCATCCGCACCAGGCCCACGTGGGACATATGATGCAGGACCTGAAATACGAAGCCTATCAGGGAGACCTAAATCCGGACACCGCCACTATCGCGGAAGTATTCGGTGCCGAAGGATACCGCACCTATATGAGCGGAAAGTGGCACGTCACCCGTCATGCGGGGCCTGAAGGGCCGAAACACAACTGGCCCGTCAACCGTGGATTCGATAAATTCAAGGGCATCATCGCCGGCGCGGCGAACTACTGGCGGCCCTGCATGGTGGTGGACGGCAACGATCCGGTCCCCGAAGACGAGTGGCCGGCCGATTACTTCATCACCGATGCGATCAGCGACGACATGTCCGAGTTCATTCGACAGCATGCCGACGAATCTCCCGAGAAACCTTTCTTCGGCTACCTCGCCTACACCGCGCCCCACTGGCCGCTGCACGCCCACCCGGAGGACATCGTAACGTACAAGGGGCGCTTCAACGCCGGCTGGGACACGCTGCGGGAGGAGCGGCGGGCTCGCATGGCCGAGATGGGACTCATAGATGCCGAATGGAATCTTTCACCCCGGGATCCGACCGTACCGCCATGGGAGGATGAACCGGAGAAGAAGTGGCAGCGGCGACGCATGGAGGTATACGCTGCGCAGATCGAGCGGATGGATCGGGGCATCGGACGGGTGCTGGATATGTTGGAAAAAACCGGTAGGCTGGAGACTACGCTGATTATGTTCCTGGCCGATAACGGCGGCTGCGCGGAGGAGTTACAACCCGGCAAGTTTTCCCTCATCGGCAAGGCGGCCACCGAGAATACCAGAGACGGCCGACCTGTTCAGTTCGGAAACACCCCTGAGATCGTCCCCGGTGCGGATGACACCTACTGCAGCTACGGCGTTCCCTGGGCGAATGTCTCCAACTCGCCGTTCCGGCTTTACAAACACTGGGTCCATGAGGGCGGTATTGCCACGCCCTTCATCGTGCACTGGCCGTCCGGACTCACCGAGGAATCTGCAGGATCCATCAACCATGGGATGGGGCAGCTTCCCGACATCATGGCTACCTGTCTGGATGCGGCCGGCGTCGGCTATCCGGAGGAAAGGGACGGTATACCCATTCCTCAGTGTGAGGGGTACAGCATTCTGCCGCTGGTGTCGGGCAGGAACAACGGCCGCCGGTTCCTCATGTGGGAGCATGAGGGTAACGGCGCCTTCCGTCAGGACCGCTGGAAACTGGTGAAGCGGTACCCGGACGATTGGGAACTCTACGACATGGTCGCCGACCGTACCGAGACCAATAACCTCGTCGCCGAACGGGAAAACCTGGCACTGGATCTACGACGGGAGTATGAAGCGTGGTCTTATCGGGTGAAGGTCAAGCCGTGGGACGAAATATTGTCGATGCGGAGACAATAGTGGCATTCCGCAGGTTCGCGGTATGTGGGTATATGTATGGGGGAAGAACCCAAAATAAACGGAGCACCACCGTTCATGACCCAGGTACCGAGTCCTGAGGAGGAAACCGAAAGGTTCGGTAGCTTGGTACAAGCCTTCACAAACGTCTTCCGGATCGGAATTCTGCGAAATATCGTCTTGGTCGTCCTCATCGGAACCGCGCTCTTGCCGGGACTTCTGTAAAGCATTATCTATCCCCGTTGCACCGGATATATCGTCATGAACACTGATGCGGCCAAGACCGCCGGAAAGAACCGGTTCGTGGTGCACGGCCGCCCGCCGGAGGATTCGTCTCGGAATACATGAAACTACAGTACGCTCGGGAAGATGTACGCCTGGGGAGATACACGTATAAAAAGCCGGCGGTCGGCATCGATTCTGCTCAACCACCGGCTGATTTTTTATTGGATATGACGTCTTCTTTTTCTATCGGCGCCGGACGTGTCGGCGCACGTTCATAAAACCCTCGTGGGTTGGTGAGGGACCAGCGTTATTGATAGTATCGGTCCATCGCGGCCTGTTGGATCTCTATGTAGCGCGGCAAGCCAACGTTTTCGAGTTTCTTGATATATCTGTCCCATCCGGCTTCCACATCCTGCTCGCCGGTGACCCACTGGGCGCGCATGCGGGCCACGAAATCGTGCAGGTCTGTCTGCAGCATCGCCAGCTCCTCGGACTCCTCGGTGGTGTAGAACACCTGAGGATACACCTCGTCCCAGTCCGGCAGGTAAGGCGTGAGGATGTTGTAGAAGTCGTCCATCTTCTTGTTGTTGGCCCAGCCCATGTCCATGGCCCTGTATTCCTCGCCCATGACGGCCCAGGTCAGGATCCAGGGGGCGTAGGCGAACCTGAGCGCGTTGGTGCTCATGCCCTCGGGAGGTTCCATGAAGCTGATTGATCCGTCTTCTTCGCGTTTCAGGACCGTGCCGAACGGTCCTCGGGCCCATTCCATGGTGAATCCTTCCTCCAGCAATCCGTCGACGAACCGCACCGCGATCTCGACCTGATCGCAGGCGGTGGTGATGACCGACCAGTTGCGGGAGAGGTACTGACCGGATCTGCGGGTCCAGATCGGATCGGGTGCGCCGGTCTTGGCCGGCAGGGGCGGCATGGTGACGTACTGATCCAGCCATTCGGGTTTCTGCGGAGAGTCGATCATCCAGGAGAAGTAGACGCCGTAGATGGGATATTCCCCTGCCTTGCCCTTGGAGAAATACTCCTTCTGCGTATGGGTGAAGGTTTCCGGGTCGATGAGACCGGCGTCCCAGCACTTCGCGAGCCACTTGATGCCCTCTTTGTAGCCGTCCATGGCGGCGGTGAAGACGACCTTGCCGTTCTCGACCTGCAAGTGAGATTCGGTGGCGTCGTTCACGCCCCAGGCGCCGAACAGGGCCCAGGGGCTGTAGGCGTTGTTTTCGTCGAAGATGAAGGTGAAGGGGATCTCATCCTTGGTGTCGCCGTTGCCGTTGCAGTCGTTCTCCTTGAACGCCACCATCACCTCGTACAGCTCCTCCAGGTTGGTCGGCATCGAGAGCCCCAACTTGTCCAACCAGGCCTTGTTGATGTAAAACTCGTCCGGCGACTCCCTGAAGGGAAGCTCGTTGATCTTGGGCCAAGAGTAGATGTGGCCGTCCGGCAGCCGCATGGCCTTCTCGTAATCCGGGCGCATCGTAAAGATCCGCTGCAGGTTGGGTGCCAGGCTATCGAGATATCCGTCGATGGGTGCGAAGATGTCCTGGTTGTAGTAGATGGCCAGGTCGTTGCCGCCGAGGTTCCCGAGGATGTCCGGCAGGTCTCCCGAGGCCAGAATCAGGTTGCGCTTCTCCGCCCAACCCGAGCCGGGTGAGATGTCCAGATCCACATTGATATTGGTCCTCTTCAAATACTCCTGATAAAGAGGAATCGCCTCTACGTCGTTCTGCATACCGTGCTTCTGGCAGGCCACGGTCAACGTCACCGGCTCGTTTACGATCGGATATCCGACCTCGTTGAAGTTGGCCTCATCACCGCCTGCGGCGGCTCCTCCCTCCTGTTGTCCGCCGGCGAAGACCAGTGCCGTTGCGGTCAGCAGGACGAGTAATACGATCGTCTTTCTCATAGCATAACTCCTTGAATATATTTTATGGTGCAGTGCACCATATTGCCTTATCCCTTGATGGCGCCGATCATGACACCCTTCACGAAGTACTTTTGCAGGAAGGGGTAGAGGATCAGGACCGGCACGCTGGCAACAATAATCAGTCCGAACTTGATTAGGTCGGCCATGCGCATCATATCCACCAGTTCGTCGGCGTTGTCGACCATGGAGGGATCCACGTCGGCCTCCAGCAGAATCGTGCGGAGTACCAGCTGTAGAGGATACATCTTCTCGTCTCGCAGGAACATGAGTGCATCGAAGAATGAGTTCCAGTGGAAGACCGCATAAAAAAGAGTCATCACAGCCAGGATCGCCGAGGAGAGCGGAAGCACCACCGAGACGAAAAATCTGACGTTACCGCATCCGTCGATCCTGGATGCCTCCAGCAACTCGTTGGGAATCGTCGATTGAAAAAAGGTGCGGGACACGATCAGGTTCCACGCCATCACGGCGTTAGGCAGAACCATCGCCCAGATGGTATTCAATAGACCGACATTCTTCACGATAAGATACCGTGGTATCAATCCTCCCTGGAAGAAGAGCGTGATGGTAATGCAGATCATGAAGAGGCTGCGGCCCAGGAAATCTTTCCGCGAGAGGGCATACGCCGCCGGTATGGTCACGGTCATGTTGATCAGCGTCCCCAACGTGGTATAGATGATCGTATTCTTGTACCCGAGCCAGATCATGTCATCCTTAAAGAGTCGCTTATAGCCCTCCAGCGTCATCTGTCGAGGGATGATCCAGAGTTTCCCTGCGTTGATCAGGTCCGGATTACTGAAGGAGGCGATCACGATAAAATAGAGTGGATAGATCACCGCCAGCAACACCGCACCCAAGAATACGGTGTTCACGGTGTCGAAGATGATATCTTGTCTGGATCTACGTATCGTTTTCAGAGTTGTACTCCTCTCATATATAAACTCAATTTAAAGCTCAATATATGAACCCGAACTAAGCGGATTCAGAATACCTGCTTTCTTGTCTGGCGACTCAATATACATGATAGACACTCATTCCTGTGCCTCACCACAAGCTGGTCTCGCCGACCTTCCTGGCGATGCGGTTCACCGACAGAAGTAAAAATAGATTGATCAGTGCGTTGAACAGGCCCACCGCCGCCGAAAAGCTGAATTGGGCGTTTAAGAGGCCGATCTTATACACATAGGTCTGGATGATCTCGGAGGTCTCCAGGTTAAGGGCATTCTGCATCAGGAAGGCCTTCTGAAATCCGATCTGCATCACACGGCCGAGGTTCATGATCAACAGGATTGTCGCCGTGGGAAGGATGCCGGGTATGTCGATATGTCGGATTCGCTGCAGCCTCGTGGCACCGTCGACGATGGCCGCCTCGTGGAGCTGTGGATCGATACTGCTCAACGTAGCGAGGTAGATGATCGTGCTCCATCCGACGTGCTGCCAGATGGCGGACCAGACGAAGAGGTCGCGGAAGTAGGAAGGGCCGGTGAGAAAAGGGATTGCTTCTCCGGAGAACGTCTTGATCGCCTGGTTTACAAGCCCTGAGCGGACCGAAAAGAACACGTTCAGCATTCCCACCAGCACGACTACCGAGATGAAGTGGGGTGCGTAGGTAACCGTCTGTACCACTCGTCGGAAGCGCGAGGAGGGATGCTGGTTTATGAGCAGTGCCAACATGATCGGAATGGGAAACTGCGCCACCAGCCGGTAGATACTCAGGAAGATGGTATTCCGCAGCAGTGCCCAGAACTGGTATGATTTGAAGAAGCGTTGGAAGTGCTTGAATCCGGCCCACGGGCTGCCGAGGATGCCTTTACCGGCGTAGAAGTCCTTGAAGGCGATCTGTACACCGTACATCGGGGCGTAATGGAAGACAATATAATAGATGAGGCAGGGGAGGAAGAAGAGGTACAAGGCGTAGTTCTGCCTTGCCTGTCGCATTTTGACTCGAAGGTCCAATTCGTACTCCTTCATTGAGATGCAACACAGACGTCACAAACGTGCGTGCATCTTGCTTCACATCTCTCCGCTTTCGTGATCCCCTATTGTGACCCCTGATTACGCCGGCCGTAAATGGTGAAGTTTGTATTTTGCAAGGGTTTTTGTGTACTCAACAAATCGGCTGTTTGTGTTTTATGTGAATTTTGTCGTTTGTTTGTCGAATCCGGGCTATGATTCGGCCGATGGATGTGCAGGTTTGCAGCTCCGGCGGTAGGATCCGGGCGTGAGTCCTTCGTGTTCTCTGAAGATGCGAATGAAATGAGAGACATCCCCGTATCCCACCTTTCCTGAGACTTCCTCGACCGTTAAATTCGTTTGGGTGAGGTATTCTTTGGCTTTCTCGAGTCGAATCGATTGGATGAAGCGTCGCAATGTCCTTCCGGTGTGCTCCTTGTAATATTTGCTGATATAGGAGCGGGAATACCCGAAGTTTTCTGCCAGATGCATTACCGAAAAATCATAATGGTTATAGTTCTCGCGAATGAAATTTTCGATCTCCTGAATCCCGGGTGTATCCTTCTCGGCAAACCGTACGTTGGTCACCAGCTCGTCGCACATAGAGAGTATTATCGATCTGAATTGTTCCAGTGTGGTGAAACCGAGTATCGAATCTTCCTGCGAAAGAAGGCTTCGAATGCTGGTTCCCGAATAACCACTGAATGGGATCAGAGATCTGTAGACTACGTTGAAGAGCACATACATCATGCTGCGTGCGAAGACCAATGAGAGGTGGGACTGCCGGATTCTCTGAATATAGTCGTCGACCCATTCACGAATATTGGCCGGGTCCCCTGATCGAATTTCCTTCAAGAGTTCCTCGAGGTCTTCCAGTGAATCCAATCCGTTCAACTGGTCCAGCTGTTCGAACTTCCGGAGGTGCCGGTGGCTTAGAACCTTTTGGTCCCCTTTTACGATGCGATACTGGTCGGTCACCATCGCCTCTCTGCGGCACCCATCCATTTCTACCGGATCTTCGGAGATACTGCTGATACCCGCTCCAAATAGGAGACCCGTTTGGGATTCGACCCGTTGTAAGGTTTGGGCGATACGGTGTTCGATCTTCTCTTGATCGTCGGTATCGGACGAACATACGTATGGAATCAGATATTTATCGGCCCGGTCCTTCCCGTAACACCGGAGCCCGGAAGGAACCGCCGATTCTATCATGATGATGATATCCCGTTTGTTATACTCTCTCTCCGGGGCTTCTCCCGCCTGCCAGGAGATATCTACGAACACGACGCACAGATGAGGCCATGAGAGATCGATCCCGAATTCCCTTCCTTTGTCGTTGATCTCCTGAAGGCTCTCGAAATCCCCCATGAGGATTCGTCGGATATAGTCGTCTCGTAAAGCAGGTAGGTTGACCTGCCACATATGTTGCAGGTCCTTGTCACGCCGGATGATTCTCTTCCACGTCTCCTGCGCCTCCCGCAGCGGGTGATCCTTCGAGATAGGATGCTCTATCTCTCGCTCGATACTGTCGATGAGTCGCGAGATCGGCCCATAGTTTATCCGCATGCTCAGCCGGATGAGGATGCCTCCGCCGATAAGGACGAGGATGGTGAGGGGAAGATATCCTAGCAGGGAGGATCCTACCGCACTGGTCAGCATCTTTTCGGGGACCAAAACCGCAATATTCCAACCGTATCTATTTATCGCGCTACGGTGCAGATATCGGGTCTCTCCGGCGACACGGATCTTTTCCCACGTGTGAGTGTTGTTCGTTTCATGAACCGATACTGTCGGTAGTTCCGGATCGTCGTCGGCCGATGCGACGATATTGCCATCCTCGTCTTGAATCAACACGGTGATCCGCTCGTCTATGGCGTCGAACCGTCTGAGATAATCGATCACGGTCTTTCCGTCGATGAAGAACACCAGAGTGGCGTACGGAGACGAAAAACCCGTCGGAATAGGGAAGAAGCAGATGATGGTACGTCTTCTTTCCCCGAAGTTCTCCAACATCGTGGAGTGGAATATGGTTTTCTGTGTGTGCAGCAGTTGTTCGAACAATGTTCGGTCTATCAGGAGACCGGGGTATTCCTGTCTGAAGAATGTATTCCAGCTTATCGTCCCGATGTCGAAGAATGCCGTATTCTGTCTGCGATAATAGAGGAGTGCATATTGAATATTCGGTCTGCCGATGGTGAATTTCGCGAGTTCATCCACCGCGGACATCACCGAGAGGGGCCCGGAGAACACCTCTGCCCTGGAGAAGGCGGGATTCCTATTGATCTGGTCGGCGATGAGCTGTAGTTCAGTCAATTCTGTCGTTATTTCGATCTTCAGTTGGTCGACCTGCATGTTGATGGTCTGCAACTCGTGCTCTCGAACACGGGCCCGCATGTCACGTAACGCGAATGCGGTGTAGAGAAGTATCGGAATCGCCAGAACGAGGAGGTACGATATAAGATAGTAGTAGAAGATTCGTCGTTTCTTCATTAGCCGACAGGTTTCATCTGATCGGAATAGCCGAATGCCTTCATCTGAGATGGTTGCTCCTCGGTAGAAGACCGTCCTATCGCCTGAAACGCACGGTATGATCTCGGCAGCAGATCTGTACAGACACTCATCACTGGTGATAATACGTAAGGCTTTCTCGTTGGTCAATGTACTAGGCCTGGATGTCACGGTGCGATTTTCGCCGGGTCGGCATAGTTACGCAAACAAAGAGCAGACAAAGAGCAGACAAAGA
>CAZAKE010000032.1:8470-22407 GCA_964485495.1 uncultured Spirochaetales bacterium
ACAAAGAGCAGACAAAGAGCAGACAAAGAAAGAAGGGGAGACCATTGGAATGGCCTCCCCCAGTATGATGATACGTACTATTTCGGTCAATACATGGTCTGAACAGTGCGGTTACGCGCATCCTGAACCATCCGTGATGCGGCTTTCACACTCGCTTACCCGGCCTTCTGACCTCCGTCTTCGTCGTCCACTACCTCGTAATCTACGTCTTCCACGTTGCCTTCGGCCTGACCGGCGTTCTGTTGCTGTCCGGCGCCGGGTTGTTCGTAGCCCGTGCCGCCGTGGTCTCCTTGCGGTCCCTGGGCGCCTTGCCCCTGCCCGTTGCCGTAGACGGCCTGGCCGATGACCTGAGAGGCCTGCTGCAGGTCGGCTACCGCCGATTTGATGGCCTGCAGGTCGTTCTGTTCGAGGGCCGCCGTTACCGCCTGGATCTTCTGAAGCACGGTCTGCTTTTTGTCCGCGGGGATCTTGTCTCCCTGTTCGTTCAGGACCTTTTCGACCGAGTAGACCAGGTTGTCGGCCTCGTTTCTCGCTTCGGCCATCTCCCGCTGCCGATGATCTTCGTCGGCGTTGGCCTCGGCATCCCGTACCATGCGGTCGATCTCCTCCTTGGACAATCCGGAGGAGGATTCGATGCGGATCTTCTGCTCCTTACCGGTGCCGAGGTCCTTGGCCGATACGTGCACGATGCCGTTGGCGTCGATGTCGAAGGCAACCTCGATCTGCGGCATGCCTCTGGGAGCCGGCGGGATACCCACCAGTTCGAACCGGCCCAGGGGTCTGTTCTGCGAGGCCATCTCACGCTCACCCTGGAGTACGTGCACCGTTACGGCGGTCTGATTGTCCTCCGCGGTGGAGAAGATCTGGCTCTTCTTCGTCGGGATGGTCGTGTTCCGCTCGATGAGCTTGGTAAACACGCCGCCCAGCGTCTCGATACCGAGAGAAAGGGGCGTGACGTCCAGGAGCAGTACGTCCTTCACGGTGCCGCTCAAGACTCCGGCCTGGATGGCCGCGCCTACGGCGACAACCTCATCGGGATTCACTCCCTTGTGGGGCTCTCTGCCGAACAGCTCCTTCACCAGCTTCTGCACAGCCGGGATCCGGGTGGAACCACCGACTAAAATCACTTCGTCCACATCGGCGGCCTTGAGTCCGGCGTCCTTCAGTGCCTCTTCACAGG
The DNA here is from genome assembly GCA_964485495.1 of uncultured Spirochaetales bacterium. Taxonomy (GTDB): domain Bacteria; phylum Spirochaetota; class Spirochaetia; order CAZAKE01; family CAZAKE01; genus CAZAKE01. Next base: position 9,651 of record CAZAKE010000032.1, read on the forward strand.
GGATCCTGGTCTTTTCGATCAGGTCTCCCACCAACTGCTCGAATTGGGCCCTGCTCAGACTGTAGTTGAGGTGTTTCGGTCCGCCCGCATCGGCGGTGATGAAGGGCAGATTGATCTCCGTGGTCTGACCGCTGGAGAGTTCCATCTTGGCGTTCTCCGCCGCCTGTTTCAGCCGCTGGAGCGCCATCTTGTCGGCCCCCAGATTGACCCCGTAATCTCCCTTGAACTTCTCGATGAGCCAATCGATGATCCGCTGATCGAAGTTGTCGCCACCCAGATGCGTGTCTCCATTGGTAGAGGCTACCTCGAACACGTTATCGCCGATCTCCAGGATCGAGATATCGAAGGTACCGCCGCCCAGGTCGTACACGGCGATCTTCTCGTTCTGCTTGTCCTTTCCGAAACCGTAGGCCAGAGCCGCGGCCGTGGGCTCGTTGATGATGCGCTTCACGTCCAGTCCGGCGATCTTGCCGGCGTCTTTGGTGGCCTGGCGCTGCGAGTCGTTGAAGTATGCCGGCACCGTGATGACCGCCTCGGTGACCTTTTCGCCGAGATAGTCTTCCGCCGTGCTCTTCATCTTCTGCAAGATTGCCGCGGAGATCTCGGGCGGGGTGAATTGCTTGTCACCTGTTTTGATGCGGACATCCCCGTTTGTTCCCTTGACCACGCGGTAGGGAACCATCTCGATCTCCTTGGCGACCTCCTCGTATCGCCGTCCCATGAAGCGTTTGATCGAATAGACGGTGTTCTCGGGGTTGGTGACCATCTGGTTGCGCGCCGGTTGTCCGACCAGCCGTTCGCCCTTCGTCGTGTACGCGACGACCGAAGGAGTCGTTCGCTGCCCCTCCGAATTCTGAATCACCACCGGATCGTTGCCGTCGAGAACCGCAACGACCGAGTTTGTCGTTCCCAGGTCTATTCCTATTTGCCTGCTCATATATTCCTCCTAAATTTTGGTATAGTTCACTATGTACAAATATCTATTGCAAGAAGCGTACCAATCGGGAGGAACATCTTAACTTGTTGTTCTGTAAAGAGATAGAATGAAGGCGGGCACTTCGCTGTGCTACGCGCCGGCCGAACTGTGACCGGACAGTGTCATTATGACTCACTGGGTCAAAAAGGCGCCGGAACGATGGTTCATGAAGACACGGTGGAACGTCGGAAAAAATGGCCCCGTCCGGCGAGGACGGGGCCGAGAGGAGGAAGTGTGTAGTCCCGGTTCCATTTCGCACTCACGGCACTTCGTCTCTCATCGCACAGTGCGGTTCTTACGAGTGCGCCGGGGGCCATACCGGTCGTCAATCCCGGGAATACATCAAAAGGAGGTCATTTTGCGTCTTCAACAGGCTCATGGCCTGCTGGTAGGCGGTATTCTGCGCCTTAAAGGCATTCAGTTCCGATTGGCGTAACTCGACCGCGGTCCGTTCGCCGTGCTGTCGAAGCAGCTTGGTCTCCTCCAGCAGCACTCCGGCCTGTTCCAACCCGGTCAGGGCCGAATCGAGGGCTCCTTCGGAGATCTCCAGACTCTGATGGGCCAGCTCGAGCTCGAGAGAGAGTACATACTCCTCCTGTGCGATCCCCTCGATGGTGTCGTCGATAGAGTTCTTCAGGTCCTGTCGCGAGTCGATCTTGAGGTCTGCAGGCGAGAAACTCAGGGAGGCCCCGATGGTGAAGGATGTATCGGGGATGTCGATCTTCCCGCTTATGCTAAAGTTCGGTCGCCACGGCCAATCGTCCTTCAGCTGTTCCTGCAGGCTCTCAAGTGAAACCCGCGATGTCTCGAGGGATTGGGAGGTGGGGATGGTTCCGGCCGACTCCGCAATCTCACCGTTTCTGGCGTCGATCAGTTGTCGGAGATCCTCCAGTGACATGAAGAGTATCTCCGGCGATTCGGTTCCAGGGCCTAAGAGCAGTTTAATTGTCTTTACGGCCTCGAGCCGCTTCTTCTGTGCGTTGTAGTATGACTGCCGCACCGTGTTGAGTTTGGTCGAGGCGTCCTGCAGGTCGCTCACCGTCGTCTCCCCCAGGTCATACGACTGCTTCGCGATGGAGTATACCTCCTCCTCCACCTCCAGTGCCATGCGGGCATACTCGAGTTCCCGGACGGTGTTCAGGTAGTTCAGTACGGCGCTCTCGGCCTGTGCCGCGATCTGCCGTTCCAGGCTGCCGAGTTTGATGAGTGCCTGCTGATAGGCTTCAATCTGGCGTGGGGTTCGATTCGGCGATGCGAATGGGGAGATGGAAAGAGAGACCTCCCCCGAGCCCCGGCTCGAAATCGATCCGCCCAGCGACATCTGAGGGAAGATGGGGACGTTCAGCGAGGCGTTCGCGTCGAAGGGGAGTCCCCAGCCCTGATCGTCGCTCCCGCTGCCGGCGTTTCCGATCCCGCCGGTTGCCGGGGCCGAATCACCCTCCACGATGGTATCCGCGTACGAACCACTCACGCTCAGCCTCGTCTTCTCCAGCGTCACTATCGGTTCGATCTCATCATCGGCTTCCCGCACACTTCTCTGGGCCCTGGCGATGTCGGGATTGGTCAGCAAGATTCTCTCGACCGTCTCCTGAAGGGTCAGAGTCTCCGCACCCAATGGAGATGCAAGAGAAAGATGCAACAGGATCGTTCCGCACAGGATTGTTTTCGTCTTCATGCTGTATGCCCCTTTCGCCGATGCTCCTTAGGCCTCGCGTATGCTCTCGGAGATGGGTGCCTTGAGGGTGGAAAATACCGGCAGTGTCCCGAAGATTCCGCCTATCACCAGCGCCGACCCGACGCCGATGAGTATTGCCGTCGGGCTGATGACCGCGGTACTCTCTATCGAGATCCCGATTCCCCGGAATATCGGCCACAGCAGCTGCGACAACGGCCGGGTGAAGACGAGACTCAGGATGATTCCGACAATCGCGGCGAGACCGCTCATCACCAGCGACCTGGTGAAGAACTCGGTGATCACCATCCGTTTCGAGGCGCCGAGGGCCCGTTCCAGGGCGATCTCTTTGGTCCGTCCCAGGATCTCTACGATCATGATCGAGAGGATGCCGATCGAGCCGGTGATCAACAGGACGAACCCAAGTAGATTGACGATGAGGGAGAAGGTGGCGACCGTCTCCCGGGTCTCTTCTATGAGGGCCGTCTCGCCGTTCGGTTCGCCCTCCCACACGTAGAGACTGATATCTTCGTCGTACTCCCGTGAGAGTACGGCCCGCAGCTGCGACTCCACGGTCTCCATGGACGAGCCTTCGACCTTCATGATCATGGTGGTCAGCAGGAATCTCAGCGCCATCGTGAGGTTTTGATTGCCGGGAACGACGCCGGTGTACGGGATGATGACGTCGGCGATGCCGTAGGCTTTGCGCTGCACCTCTACCGGGTCGGCGAATACGCCGGACACCAGGAAGTTCTGCTGTACCTGCTGCCGTTCACGGGTTCCGTCGGAGTTCTGCATCTGAATGTTCCGTGCCGGCGGCTTCACGATGCCGCCGACGGCCGCCTCTACCGAGCCGAAGACGATCTTGGCGGTCGATTCCGATATGACCGCCTTGGTCACCCCGTTATCAACATCATCCTGAGAGAAGAATGACCCGGCCAGCATCTCGAGCCCCATGATCTCGGCGTACTCCGGGCCGGTGGCGACGACCCGCCTGAGCTGGTAGCGCTTGTCGCCCACGGTGACGATACGCCACCAGGCGTTGGTGATCGGGGCGATGGCGGTCACTCCGGAGACCTCCATTCGCACGAGGTCCGGCAGGTCGAGGTCGAACTCGGTGGGCCGCACCGGCTCGAGCCCTCCCTCTTCGGAGTAGCCGGCGTTCGCGAAGGTGACGATCAGCCCCTCCTGATTAAGCTTCTCGGTAACGTTCTCCGCGAATGAAGCCGAGATGCTCAACGCAAGAATCAGCACCCCCACCCCCACGCCGACGGTGATCAAGGTCATGACCGCCTTCCCCGGCATCTTGAGCAGCTCGGTGATCTCGGTTCGTACTGCTTTCATCTGTAGCCTCCTACTCGGATCTGATTGCGTCGGCCGCCGGAATGCGGGATGCCTGCATCGCCGGGAATATCGTGAGTACCGTGGTGATGATCCAGGAGATGCCGACGCCGACGGCGAGCATCACCGGATTGATCCGGCCCAGGTTGATGGTCCGTTGCATCAGACCGGCCAGAAAGATCGAGATCACCACGCCGACCGCGGTTCCTCCCAGGCCGATGATCAGGGCTTCGGAGAAGAAGAGTTTGAAGATGGCGTGCTTCGATGACCCCAATGCCTTGAGTATTCCCACCGTCTTCTGTCGCCGGAGGGCCCGGCTGAGGAGGATGTTGGACACGTTGACTCCCGCGATGAACAAACCCGCCAGTGCCAGGAAGAGGATGATCGTGACCAGTCGTGAGTTTCGGTCTCGTGTCGCTTCCGCCTCCTCTCTGGGGATGGTGATGACCACCCTCCCGGCGCCGTACTCCCGATCGAAGTACTGCCTGAGTTGATCGGCTGCCTCGTCCAGGCGGGTATAATCGTCAACCATGAAGCTCAATGTGGTGTTGAATCGCATCCGTCCGGCCATGGGATTACTGCTGTCGATCTCTCCCTGTATGTCGGGCATGAATGCCGGCGCGAACGCCAACCGGTCGATCTCGTTGCCGGTGGGTTCGAGGATACCGGCGATCGTATAGATCTCGCGGAATATGAGCACCTTTCTCCCGAGGGGGTCCTCTCCGTCGTAGAGGGTTTCGGCCAACTCGGTCCCCAGAATCATCGGCTTCCCCCCGGAGGCGATATCGGCCAGGGTAAAGAGGCTGCCCCGGGCGGCGTGCAGTCCCCAGGCATCGAAATACTCGGGACTCACCGCGTATCCGTACCACTCCTCCATGACCGGCTGCGGCCCCGAGAGGTCCAGGGAGTTCATCAGATCCATGATCCCCTGCCGTTGGGCCGTCTGCGCATTCGGCGGCGAGCCTGCCGCGGGATCTTCCGGTGGGGGCGGCATAGACCCGCCTCCACCGGTGTCACCGCCGGCCTTACCGCCACCTATACCACCGCCGCTCTGAAACCGTTCGATCATTGCGGCCTGGTTCCTGAAGATCCGATTGTTCTTCAGGTAGGCATACCGGACATCGGGGGCGTCGTTCGCCGCCTGCAGGTCGATGGAGGTGATCACGGCGCGCTCGGTGTCGTCGTCCACGATCGCCGGGATCTCCATCTCGGTGGTATCCTCCCGTGTGGAGACGATAATCTCCCGGTACTCGGGTGAAGCCAGCATCTCCTTGGATGCAGTCATGGTGCGTGAGACCAGCGCGATGCCGGCCGCCGCCGCGCCGATGCCGAGAGCCAATCCCAGTATCAACAGAAACGATTCCACGATCCGGCGGCTGATCGCCCGCAGGATGATTGTACGGTCTTCGCGTATGGTCATGCCGTTACCTTCTCGAGAAGCCCGTCCTGTATATGGATGGTCCGTTTGGCACGTCTGCCCTGGTCGTCGTTGTGGGTCACCATCACGATGGTAACTCCCTGCCGGTTGAGTTCCTCCAGGGTCTGCAGGATCTCCTCGCCCTTGTCGCTGGGTAGGTTTCCCGTCGGTTCGTCGGCCAGGATCAGGTCCGGCTTGTTGGCCAGGGCCCGGGCGATGGCCACGCGCTGTTGCTCACCGCCGCTCATCATGGTGGGGAGGTGATAGAGACGGTGTTCGAGGCCGACCTGGGTGAGGAGCTCCTCGGCCCGGGCGCGGCGATCCCGGGAGGAGATCCCCGCGTAACTCATGGGCAGCATCACGTTTTCGATGGCGCTGAGCTCCGTGAACAGGTTGAAACTCTGAAACACGAATCCGAAGTGCCGGTTCCTGATGCGGGCCTGCTCCTTGTCCGGCAACATGGTGATATCGTACTCCTCGAGCTTGTAGGTTCCGCCGGTTGGATTGTCGAGGATCCCCAGGATGTTCAGCAGTGTCGACTTGCCCGAACCGGACGGACCCATGATGGCAATGTATTCTCCCCGGTCGATGGTGAGTGAGATGTCCTGCAAGGCACTCACCTGCACCTCGCCGAGGTCATACTTCTTTTCGATGTTTTCCAGTGTAATCATTTGTCGCCCCCAAGAGTGATGGTTTCGTATTCGATGAAATTCTGATATCCGCTGATGATGACGGTATCACCGTCCTCTAAACCGTTTAAAATCTGTACCTTGTCCGACTGGATCTGGCCGTAGGTGACCCTGGTGCGTATCGCGCGATTGCTCTCTACTGTATATACATACCGCTGGTTTCCGGTAGTGAGGTAGGCGCCTCGCGGAAGGAGCAGGACGTTCTCCTGTACTCCCAAGGGGATCTCACTCACCACCGAAGAACCCGGCAGGAGATCGTATCCGGGCTCCGGGAGCACCCGCACGACGATGGTGGCCCCGAGTCCGTCGGAGGACATGGTCGCCACCCTGCCGATGTTGTCGATAGTTCCGGTCATGGCCGCGCCGCCGACCGAGAGGGCTACCTGCTGCCCCTGGGTGAGGACTCCGGAGTACTGCTCCGGCACCTCCAGATCGATCACCGCGCTGGAGCGGTCCGCGATGGTAAACAGGGTCTGTCCCTTGGTCACCTTGCTGCCCGAGACCGAGAGGGAGTCCTTGATCTCCAGCACCTCTCCGGCGATAGGGCTGCGGATGGTAGCATCCGCCAGGTCCTCCCTGAGACGTGCGAGTCGTGTCCGGTACCGTGTCACCGTGGCCTCGAGCCCTTCGAGGCTCAGGGCGTTCATGATCCTGTCCTCCTCGAGGGCGATCTCCTTCTCCTCGATATTCGTCTCGATAGACTCACGGCTGTCTACTGCTTTTTCGAGGTCGCTCTCTCGAGACGCATTGATCTCGACGAGTTTCTCGAGCCGCGCCACCTCATCCTCGGCGTCGATCAAATCCTCACGAAGCCGTTCGATCTCCCGTTCGGCCCGCTCCTCGGCGAATCGGTACTGAAACCGGCTCTGTTCGTGTTTCCGTTCCGCGTCGTCCAGGTCGGCCAGGAGATCCTCGATATCTTCTTCCAACTCCGGTACGGAGATCTTCACCAAGGGCTGCTCCGTATCGACCATATCTCCCTCGGACACGTAGAGAGCCTCGACATACCCTTCACCCGATGTTCCACCCATGGAGGGAACCGTTACCGACATCTGCACCGGGATCAGGACGCTGCCGCTGGCCTGGGTCGATTCCAACAGGGACCCGATCTCGGCCGTCGCCAGTTCGTAGCTGTTCAGGATATAGGTCTTCTCCCGGGGGATGAGCAGATAGTATGCCGCCGCCCCTACCGCGCCGATCACCGCGATGGTGGCGAGTAGGATGATCCGCTGTCGTTTCTGTGCCGGCGTCTTGAAGGGCTTCACCTTGTCCTTCCGGATGATCGTCTGGGGTTCAGGATCCTGCATGTTCACCATGGCCATTCTCCTCCTCCTATTCGCCGTAGAAGGTACCATTTTTCATCACGGTGATGGTTACCGAGAGGTAAAATGAATGTAAACTGTGTAAAAAGGCGCCCATTACCGGTGAATTTTTCGGCAGAACCGGTTCGGCTCGTGGTAAAATAGCCGACGTGAACGGATATCGTGAGTTCAGCCTGAGACGGTTTCTTCCCTTCCTCCTCGTGCTGCTGATGCCTGTCGCCGCCGTGATCCTCGGGTATCTGCAGTGGACCTGGATCGACAAGGCCGCGCTGATCGAGGAGGACCGGTTCCGGAGGAGCGTTTGGACGGACGTGTTTCAGGCCCTCGGAGAGATCTATGACGATCTTCGTATCCTCGGTAATGCGGTAGTTTCTCCGGATGGGCAGGATGTCTCCTCCGATACGGTCGGGCTGGGGGTGAAATTCTGGCTGAACCAGACTCGCATACCCGAAGCGGTGGACGGTATCTGGCTGATACGCGACGGAGATCCTGCGGTTCACCTCAGCATCGAAAACGGCGGCATCACCTCGGAGACACCGGATCTGCCGGAAGAGCTGGAACCGCTGCAGGATCTATCCGGTTCGTATTCCGATGATTCCGGCCCTCCGGACGATGCGGAGGTGAGGAGGGTAATCGTACGCCTTGCCCGGTCGGGTTTCGTGGTGATGCCGGTCGATCCGGCTACCATTCGACCGCGTATCTTGGTGATCGATTTCGATTTCGAATCCCTCTTCGCCGAGTCTCTCCCGGTCTTTCTCGAAGATGAGTTTCAGGATGTTCCCTTCCGCATCGTTCGGACGAATCCGCGGCGGATCGTGTATGCCACCGCCGGTATCGGAGATCTAGAACATCCGCAGATTGTGGTACCGCTCACGAGAATGCTCTCGGCCCTGAATATCCTCGCGGAGGATTCGGGCCGGATCGACGAAGCCCCGGCCGTACGGACTCGCGGGTATCGGTCTCCGGTGGTATCGCTGTTGGCGATACCCAACCTGCGGGACCCCCGCGAGATGGTTCCTCTGAAACCACCGGATCACCGGGAGGGTGGCGACTACATGAGCGACAACTGGGGGATGCTTCAGGTGTTTTATCCCGAGGGTGAGATAATGGCCACCATTGGGAGCTGGCGACGGTCGAATATCATCCTGAGCGCCGGTCTTCTCCTTCTTTTACTCGCGAGTTCGTTGGTGATCTTTCGGCTCTATCGTCGGGCCGGGAACCTCCGGACCAGGGAACAGGAGTTTGTCGCATCCATGAGTCATGAATTACGACTCCCGGTGTCGGTAATTCGCGCCATGTCGGAGAATCTCGCCGCGGGGATCGTATTGAGACCCGAACGAGTGATGCAGTACGGACAGGAGCTTCATGCCGTCGTCGTTCGCCTCGCCGGGATGGTGGAGGGGATCCTCATGTATGCCGGTCTCCAGTCGGGCAACCGGCACGGCAATCCGACTACCATCGACGTCGCAACGTTTCTCTCCTCAATTATCGGTCCGATGAAGGAGTTGGCCGTCGCAAAGGGCATCGAATTCAAGATCGAACTGGGCCGATTGCCGACGCGTATCATTGCGGACGAGGCTGCGATACGCATCATCATCGAGAATCTGCTGTCGAACGCCTTCCACCACGGGACCGAAGAGGGGGGCGCGGTCCGTCTGATGGTCCGACGGATCCCCTTCGACAAGCTGCTCGTGGTGGTCGAGGACGACGGACCGGGAATTCCGGCGAAGGAGCAGCGTCGGGTATTCCTGGCCTTCTATCGGGGCGGTCGCAGCGTGCGAGAGCAGATTCCCGGCAGCGGGTTGGGATTGAACCTGGTGCGGCGTGTCGCGGCCATTCTCGGCGGTTCTGCGAAGATCGAGAGCCCCTACGACGACGCGGCCGGTAACCTCCACAGCGGATGCCGGGCAACGGCAGAGATACCCTTTGTCGAGGGCGTCGAGGAGGCGAAAGAGGATGGCTGAGCGCATTCTCATCGTGGAGGATGAACAGGGGCTGGTGATGTCGCTCCGGGACCGACTCGAGAACGAAGGGTACGAGGTGGTCGCGAAGACCGACGGGGTCAGAGGCGAACTCGCGGCCATGCAAGGCGGGTTTGTGTGTATCATCCTGGATGTGATGCTGCCTGAGCGTGACGGCTTTCAGGTTTGCAGAAACCTGCGTCAGAAGGGTGTCGGGACGCCGATTCTCATGCTGACGGCTCGGAGTACGGCTATCGATACAGTCATGGGGCTGAAGTTGGGAGCCGATGATTATTGTACGAAGCCCTTCGACATGCAGGTCCTCCTGGCACGGGTGGAGGCCCTGATCAGGAGGAGCGGTACCGCGGAAGAGGAGGGGGCCGGTGGTGTCGCCGACGAATTGGGACGGTTCACCTTCGGTGAGTTTACCCTCGATACCGAGAAGCAGATCCTCAGCAGATCGCAAGAGGTGGTTCCCCTCAATGCCCAGGAGTATCGTCTGCTGAGATACATGGTGACGCACGCGGACAGAGTGCTGAGCCGGCAGAAGCTGCTCGACGAGGTGTGGGGGTACGACGCGGTGACCACGACCCGCACGGTAGACGTCCACGTGGCCCGGCTGCGGCAGAAAATCGACGACCAGGAGACTCCCCGCTATCTGCTCACCATCCGCGGGTTAGGGTACAAGTTCGTGATGGTTCGGAATGGGATAGGCTCGTAGGGAGGGGGCAGTGCATTCGCTCTTACGATGCTTCTTCTCTCTTTTCTTCGGCGGCGGCTCCGGGTTGCGCGTAGTCGTACAGCGTCCGGTGGCGGTTCATCTGGAATCCGATGACCGCGGCCACTCCGCAGGGAAGCCCGTAGTGGAGTCCGAACAGCTCGAGTCCCAGGATGGCCGCGGCGATGGGTACGTTGATGCTGCTGGCCAGCATGGCGGCGAATCCCGCACCGAGGATCGCATAGTACTCCGGCGAGTAGGCGGGAACGCCGAAGAGACCCGATAGCACATAGCCCAGGAGCATGCCGAGGATCAGAGAGGGGCCGGTAAATCCCGCGCTCATCCCCGATCCCACCGTCGCGATGTTGGCCGCCGCCTTCACCGGTATGTAGAGCAGCGCGGCGAGGATTGAGAGTGTTACCACGGCATGTGAAGGTTCCGGCGCCAGCAATGTATCGACGATGCCCTTGCTGGTTCCCATCAGTTCAGGACTCACCACCCAGGCCAGCACCGCGGCCACCGCCGATCCGGTCAGCGTCTTCACGAGTATCCGGCTGCCGGCCTCCCTGCGGAGTACCTTGGCCACGACGCGGTAGGTGGTGATGTATACCTTGCCCGCGAACCCGGTGAGTACCGCGGTCAGCAGCACGATCCCCGTGATTCCCGGGTTCATGTATCGCGCCGGGATATCCGCCGCGAAGAAGGGAGCCCATCCGAATACCCGGGAGAAGTGGGTCGCCATCGAACTCGCCAAGATTGCTGGGAAGAGATCGCGATACCGCATCTCCGACTTCTGGATGATCTCGACGGCGAACACGCCCCCACCGATGGAGCTGTGGAAGATGGCTCCCACCGCCGCCGCCATACCGCAGAGGGCCGCGGTGCGTCGGTCGTAGTCGTTCAGACCCAGCCGCCGACTCTTGTCTGCGAAAAAAGCAGTCAGCCCGGCGGTAACACGTCCCAACGGACCCACCACGCCGCCGTTCCCATAGGTGGTCAGGGTAGCCAGGGTAGCCGCGAATTTCATCAGCGTCGTACCGAGCGGGAACCTCGCCGAGTGTTCGTTCATTCCCGCAAGATACCCAGGAATTCCTTCGCCGGCCGCGGCCGGATTGATCCGGTAGACGATCCCGCCGGTGATTAGTGCACCCACGACCGGCCATATCACGAGAGGAACTCCCACCCCGGCGAGAAGGGCCGCACTCCACTCCTGCAGCAGGAAGAACAGCCGCACGATACCGGTTCCTACGAGGCTGGCTGTCAGGGAGATTGCCAGCCATTTCGCGAGAAAGCCGTATGAACGTATGGTTTCTCTGGGGATGCGCACGCTTTCATTGTCGGCGGGTCCGTGGAATAAGTGAAATGTTGAAAAAGTCCTTGTCGCCCACGGAAGGCTGCGATATAGTGGGTACATACCGAGAATCGATTTCATATACGCAGGACCGCTGATGACCGTCGAGACAGACAAAACCAAGTGCTCACCGAAACCGATCGGCGGTAGCGGAGTCTCCGTCCCGTCTCTTCATGCGAGGCATGCGAAATATGCAACTCACTCGGTGCTGTCTTGGGCCATATCCTGCCTGCTCATCCTCGGCAGTCTGTTGATTCTATCCGCGTGCCGTGTGGATCGGGATTATTTCCTCTTCGTTCACGGTGAGGCCCCCGACGGATTTTCGGTTTCGACGTTGGATCTGTCCGGCATGACCGTATGTGATCTGGGTGACGAGACGGCATTTACCGTCTCTCTTTCGGCGTTGGACGATGAAGGTCTCGTCGACACGACCTACGAAGGCGTCGTAAACATCGGCATGGTCCGGGTCGGGGGAACGCAGGTGGGTGTTCTGCCGTTGTCCTCTCCTGCGTTCGAGGAGGGTGCCGTCACGGTGTCGAATTTCTCCATCGTCGGCGAGATCGTCCCCGGCGAGCAGTACGTGATCCGGGTGACCGATTCCGAAGACGAAACACTCACCGGTTCGAGTGATCCCTTCACGGCGAATATTCGTGAGGTAGATCACTTCACCGTCTCGGGGATCCCCAACATCCTTTCATCGGGAGATTCCTTCAATCTATACGTCTATGCCGTCGATCAGAATGACGCGACGTTCAGTCAATTCGACGGCACGGTGGACCTCGTCATCTCCGACGGCTGGAGTATCGCGCCCGAGACCGTCACCTTCGATCCCTACTACGGCTACGGTACCGCCTCCGTCACTGTCACCGGCAGCGGAGAGTTCGAGATCGAGGCGGTGGTGAGTGCGACGCAGGACCCGGAGGTCGCCTGTTTGGGCGGCCTCGAAGCCGGCGGCGGCGGCGGCGGGGACGGTGGCGGCGGTGGTTCCGCCTCGGAGCCCTCCAGCCTCGAGTGCGTGCTCTCCGGTCCCGGCCAACCGGTGCTGCTTGGTTCGGATTTCACCCTCTCCCTCTCCATGACCAAACTCGACGACGACGACGACGCCTACTCCTCCTTCTCGGGGAGCGCCTCTCTGTCGGCTCCTGGAAGCGGCCTCGACCCGACCAGCATGACGCTCTCCTCACTCTACGGTTCGGGAACCTACAGCATGAGCAGCTCCGGAGATTTCGAAGTGACGGCCACGGTCTCCGACGACGACTCCGACCTCACCTGCAACTGCTCGGTGGACATGAGTGTCGTCACCGGGGTCG
>CAZAKE010000032.1:22507-33038 GCA_964485495.1 uncultured Spirochaetales bacterium
GCCACTCCCTATCAGCTCATCTTTGCCGAGGATGGACACATGCTTCCTCATCTCAACTTCGAGGTGGGGTTGGACGCGGCGTATACACACGGATATGTGAAGGACATCGGCCTGGTGCCCCGCATGCAGTTCGGGCTCTTCCGGCGGGTGGACTTCGGCGTACAGGCAGGGTTCAACTACTTCATCGGCATCAAGAGCACCTCCGACCTGTTGACCGAATATTACTCGGAGCGGGGAATCACCCTGACGGACGACGACATCTTCAACCCGCGGCCCACCTTCATCGAGCCGTTCCTGAAGGTACGCCTCTTCAGCTTCTGGAACGACTGCAACCTGATCCTGTACGGGAAGTTCACCCACTTCTTCGGCGAACCGCTGATCGTCCCCTATCCCGTCGACGGTCTGGACCCGGACGCGGTCGGCGTCGCGGCGGTGAACGCGGAGCAGGGAGAGGAGATCACCGGCGGGTTGGCCGTCATGCTGCGGTTTGCACGCATGGTCAACCTGGAGTTTCTCGTCAACGCCACCACCGAGTTCAAGTACGTGTTCCGCAAGGAGTGGCTCGAGCCCGGGAGGGACAAACCCTTCATGATCGGACAGACCGTCTCGCCGCAGCTGGTACTGGCGGACAACTGGTCGGTGCAGGTGGCGAACGTGTTCGAGTACTGGTTTAGCCGGGGGCTCCACTATGAGATCATTCCCGGCTTGCGCTGGGAGCCCTTTCCCGGCGGCGTGGTTCACCTGGGCGTTTCGATTCCCGTGGTCGGTGGCAACGTCTACAAGGTTACCGCCGGGTTCTCATATAAAATAGGAAAGAAGACCTTCCGGATCCGCACCCACGAGATCCACTTCCCGCCTGACCAGGCGATCCTCTACGGCCCGGAGAACGAGAAGTCCGAGGCCAACCGGCGGATCCTGCGGCGACTTGCCCGGAAGCTCGAACGCTATCCGGAGTACCATATCCAGATCGAGGGACACACGAGCTTCGTGTTCTGGGACGATCCGGTGAAGGGCCCCATCGAGCAGCGGGACGTACTCATGCCCCTCTCACAGGCCAGGGCCAACGCGGTGCTGGAGGCGCTGGTCGAACTGGGGTTGGACCGAGCACGCCTCACCGCAGTCGGAAAGGGCGGTACGGAACCGATGGTTCCCTTCTCCGAGAGTGATGATCAGTGGAAGAACCGACGGGTCGAGTTCTATCTGTGGAAACCGTGATAGGTCTATGATCTATCCAAGATACACGCGGAGAGATGGTTCGGAGAGATCTCCTTCAGGGGCGGGCGGCCCTCCCGGCACTCCGGCATGGCGTGGGGGCATCGGGGATGGAAGTGGCATCCGGGCGGAGGATCGATGGCGCTGGGAATCTCGCCGCGCACAACCTCCTCGGTCCGCCGTTGTGACGGGTCTGGCACCGGGACCGCCGCTAAGAGTGCCCGCGTGTATGGATGATGGGCGTGACGGAACAACTCGTCCTTGGTACCGAGCTCCACGATCCGGCCCAGATACATTACCGCGATCCTGTCGCACAGGTACTTGGCCGTGGCAAGGTCGTGGGTTATAAACAGATAGGTGAGGTCGAACTCCGCCCTGAGCTTCTTCATGAGCTCCAAGATGAGGGCCCGTACCGACACGTCGGCCATGGCGATGGGCTCGTCGGCCACGATGAACTCCGGATTCGTGACCAGGGCCCGAGCCAAGACCACACGCTGCGATTGTCCGCCGGAGATCTGATGGGGATATTTCCGGTAGAGGAACTCCGCGGGACTCAAGCCCACCTTCTCCATGAGATCGATGACCCGCTCCTTCCGCTCCTCCTTGGTGCCGATCCGGTGGATCTCCAGCGGATGCTCGATGGCCCTGCCGACGCTCATCCGGGGACTCAAGGATGAGTTGGGATCCTGGAACACGATCTGGATCTTTTCCCGCATCCTCTCCATCTCACCGGATGAAAACGCGGTCATGTCTCGCCCACGATAGAGGACGGAACCGGCAGTAGGTTCTATCAGCCTGAGGAGCATCCTGCCCGTAGTCGATTTCCCCGAACCGCTCTCACCGGCCAGTCCCAGGACCTCTCCCTTCCTGATGTCGAAGGAGATGTCGTCGACGGCATGCACCACGGGTTTTTCCCCACCGGCAAAAAGCAGATCGAGCAGGGAGGTATAGACCGAAAACTCCTTAGTGAGGTGGTCGACGCGTATCAGTTCTGCCATGGGCTGCGCTCCGTCGTTTCGTACAGCAGGCAGGCGATCTCCCGCTCCTTGGATTTGCGCATTATCGGCGGGACCTTGTTCGTGCATCGGTCCATCCGGTAGGGGCAGCGGTCGGCGAAGGGGCATCCCGGAGGAGGCGAGACCAGGTCCGGCGGGCTTCCCGGCATGGTGACCAGTTCCTCCTGGTCCGCCGCGATGTTGGGGACGCAGTTGATGAGGCCGTAGGTATAGGGATGCAGCGGGTTGTGGAAGATAGTGTCGGCGTTTCCCGATTCGACGATCCGACCGGCATACATCACCGCGATCCGGTCGGCGATTTCGGCCACCATCCCCAAGTTGTGGGTGATGAGGATGATCGCCAACCGGAACTCCTTGCGGAGCCTGTTCAGGAGATCGATGAACCCAGCCTCCACGATCACATCCAGCGAAGTTGTCGGCTCGTCGGCGATGATGACGTCCGGGTTCATGATCAGACCGAGGCCGATCATGATCCGCTGCCGCATGCCGCCCGAGAGCTGATGCGGGTAGTCGTACATCCGCTTGGTCTCGACGCCCAGGGCGTCGAGGATTGCCACCACCCGCTCGAGCGCCTCCTTCTTCGGTATTCCGGGTTCGTGCCGGCGGATCGTCTCGAGGAACTGCCGGTCGATCCGGAAGAGAGGATTCAAAGATGTCAACGGATTCTGGAAGACCATGGCGATATTCTGTCCGCGCAGTTTCAGCATGGCGCGCTTCGACAAGCGTAGTAGGTCGCGGCCGTGATAGAGGATCTCTCCACCGGTGATCACCCCCGGCGGCCTGAGGAGGTTGAGGATGGACAGCCCCAGTGTGGACTTGCCGCACCCCGACTCTCCCACCAACCCGAGTACCTCTCCCCGGTGGAGCTCGATATCCACATCACGCACCGCCTGAACGGTCCCAATATTGATCGGATAATCGATCGAGATATTCTTGAGCTCGAGAATCTTTTCCTTGGCGTCGTTGCGTTCTGTGGTGTTCGTCGGGTCGGCGGTCATCGATTCACTCGTCATGTTATCGTTCCAGCAGCCGCGGATTCAAGATCTCCGCCAGCGCCTCACCGAGGAGCGTGAAGCCCAGGGCGAGCAACATGATCATTAGTCCGGGAAAGGTCACCATCCACCAGGTTCCTGAAGGGAGATATTTCTTCCCCATCGAGAGGTCCATCCCCCAATCCGGGATGCCTGCGGGAAGCCCCAGCCCGATGTAGGAGAGGGCGGCCTCGGTCATGATGGCGTCGGCTATGTTGAGGGAGAAGATTACCACCACCGTCGCGATTACGTTGGGGAATATATACTTCCCGATGATGGTCCACCGCTTGGCGCCGATGGCCCGGGCGGCTTCAACATATATCTCTTCTTTAATACTCAGGGTCTGTCCGCGGACCAGACGGAAGTAGGTCGGGATGTAGATCACCGCCACCGCTAAGGTGATGTTGACGACACCCGGCCCGAGCATGGCGGCGAACGCGATGGCCAGGATGAGACCCGGAAAGGAGTAGATAGAGTCCATCACCAGCGAGAGCACCCGATCCAGGGCCCCGCCGATGAAGCCGGAGAGAAGCCCCAACGTCACCCCGACGGTGGAAGAGATGATGGCCGCCGCGAAGGCCACCCCCAGGATGGTGCGGGAGCCGTGTATCAGCCGTGAGTAGATGTCTCGGTTCAGATTGTCCGTGCCGAATGGGTGCTCCGCCGACGGCGGCGAGAGCTGCGGACCGGCCTCCTGGTCCTGAGGATCGAAGGGTGCCAGGGTATGAGGGAATATCGCCATGTAGATGATGAATAGAACGATGACGGCGCCGGTGATAAGCAGCCACCACTCCATGCCGTACCGCTTGTGAGCCGCGATGAAGAGCCCTAAGGGTTTCCCGATGAGACTTGCCGGTGAAAAACGTGTGGTTGACTCCACGAAGCTCCTCCTTGCTACTAGAATCCTGCTAATACTTGACCCGCGGATCGATCAGCGAATATAGGATATCCACGATCAGGGATATCAGGCTGACCATCAGGGCGAACACGACGATGATTCCCTGTACCGTGGGGTAGTCACGCAGATAGATACGCTCCACCAGTAATCGGGCCATGCCGGGCCAGGAGAAGGTTGTCTCCGTCAAAATGGCGTTGGCCATGAGCAGGGCGAACTGCAGACCCAGCATCGTCAGGATCGGGATGAATGCGTTCTTCAGCGCGTGATTGTAGACTACCGTTCGCTCCGGAATGCCCCGTGCCCTGGCGGCAAGGATGTAGTCGCTCTTCAGGACATCGAGCATATTCGCCCGCGTCAGGCGCACGAACACCCCCGAGAGGACGATGCCCAGGGTGATCGACGGAAGCAGAAGGTGGATAAATACGTCTCCGAATGCGCGGAAGTTGCCGCTGAGAAGCGTGTCTATCAGGTAGAACCCGGTCTGTTCGAACATCGACGGAAGGACACGGCTGCCGGTGCGCCCTGCGATAGGCAGCCACCCCAGCCAAATCCCGAAGACCAGTTGAAGCATCAGTCCCATCCAATAGACCGGTATACAGTAGACAATGTTGCCGTAGAGCCGTATTCCTAAATCTCGGGCCGACCTGCGCTTGCTGGCCGAAAAGGCCCCCAGGGGGATGCCGAACATGAAGGTGAAAAGCATGCCCATCAGGGTAAGTTCCAGCGTCGCCGGCAGCTTCTCCCTGATCGGCTGACTCACCTTCTGCTTCAGGATCATCGAATCGCCCAGATCGAAGCGTGCCAGTTGGCCGATATATTCGATGTATTGGAGGGTGATGGACTTGTTGAGTCCCAACTCCTCCCGCTTCTTCTCGATCACGTGGGGGGGGGCGTGTGCACCGAGCATGGACTTAACCGGGTCACCCGGCATGACGCGAAGCACCACGAAGACCAGCGTGAGCAGGATGAACAACATGGGGATGGTGAGGAGGATCCGCATGGTGAAGTACTTCAAGAGCCGTTTCATTTGTCTCCAATAAAAAGCCCTCTCCGCATAACCGGAGAGAGCCGTAGTTCCTTCGGTAGATGCCGGAGACCATGTGGCCGCCGGCATTGAATGGCTGATCTCGCCGAATTATTCGAAGTAGAGCGTGTTGTAATGGAGCACCATGTCGGTACCCACGATGACGCCCTTCACGTTCGGCTGGGCGAAGATGTAGAGCTTGCCCTGGAAGATCGGAACCGTGGGACAGTCCTCGGTCCACATCTTCTGGATCTTCGCGAACACATCGGCACGGACGTCCTGATCCGCGGTGGACTGTTCGGTCTTGAACAACTGGTCGTACTCGGCGTCGGAGAAGTAGATTCCCATGCCCGCGGAACCGTTGGTTCCGGCGAAGGCTGCCGTATAGTTGTCCGGATCCATGTAGTCGGGATACCACCCTAAGAGGAAGGATGGCATGGTCTTGGTGTCCCAGTTGTCGATGTAGGTGGACCATTCGGCCGATTTCACCGTCACCTTGACCAGGTCGGTCTTCTCGAACTGTACCCGCAGCACCTCAGCCATGTCCACTTCGGTGTCGCCGTAGTGGGATGGCGTGTACCAGAGTTCCATTTCGAAGGGCTTTGAAGCCGAATATCCGGCGTCACCGAGTAGCTTCTCCGCCAATTCGATGTTTCCGTCTCCGAGTTCAGACTTGAAGTCGTCGGAGTGCCACTTCATCCCCTTAGGAACCATCGAGTAGAGGGGTTCCATCTGACCGAGATACACCTTGTCGATGATATCCTGCCGATCGATGAGGGCGCCGACGGCCTGCCTGGTCCGAGGATCCTTGAACATGCTCTCCGAGGTCTCGAAGCACAGGTATCGGATGTAGGAACTGGGGATCTCGTAGGCGGCATATTTGTTCATGCCCAAGAGGTCCTTCTTGTCGGAGGGGTTCAGGTCCTTGTACACCAGGTCGACTTCGCCTTTTTCGAGGGCCAGCCGCATGGTGGTGGCGTCGGCGTAGTAGCGGATGATGATCCGTTCGATCTCCGGCATGTCACCGAAGAACTCGGTGTTGTACTCCAGCACCACTTCTTCGTCCCGTTTGAACGATACGACCTTGTAGGGACCGAGACCGGAGATCACGCCGTTTTTCAACTCGGAGGGATCGTTGATCCAGCTGTCTACAGGATAACTGTTGGGATTGACCGGGAAGTAGGGCACCGTTGCGACCAGGTCCGGGAAGAATCCCACCGGATTCGGCAGATTGAACCGTACGGTCGTGGCGTCAACCACGTCTACAGACTCGACGAAGTCGGTAACCAGCCAGGAGGGATCTCCGCCGAGGCTGATGACCCTGTCGATGGACCACTTGACCGCCTGGGCGTCGAAGGGGGTGCCGTCGCTGAACTTGAGCCCTTCACGCAGGGTGAAGGTGTAGACATCGCCGGCGTCGTTTACAGAATACTCTGTTGCCAGGCCGGGAATCAGTTCGGTGGTTCCGGGTTTGTAGCGGAGCAGACCGACGTTGATGTTCCTGAAAATTTCCCATGTATGGAAGTCATAGGCGTTGGCCGGATCCATGTCGGAAATTTTCTCCGTTGTCGCGTACACCAGAGACTCGACCTCTTCCATCTGCTGCCCGGCAGCAAACAGGGAGCCGAAGGCGATACACGCGATGAGAACCGCGTATGCGATTTTTTTCATTTTCTCCTCCTTGGAAATTTGTTGTCAAATGATATGGTATGCGGTGGTACTCGTCAAGATGAAAACGGCAGTCCGGGACCCGCGAAGGCCCCGAATGATGAAAAAATCAGCCGTTTAGCCGAATTTCGGTGATTCGCCGCCGTTCCTTGGTCTTGACGCCTCGTGTTCCGTTTTCTCCGAAGTACTACGGCGGCTCATACCCCGGAAACGATCACCAACTCTCCACCGTTCCGCAGGGTGGTGGAATCGGGCAGCATAACTGTGCACTTGCCGTCGTACACACGCCATTCTACGGCGATCGTGCCGCCGCCGATGGAGACGTCGAGGCGGGACACCGTGTCGCCGGGCACTCCGACCGTAATTGCGGCAAGGGGCAGTTCACCCGAATCGACTCTGATGCAGGTGGTGACCGTATCTATCGGACCGTTGGTTTGGTCGGTTTTCCCGGTTTTCTCATGATTACCCGACTTGCGGCTCAGGCGGCCCCATGCTCCCGGGAGGATGAAGAGACTCTCGAACTCGTTTTCGCCTGTCTTGGGATTGAACTCGAGAGTCTTCGCCAGTCCGTCATACACCAGCCCCTGGATCGCCGGGAGGATCGGCCAGACGGCCAGAGCACGGAAGTAGTGCTCGCCGCATTCGATGTGATTGTAGATCATTCCCGCCCGAAGGTGCCGCTCGTAGACGTTTTCGATGACGTCCATGGCCTCCCGCCACAATCCTTCCGCCGCCATCACCGCGGCCACGTAGTATTCCGTTCCGGTCCAGGGGGTGGGCCACTGGCCGCCGCGGGCCTCGTTGTGACCATCCGGCGCCCCGGCTGCGAAGTAGCGCCAGTCGTTCCGTCCTCCGGGGTCGGCGCCGTTGATCAGGCCCTCCTCCTCCAGCAGATTGTACTTTCGTACCGCCTGCAGCGCCGCGATGATCCGTTCCCCGTCGTGTACCGAATCCAGGCCGAGGAGTCGGGTGAAGAGCTGCCCGCTGACCTGGTCGGCCATGCAGCCGTGATCGGTACGGTCGATCTTTGGATCGTAACAGAAGCTGTAATACTCGCCGTTCCACAGCATCTTCTCGAAGGTCGCCATGCCCCTCTGCAACACCGCATGGTATCTTCCAGCGGCATCCGTCTCCCCCATGATTTCGGCGATCCTGACCGCCGCCTGCAGGTCCGCCAGCCACATGGTGCACTTGTAGCAGTTGGTGGCAGGCACGACCCAGTGGTCGTAGGTGAGTCCCGACAGACCGCTCGGAAGGCCGTCGCCGTCGGTATCATCTTCGATGGCCTGGTCGATCTCCGCCTTCACCAGCGGCCAGAGGTCCTCCAGCAACCCCCTGTCTCCGGACCACTGACTCTCGAAGAGCAGGAGTTTGGCACTGCCCTCTGAACCCCTGCGAGGCGGAGCGAAGTCCTCCCGGGTGTATCCGAGCTCTCCGAACCGTCCTGCGAGGACCCGGTCGGTCTTGTCCCCACGACGACAGAGCTGCTCCTGACGCCTTCGAATCCGAAGGTCCACCAGCGGGTTCCCGATCTCCCTCGGGCCCTCGCCCGAACTGGATTGGACGATGGGCCTGACCATGTTGAGGTAGATATCCGGGAAGAGAAACAGGAGGGCCGGGGATGACCAGGGGGTGCGGCCGCCGGTGATGGCCTGACAGCAGGACTGCCCCTCCCACAGGGCCATGTCGCCCTGCTTCGTCCAGAAGGTGCTCTTGGCCAGCGTAGTCAGCTGGGCGTTCAGGGAGGCGGAGAACACGTCGGGCAGGGTACCCTCGTAGAGTCCGTCTGAGAACGCACGGCTCGAATCGTAGAGTCGTTGGAAGTTGGCGATGCCGTACTCCGCGGCTTCGTCCGCGCCTGTGAACCAGTTCTCGTACATGTGACCGTGCCGGACGTCGCGATACTTGAAGTCGTAGTGGTTGGGGTAGAACCAGCTCATCACGAATACCACCTGCGCCTCTTCGCCGGGTTGCAGCAACAGCTTGCGGCCCACCGCGCCGCTCCAGGCCCACCCGACTCGATGGATGGGGGCGTGCAGCGTGCCGGGTTCGACTGTCGGATGGAGCCTTCGGATGCGTCTGGACCAGGACTCTTCGCCTGAAGGCAGGTTGCCCTCCTGCTGGAAGGGGCGGAAGACCTGATAGAAGGCGTTGAGGTCACTGTACTGGGTCTTCTCGTCCGGTTCGTCGTCCCACTCTTGCATCTTGCCCTCGGTGCCGCCTCGTCCGCCGGTCCATGCGGCGACGTGGCTCAGTTCGTCCTGCGGTCCGAGCACCGTCACGGCGGTGGTTCCCGTGGTACGTCCGTCTGGGTCGATATCTTCGGCCCCCATGAGCACCATGCGACGATCATCCTTCTCGACAACCGAGTGGCTCAGGTGCAGTTGTTCCTTGTCGTAGCCGGTGCAGTTCCGCAGGCTGAACATGAGGGAGGCTTCGCAGGGAGTCTCTCCGGTGTTCCGCAGGGTGAACCGGAAGAACGCCAGCGGGAGTCCCGAGTCCTTGGCGTTGTGCGGTATGAAGGGAGAGAAAGCCTCCATCTCGGTCTCCACCGGCAGGCCGTTGTCATGGTACTTGAGCCGGGCGAAGGGGTAACGGCCGGCATATTCTACTCCCAGTATGTTCCGCAGGAACGGGAAGTTATAGATGAAGGCCTGGTCGTGTTTGGGAGAAAGCGTCATGGTGGGGTCGTCCTCCAGGTAGAGGAGCCGCACCCTGGAAGGCGCTTTTCCGTCGTTCACCCTGAGCGCGAAGAACGAATCCTCGCTCCACATCTCCGGGCGCCGCTCCTCCCGGTTTCCACTCCATTGATAGTTGTTGAAGATCTCCCAATCGTGGAAGCGGCCGGTATCCATGATCTCGACGCTGCCGGTTCCCAGTCCGCCTAACGGGATCCCCGAAGCCAGCGGTGTGCCCCGAGTGAATACCGGATCTCCCGATCGAATTTCTGCCATAGTGTCTCCTCCTCTTTTCGTATCTATCATCCACATTTGACGAGAGGTGGTAAAGGGACATAGTATGGGGTATTCGACAGATGATTCCGGTGTGATCCCCCATCCTCCTATCAACCTGACGACGGTCACCTACCTCCTCGAGGGTGAGATCGTCCACCGGGATACCCTCGGCAATACCCGGACCATCAGCCCCGGAGCGGTGAACCTCATAGCCGCGGGTCGCGGTATCGCCCACTCGGAGCGAGAGGTGCCGTGAGGCGGGTGGCGCCATGTTCAACCAATACGTACCGTGAAGCACCATGAACGAACCGCGCTATCTTATAGTAGGGGCCGGACGAATGACCGTTTCTTCACCAGTTTCTTGAAAAATCGATGTGAAGAACGTATACTCGAGGAGGCATGAACGTGAATCAACTCTCAGAAATGCTTGAGCACGAACTCACAGATGCAGTCGAGGTGAAAAACCCGAAATCGCTGCATCGATGTGTAGAGCTACTCACACAAAATCTGGTACATACGGATGCGCATGAAAGCAGTAATGAGCGCATATATCGGAGTATTCGCTCTTTAACCCGGGAGATGCGCAACGGATTCAAGCTCATGGAGGAGCGTTTCCGGGCCGTGGACAAACGGTTTGAGTCGATGGATCGCCGATTCGAGACCATGCAGCACAACATGGACAAGCGTTTCGAAGATGTGAACAAACGCTTCGACGATGTAAATAAACG
>CAZAKE010000032.1:33138-34596 GCA_964485495.1 uncultured Spirochaetales bacterium
CGTTTCGAAGACACGAATACCCGATTCGAAGACATGAATACCCGATTCGAAGACATGAACAAGCGTTTCAACATGATGTTCGCCTTTATAACGGCCGGGTTCACGATCGTAAGCCTCACGATGGTTTTCCTGAAGATCTTCTGATCGTACAGGGCCTGCGAAAGCGAGGATGAAAGTATTTACAAGCTGAATTAAAGTCAAACCATTAACGGAGCGTAATGAATGAAAACTCCTCGCGTAGCCGCAGTCTATACCGCCGCCGGAATCGTCGACCCGTGCGTGCAGATGTTTGAGGATCTGAATCCGGATGTGGAACTCGTCAATATCGTCGACAGCATGCTGATCTTCGACATCAACCGGGCCGGTACCATCACCCCGGCAATCGAGCGCAGGACCTTGAACTATTTCCGTGCAGCCGGTAATTCCGACGCCGATGCCGTCCTATGTACCTGTTCTTCTATCGGTGAGATCGCGGACCGTGCCAATGTCTCTCTGGATATCCCCATGTTCAAGATCGACTCCCCCATGATACACCGGGCCGCGGAGATCGGTGGACGCATCGGCGTCATCGCCACGCTGCGGTCGACTCTGGATCCCACGATCCGTTTCCTCCGACGGACGGCGCATGAGCAAGGTTCGAAGATCGAGGTAGTCCGTGGCCTGGCCGAGGGGGCCTTCGACGCTGTCGCAGCCGGTGATACCGAATCTCATGACCGGATGATCATCGATACCGTGAAGGGGTTGGCCGACCGGGTGGATCTCATCATCCTCGCCCAAGCTTCTATGGCCAGGGTGGAAGAGGCGTTGGAGGCGGTCGCCGGGAAACCGGTGCTATCGAGTCTCCACTCGGGAATCGAAGAGGTGGTTCAGTATCTTGAAGAGGACGCCTGATGATCGAGATACCCGAATCGGAAACCCTTGCCGCTCAGATTACCGACACCCTGGAGGGAAAACAGAACACGTAGGTCGTGGTTGCACATAGTCTCCACGACGTTGTTATTCGAAGCTCATCGGGTATATATTTACATGTATGGAAAGTCGAGTGGTACGGCAGCAGGGATGGGGAATTTTCCTCTTTGTGGGATTGCTTCTGTATCTCCTCTTCATGAGCACAACCGCGACCGCAGCCGGACAGAATACCGTCCCTGATGAACCCGTCGGCAACAGCACCGACGACCTTACTGTGAATCCCGCTGAGAGTCGCATAGAGAGTCCCACAGGAAAGCGAGCAGAGGATCCTGGACAGAGAGCCGGCGCCCCCCTGGTCCTCACCATCAACTCCGGCGTCCAGGTCCCCGTCGAGACGGGATACGATCTGATGAATCCGGGGGTGGGGGTGGATGTGCAGGCCTATGTGCGGCTCCCGGTGGTGCCCTGGCTGGGCATCGGTACGGGAATCACCTATGCCTTCATTCCGGTGCGTGCCGAGACCAGCATTTCTTTCGTGTCGGCCGTCGG
>CAZAKE010000033.1:0-1958 GCA_964485495.1 uncultured Spirochaetales bacterium
GAAACCTCCGGGGTCCCGTCTGCTGCTCCCGAAAGCGAGGCCCGGACGATCCGCTCCAGGAAGAGTTCGGCGCCTTCGGCGGTGGCGGTAATGCGGTCGTCCACGACGACCTCAACGTGCCGCTCGGTAGTGCCTGCGGCGGCGGCGATGGCCTGTACCTCCCGGCTCAGTTCCGCCGCGGCGTACTCATAGGCATCATCCATGTCGGGGAACTCGTGCCCGCCGGAGAGGCCGCGGATGAGGAATTCGCCGGTATCGGTGGGGACGATGGTGGCGGTCCGTTCCACCTGGACCTTGCTGGTGATGGCGCCGACGGCGTTGGCGACCTCGGCGTACAGGGGGATCTCAAGTCGGGTACCCAGCCTGTCGGCTACGGCCGGAAGGAAGTAGGATGCGGCGGCGCCGAGACCGATGACCGGGTAGGGTAGACTCACGCTCACCGTAAGCCGGTTCGGATTGGACTTGCCGATCAGGCTGTCCAGCAACACGTCGGCGGCTTCGCCTTGGTAGCCGATGATGGATTCCTGGAGTTCGAGTTGGCCGATGACGATCTCTCTGCTGATCCGGTCGGTGATGATTCCGAAGACGGTATCTTCGAGTTCGGTCCCCGGAAGATCCGCGATCTTCCGAAAGAGGTCGGCCGCCCTGGATGACGCCTCGGGGTCCCACAGGGAGAGAGCACCCGAATCGTGGAGCACGTCGGTGGGGGTAAGGCCGCAGCGTTGCACCACATATTCCGCCTCGAGGCGTCGGAGTCGCAGCAGCGACCAGTGGCCGAGTCCCAGCACGCGAGAAAGCTCCGCCATCGAGTAGGGCCTCGATTTCAAGGCATCTATGATCGCCTTCTCGTACTGCGAGGGATCGAAAGGAGGATTCTTGCCGGTCAGCATCAGGATCTGCATCGGCCTGGTGGTGAGTTCGAAGTCCTCCGGTCCGTCGGTCAGGTAGTCCAGGGCAGGGCCGACGTCGGCCCGTGCCGCGAGCCAGCACACGGGCGCAATCCGGCGCGGACCCACCAGCAGGTCGAGTCGATCCAGGACGATCTCGCTGTCGCCGCCCAAGCCGATGGTCTGCATGTCCAGGGCTCGTACGTGGGTCCGCCAGCTTCCAACCTTAGCGCCGCTGCCGCACACTTCGATCCGCCCATGTTCCACCCTGCCGATATCCGAAGTAGTGCCACCTACGTCGACCACTACCGACCGGGGCTCCTCGGTCAGGTAGTTCGCGCCGGCCACGCTGGCGGCGGGACCTGAGAGGATCGTCTCGATGGGGTGCTTCTCGGCGTACTCGACACCCATGAGTGAACCGTCTCCCTTGACGACCATGATCGGTGCGGTTATGCTCCGGGCCTTCAGGGACGATTCGATGTCCGCCAGGAACTGCTCGAGGAGCGGGATGATGCTGGCGTTGAGCACCGCCGTGTTGGCCCTCACGGTGAAATCCAGCAGGTCCGAGAGTTCCGAACCCAGACATACGTCCAGCCCGGTTTCGTCCTGGACGATCTCCTTGACGATACGCTCGTGAGTCGGGTTTACCGAACCGGCATAGCCGGACACCGCAAAGGCCCTTATCCCGTCGCTTTCGGCCATGCTGCGTACCACCTTGCGAATCTCCTCCGGATCCACCGGTTCCAGTTCCGCGCCGTTGATGTCGATTCGGCCCTTCACCACAGACACGGTGGCGTGACCGATCTCACCGGTGTGCATGAAGGTAGAGGGCATGAGAATCAGGCCTACCGGTTGGCCGTTGCCTTCGACGATAGCATTGGTTGCCAAGGTGGTCGAGACCGCCACCAGCCGGATCTTATCCAGAATCCCGGCCGTTTCAGGAGTGCTATCGGTGTCGATACGGCCGATCAGCGTGTCGATGGCGTCCCGTATCCCTACGGCGTAGTCCCACTTGGTGGTGAGGGCTTTACCCGTGGCGAGTACCCGCTTGGTGGCGAAGTTGTAGAGGAC
>CAZAKE010000033.1:2058-11778 GCA_964485495.1 uncultured Spirochaetales bacterium
AGGGCTTTACCCGTGGCGAGTACCCGCTTGGTGGCGAAGTTGTAGAGGACCGCATCGGTATAGGTGCCGCCGGCGTCGATACCCAGCCCCAGACGGGTGTACTCGTTTACCGGTTCGTCAACGCCTGCCGGTGATGGTTTCGGCTGTGTTGACGGCTGTGGCGAGGATGAGGAGGGATGGACTTTTGCCGGCATGCGGTCGTGGGAACTCGAGCCGGGTCGGATATCCGTATCGCGGCGAGAACCGGCGTTAGGTCCGTGTTCTTTGTTCGAACTGCTCGATCCGATCTGCTTCCCGGGAGAGACTCTCGAATTTTCCGGAACCGAGGACATGGTACCGCTGATGGCGTCGAGGACCGTGGTGTGGCCGGGAGGAACCCGCAGGATCTCCTCGTGTCCGGCATCCGGTTCCAGCAGCTTCTCGAGGAGGGTGCGGCTGCCCTGGAGCCGCTCGTAGCGCCAGCCGAACTCGTCGGCCAACGCCTGGGCGTGCTTCTCGTACTTCTCCGATTCGCCGCCGGTGTCGATGAAAGCCGCCCGCTTGTAGTTGCGTTTCCAGCTGCCGAGAAAATCCAGGATCGCGTCGGCGTTCTCGTTCCCGTATTTAGAGACCAGCTCGTTGTAATCCGCCTGTTGACCAGGTCTGCCGCGGTCGGAGCGTTCTCCGCCCGGTCCTTTCATTGTCTTACCCGAGGCCGAACCGACCTCTCGGTCCGCAGTGTCCAGGTCGATTTCGGGACGGTTCGATCCGCGAGGTTGGATCTTCTCTTCGTACCACCCCGGCGAGATGTAGTAGGTGCCGGGGCATTGCGAGAACTCCCTGCGGTATGCCTCGTCCGAGCCAAGGAACAGGGCGATACAGTCGTGGGCCTTCGGGATCAGGAGGGGGACAGATCGTGCCTTGATCCCCACGGCACCGCGGCCACAGATGCCGTATCCGACCGCGATATAGTCGGGCTGATCGTCCGGGTTCTTGGAAGAGACTCGATCGATAGCCTCCTGCAGAGTGGTTCTGAGTTTTCCCGGTTCGGAATGGAGCCCGCCTTCCAGGTACTCCCTCGTGATGGTGTGGGAAAGGGTTTCCGCCACAGTATCCAGGTCCGGGCGTAACACGCCGCAGGCGATTATATGTATCTTCAAAACGATTCTCCTCGATCTATTCGTGAAAGGTGTCGGGGAACTCCGGGTGACTCGCCGTAGGTTCCGGCCGAGTACCGCGGCTCACAAAGAGGCATCTTATACCGGATCGAGTATCTTTGTGCAGGGGTAGGCTGTTCCCCTTGCCTGCGATTCGGTTTATCCTTTCGTCCGGTGTGTGATATTCAATATGGACGAGACGGACATGGATAGATGCGACGTGATAATCGTGGGAACCGGACCTGCCGGGATCCGCACGGCTCGGGGTGTAGTAGGAGGCTAAATGAAAGATCTGATCGATGAGGTGCGGGACCTGCTGGAAGAGGTCCCCATGGATGTGGCCCCGGTGACCGATCTGTGGCCGGACATGTGTCATGGGCCGCACCGGCCGCGGACACACCTACGGCGTGCCGAACTCCTATCTTTGTTGGGGTTTGGACGCTATTACGTGGTCGCTCCCCCGCCGGGCTACGTGTGGTTCAGCGGTGAGTTTCTGCAGATCGCCGGACCTCATAATCCATACTCCCACTATGGACTCGACTCCATCATCCACGGCGGTGACCCGGTGTTTGAGTCGGTGCATGCGGCGCATAGGGCCGGCATGGAGGTATTCGCGGTGATGAAGCCCTATGAGGGTGGATCGGGCATCACCCTCCCGGCCGGTGGACAGCCTCCGGTTCCCAGGATCTGCTTCGATCAGATCGGAGGCCTCGGGGTCGGATACGACGTGTTCCTGGAGGAGCACCCTGAGATGCGGGTCAGCCGGAAACCGATCCCCGACTACGAGCGCCTCGTCGCTCAGCCGATCCGTTCCATCGAGATCGTCTTCTCGCTGGAGCGGATCGAGGAGACCGCAGAAGGATGGGAGATCAAGGTTTTCCCGGCCCAACAAGATTCGGTCGTCGCCGAATCGCCGCTCGAGGAGGTGCGCCTCTGGATCAGCTCCGACAACGGTACATACCGTCCCTATGAGGGCACGTTCGAGGTTTCCGAGCGGCTCGAGTCCCGTACCCTGTACGACGCCAACGGGTTTCCTCTCTCTGCGGATCCCTCCCGCTGCCGTGTGGTGACTATCGACGGTCTCTCGCTGTCGGCGGATGTATCCTATCTGGCGGTAGAGTTCCCCGACAGAAAATCACCCCTCCGCACCAACCCCTTCTCGATGATCACCGTAAAGGGCGATCTCGGAGACATTCCCGTAACCTGTACCGATGCCGTTCGAAGGGTCCTACGTTCCGGCGACGAGAAGGGCGGCGGTGGGGCCGGCCGGGATTTCCGGGAACTCGGGTTCGAGTTCGACTGGCACGGATCGGGGATGTGGGGATCCGGCTGGCGTGAGTCCGGCTGTTATGGCATCGCCCGGGGCAAGTATTCCTACATGAAGGGAACCCACTGCGAGGCCTACCCGGAGGTACGGGAGTACTGGCTCGACCAGATCGACAAGCTCATCGCCATGGGGGTCGACGGCGTGGACATCCGGCTGCAGAACCATTCGGGTATGATCGGCGATTGGGCCTGCTACGGGTACAATCCCCCGCTGGTCGAGGCCTACCGAAAGCAATACGGCATCGACATCCTCTCGGAGGAGGCCGACCCCATGAAACTGATGCGGCTGCGGGGCGGGTTTTTCCTGGAGTTCCTGGAGGAAGCCGCCAAGAGGCTGCACGGGGCGGGACGGAAGCTCCAGCTCCACCTTCGTGACGGTCAGGAGAAGCCGCAACTCCGCAGCGACCACGGCCATGCCGGATGGTGGGCCATGCCCAAGATCGTCGTCGACTGGGAGAGGGCGGTGGACCTGGCGGACGAGATCTCTATCAAGGACTACAACTTCGGCCGCTACGATTCGGAAGTAGCCGACGGTATCAAGACCCGGGGGAAGGAGACGGGGAAGCCGGTCTGGGTCCACTGCTACATCCAGCAGGGTGCCGACATGCACCCGGAGTTCTTCGAGGCTGTCCGTGATGACTCCCGAATCCATGGACTTCTCTTATATGAGACAATCCACAGTGCCAAGTACGATCTCGGGCTCATCCGCATCACCCCCGACGGCGTCCCGCATCTCCACGAACGGAGTGTAGAGGAGCTGGCCAAGGCCCTCCGCGGAGCGGTCTAATAATTCTGATACAGGAAGCCGTTGCGATGTGAGAAGAGGGCGGCGAAGAGCCGTCCCGAGAACCGGTCGAACCCCACGTCGGGATAGAACTCCCGGCACTCCTCGAGGGCTCGCAGTACCAGGCCGGCGTCGAGGGTTTTCCGATTCGGATTTTCGGGGATTCCGAACTTAGTTGTTCCCAATTTCGCTCAGGTCACGCTTCCGGCAGCTTCTCCAGCGGCTTCACGTTGGGGCATGCGTCGGTGCTGAAGATCCGCGGCTTGGCCCAGCGTACGGCGTTTCGGATCACGGTCTGCACGTTGGCGTCGAAGTAGATCGGGAAGGTCTCGTGACCGGGCTGGAAGTAGAAGATCCGGCCGTGTCCCCTGCGCCAGGTGCAACCGCTGCGGAATACCTCACCGCCCTGGAACCACGAGAGGAAGACGATCTCATCCGGGTGGGGGATGTCGAAGCGTTCGCCGTACATCTCCACGTGGGGCAGCTCGAAGTGCTCTCCGATTCCCTGGGTGATGGGATGGCTTGGCTCGATGTTCCACAGTCGGTGCTTCTCGGCCGCCTCGCGCCATTTCAGGGAGCAGTTGGTGCCCATCATGCGCCTGAAGATCTTCGAGAAATGAGCGGAGTGCAGGCAGATCAGGCCCATCCCCTCCAGTACCCGCTTCTGGACCCGGTCTACGATGGCGTCCTCGACCCTGGCGTGGGCCTTGTGCCCCCACCACAGCATGACATCGGTGGAGTCAACCACCTCCTGCGGCAATCCGTGCTCCGGCTCTTCCAGGGTGGCGGTCCGGACCGCCATGTCGGCCTCCTTGGAGAGGAAGCTCGCGATTGCTCCGTGGATGCCGTCGGGATAGACCTTTCCGATCTCCTCGCTCTCCTTCTCGTGCAGATACTCGTTCCATACGGTTACTCTGATCTTGTCTGACATCTGTCTGTTCTCCTTCTATCTATTGTGTTGAAGTAAGTATAACGGCCTATTGCCGCGTGATCTTCTGTTTCTATTCAAGCGACTAATACCGTACCTCTTTTCCGGATTCGGCGCTTCTGTAGATCCCTTCGAGGATCTTCATCACCTTGATCCCCTCTTCGCCGGTGCCGATGGGGTTGCGGCCTTCGATGATGCTGTCCAGGAATTCGTGGTACGAGGGACGCACCGGCTTTTCGGTTCTGTCGAGTCTCTTGGTGTACAGGCCGCTGCCCTCTTCGGTGTAGACCTCGGCTTCGAACTTGTAGGTGCCCTCCAGGTTGCGCTGCACCAGGCCGCCCTTGTCGCCGTAGAGGCTCGTGATCATGTGTTCGTTCTCGTTGATGTTCAGGGCCCAGCTGGCCTCGAGGATGAGGGTGGCGCCGTTGGCGAACTTGATGATGCCGCAGGCCAGGTCCTCGACGTCGAACTTCTTCTTCTCCTCGGCGGCCTTGCGCTTGGCGATGACGTTGTACGCCGACCCACTCACGGACACCGGCTCCGGATACCCCATCAGCCACAGCGCCAGGTCCAGTCGATGGACCCCGAGATCGATCAGCGGTCCACCGCCGGCCAGCTCCTTGATGCCGAACCAGCCGCCGAACTTGGGCATACCCCTCCGGCGATGCCAAACCGATCGGCCGAAATAGATCTCTCCGATCACGCCTGCGTCCACCTGCTCCTTCAGCGCGAAACTCATCTCGCTGAAGCGGTAGGAGAAGTTGATCATCAGGTTCTTGGCGGCCTTCTCCGCCGCCGCCTGCATCTTCTCGGCCTCCGCCACCGTCATCGCCATGGGCTTCTCGCACAAGACGTGCAGACCTGCCTCCAGTGCCTGAATGGCCAGCGGGGCATGATAGGCGTTGGGCACGGCGATGGATACCGCATCCAACCCCTCCTTGGCGAACATCTCGCCGGCATCGGTGTACCGATTCGCGACGCCGTATTCGTCCCCCCGAGTCTGCAACAATTCAGCGTCGACATCGCAGACGGCCGTCACCTCGGCCCCGGTATGGGTCTGAAAGCTCTTCACGTGATTGCGGCCCATTCCGAGGCCGATGACTCCCACCTTGAGTTCCTTGCGCATACATCCTCCTATCAGGCTGTTGGTATCTTAGGTCGACCCCGATGGCCGATCGGGAATTATACCGGTGAGGGTAGTGGGGCACAAGCGGGTTGCGGCGGTTGCAGTAGTTCGAAAAGTAAGTAGAAAGGGAGTCGTACATCAGTCCCTTTTCTGCGATATCGACTTCGTACCTCGTCGAATCGCCACGAAAAGGCAGTATTTACAGAGCGATCATGCAATTCCAAATGTAGTTACTGCTACATTTGGAATTGCTTCGGCAATTCCCACTCTAGGCTCGAAACAGAGAGCACTCACCCATCCTGCACCCGGATTGAAGCATGGATCTTTGCGGGCTGCTTCTGAAAGTGGGTAATTATTGCGGTAATATTTCCGAATCTCTTGCCGGAACCGCCTGTATCCTTCCGATGATCCGTATCGTTCGATCCAGGGATGTTCATCCAGAGGAACTCCCTGGGTCGTTGCCTGTCCTCCGAGCCACCCCGTCTCCTCTGTCAAGATCACCCTTCGGCCTGATTCTGCAACTGCGAGTGCGGCAGCTGTTCCACCCAGACTACCGCCTACAATCAAAACATCGCAATGCAACTCTCTTCCCATGGAAAGTACCTCCCGTAATCATTCTTTATAAAGAACTGATCAGAGTGTAGCCTATGATATCGTATTGGTATTGGTTTCGAAGTCCCGGATGTATTGAAAAAAGTGTAGATTAAAAAGTGTGAGCAGTGAGAACATAGGCCGAATGTCCCGGTTCTGTGAAAACAAGGTCGAAAGGAAGGTCTGTATTATCCGATACCATGTTCCATACCCCACAGTACCGCCTGAGTCCGATTATGGACGCCGATGATATCGTAGATCCTGTGGACATGGTTGCGGACGGTCTTATCTCTGATGTTGAGTTCCGAGGCGATATCCCCGTTCGTTAAACCCTGCACCATCAGCCGGTAGATCTCCTGCTCTCGCTTGGTTAGGTCAACCATCTCTTCCGGTACTGTACCGGTGATCTTGAGTCTTCTCTCGTTCGGCGCCTTATCAGTGGCGGCGGTTGCATTCCCATGAGGTGATGCTTCGGCACTCGGTTCGCCTGTGGTATGCAGTTCTACCCGGGGCTCTCCCTCCGTATCGACGAGTTTCTCCATTCGGCCTCGTCCCGCAGGTTCGAAACCTCCCGGCGCACCTCCTGGAGTGAGGATCGTACCATCTCCTCGATGGTATCCAGGCGCTTCGCGGCATCTTCGGGGTGTTCGGCGCTGATGGCCTTGACCGCGCTGATTTGAAAGAGGACGGTGGTGAGGGTGTGTCCCACCGTATCGTGCACCTCCCGGGCCACCCGAATCCGTTCCATGCTGCGTGAGTTTATCTCCCGCCAATTCATGCTCTCTCGCAGCTTCGTATTGCTGCGGGAGAGCTCCTCGGCCGCCCATTGGGCCTGTTCGAACAACGTCGACTGTTTTCGCCAGTCCCTGATTCCGGTACGGGCGATAATCGTGAACACGATCATCATGCCGCCGATGCTGATATAGATGATGGGCAGATGGGCGAGTCCTCGAATGATTATGGCCGTGGCATGTCCGATGGTCGAGAGAAGCATGGCGGTGATGACAGGCTTCCCGTCATTTAGTAGCGGTACGAGCATGAGGGAGAGTATGAAGAACATTGGCAGGATACCGAAGTTTGGACGCCCGATGATCGTCAGCAGCATGGATGCGGTGATATCGAGTAGGATCATGGTACCGGTGTCGGCCCGATTACCGCTGTCGATCTCCGTGGCAGGCGATGCATACATCCAGAGGATCGTCCCGGCCCACCCCACATATGTCCACAACTCGAAGTGATCGAGTCGATCGAATCCCTTCGTGGGTATGAAGCTGTGCGAGAGTCCGGCGGCCTGCGCCAGGAGGCGCACGATGCCAACCGAGCACAATAGGAGTATGCCGATTCCCGCGAAATTTCGGATGAACTGGATCTGGTTTTCCGCGATGTCAGCCGTCTTTTTCACCATGTGTCCATTGTATGACCCGGTTCAGCGAGCTGTCAAGTTTTTCCTTCCGTGAAGGGCCGCTCCTTTGTCTCGATAAAATAATCATATTTCATAACATAACCGTCTGAGTTTTCCGGCCTGACCCACTGTTGGATTACTGGAGAGGCTTTCTTGTTGCCTACCGTGCAGTCTTCGCTTGTGTGTATCTCGTCGCCGGTTTCCCTGAGCACGTATTCGAGATCGACACTCAACTCGTCCCGAACTTTTTCGAAATCTGGTTTATCCGCCAGGTTTTCTGTCTCCCACGGGTCCGATTCCAGGTCATACAGTTCGAACTTCGGCGAGGGCGTCCCGAACCGCGGCCAATTCTCGATTACCTCCCTCTCAAAGGCCTGCCTGCCGACCCAGCCGCCGTCGAGGTAGGTCGGATCCTCGGTGTAGTTCCTTATCAGCTTGTATTTCTCTGTGCGGATGGATCGTTTGGGCGTGTAGTACTGCATGCCGCTCCGCTGGCCGTAGGTGAATGAAGCGATCACCGTCTTCCGAGGAACGTATCCGGCCGTCCGTGATTCCGACTCGGTCTTCAACAACGGCAGGAAACTCCGTCCGTGGATGGCCATTTCCGAATATTCCGTCTCTTCGTCCTCGCGTCCCGGTGACGGTCCCGCCGGAGGATCGATGCCGGCCAGTTCCAGGAGGGTGGGGTAGAAGTCGAGGTTGCTGAGGAGCTCGCTCCTGCGGATTCCTGCTTCGAAGACTCCGGGGTAGCGCATGATCAGGGCGGTCCGCAGCCCGGGATCGTAGAGGGTGTGCTTGGCCATGGCCAGGGCGGCGCCGTGGTCGGTGATGAAAATGACGGCGGTATTTTCGGTGAGTCCGCGACGGTCGATTGCGTCGAGAATCCGGCCGACTCCCTCATCCAGCTCCTTCACATTTTGGCAAAGTGTAGCTATATCCTTCCTGACCGTGGGGGTATCCGGGAGGGTAGCGGGAACTACGACCTTTTCCGCAATTCCGGGATCGAACTCCTGGCCGAAGGGTCTATGACAGTGGTTGAAGGAGAAGTGTGCGAAGAAGGGGTTGTGGTTGTCTGAATCATCGTCGGAGCCTTCTCGGGAACCGCCGGCTGATACGCTCCCGGCGATGACCGGATCATCGAAGGCATCCGCAACCTTTTCGGAATCGGGGCCGAAGGCGGTGCGGGTCTCGTATCCGGCCCAGGCCGGCGTGCCGTTGGTCTTCCAGCCGCCGCAGAGAAGCGTCCTGTATCCCGATTCACGGAGCGCCAGGGCCATGGGAACCGGTTCTCCAACCGTTCCAGCGTTCGTGTTCTTCGGCTCGTAGTTTGTATTTCCGTACACGTTCATGCTGTGGGGAAACCTGCCGGTGGAAAAGCCCAGCCTGCTCGGTCCGCAGATGGGGCACACCGCGATATTGCGGTCGAAGATGACCCCCTCCGAGGTCAGCCTGTCGATATTTTGGCTCGATACGTAGTTCCGGCCGTAACACCCAAGCCAGTCTCCCACATCGTGGGCGTCGATGAGTATGATATTCGGTCGGTTCATGTCTGTTTCTCCTTCTGTCTGTATGCTGTTGCTGTATGCGCGAATACCTGCCGATCAACGGCGGTCCGATATCGATGGTCCGTACCGTAGCATCGAAACTCCTCTTCATGAGATCGTACTTGATATCACGTACCGTCTCTTCTTTCCATAGGTTGTGAAACTCCTCCGGGTCGGCGTCCAGGTCGTAGAGCTCCCCGTACTCCAGCCCGTGGTAGGTGACCAGCTTCCACCGGTCGTCCCGGTACATGGTAGCCCAGGTCTCTTCGTGGCCCGTGCCGTGAGGTGCCTGCATGTCCAGGGTGTCGTAGTATTCACATCGGACGAACTCGTGGTTCTTTCCGGGATTGGCTTTGCCTGTGAGAATGGGTACCAAGGAACGGCCGTGGGTCTTCGCAGGCTCTAACCCGGTCTCGGCCTCGATGGTGGGAACCAAGTCGGTGAGTTCGGTGAGTCCTTGGGCGATCACTCCCTCCACGTAATGGTCCGGCCGGGAGATGATGAGCGGTACGCGGACGGCGCCCTCATAGAAGCGGCACCCCTTCCCGTTGAGTCCGTGATCCCCGAGCATCTCTCCATGATCGCTGGTATAGATGATGATCGTGTTGTTACGCTGCCCGGTTTCCTCGAGCACCTCCAGCAACCTGCCAACATTCTCGTCGATGAGTTCTATCATGCCGAAGTAGTTGGCCTTGTTGCGTCGTTGTGACGGACCCGGTTTGGTCGGCTTTCCCTGGAACATGGCGTCCGAGAGTCTCTCCTGCACCTCGAGATCGCTCTCCGACCAGAGGGGCGTGGGGATCGCATCGGGATCGTAGCGGTGTTCTGCCGGGATGTTCTCCCGATACTTTGTACCCGTGTTTCGTTGGGGATTGAAGTTGGA
>CAZAKE010000033.1:11878-24418 GCA_964485495.1 uncultured Spirochaetales bacterium
CCGGGATGTTCTCCCGATACTTTGTACCCGTGTTTCGTTGGGGATTGAAGTTGGAGGTGTCCATCACCTGGTCCAGCTTGCCCATTTCCCGGAGCCATTCGACGTAGTCGTTGGCGTTCTGGAACACCCCCTGGGTGGCCGAGTTGCTGTAGTGATAAACCCGGTACCCGTCGTCCACCCGGGCTTCCCGGCCGTTCCAGGCTGAGGCGATGTGGAGCTTGCCTGAGAGGCCGCAGTCGTAGCCTGCGTCCGTCAGCCGCTTGGTGATGAGTTTCACATGGGGCTTCTCGGGGAAATGTTCCAGGCCGTTCCGGCTGACCCCCTCATAGCCGGGATAGAGTCCGGTGAGGAAGCCGGCCCGGGAGGGGCTGCAGATGGGACTCTGGCTGTAGGCCCGGTTGAAGGCAACCCCTTCGGCGCACAATCTGTCAAGGTTCGGTGTGGTGATGTACGGGTTGTTGACGGCCCCAATGGTGTCGTAGCGCTGCTGGTCGGTGCAGATCCAGAGGATGTTTGGTCGGGTGACATTCTAGTGCCGGTGTTCGCCCTCCTTGCCGTAGAAGTTGAAAAGGAACAGTTCTGGTGTGGTATGCACCTTCTGTAGAATCTGAAGGATTTTGATGGTCTTCTCATCCGAGGTGTTGCGTCGGATCTTTGGCTTGGTCCCGAAGGACGGCCGGCTCCAAGCGGTGGATTTTCCGGTCCCGTCGGGGCCCTTGATGTTCAGCAGGAATTCCGGGTCGATGATCTCTTTCTTGTACCAGTCGCCAGAAGTATGCGGTCCTCGCGGTAGGCACCACGTACGTGTGACCACACAAGCTTGCCGTTGCCGTCAAATTTTTTTGTGGCGGTATTTATAGAGCAGTTCTTCCAGTTTTTAGCCGTCCAGTTCCCCCTATATTCGGGCAAATAACTCGTCGATCTCCTGCAGGGGGAATAGTTTCAGCAGGTAATGGTACACACGGTAACGGATGGCCTGCTTGACATAGTCGAACCGGCGGAACCCGCTGATCAACACGATCTTCGTATCCGGATGGTGTTCATCCAGGTATGCGGCGAGGTCGATTCCGGAGAGCTCGGTCATTCGTATGTCGGTGAGGACCACGTCCACCGGAGTCTCTTCGAGGAAGTCCCGGGCGTCCGCACCGTCCGAAAACGATGCAACCACCTGGAATCCTACCGAGTTCCAGTCGATCAGGTTTACCGACCCCTCTCGTGAGATATCCTCGTCGTCCACGACGATCAACGAAGATGAGATACTTTGGATGATATCATGTCCCTTCCGTTGGTCAAGGTAATTTTTTCGGCACGATCCGATGTCACGCATATACGTTGACAGACTCTTCTTGCAAGCCGTACCATCGATACATGCGGAATCGGAATAGTGAATCCAGGTCCGGAATTCGGGATTTGGGAGTGGAGATCGGCCGTTTTTCCCCCGGACCGTACAACGCGATCACAGATGTCGCAGGTGTGCGGGTCGGTCATGTCACGCACATTCGAGATGAATACGATTCGTCCGGTACGGTTCATTGCATACGCACCGGCGTGACCGCCGTGCTCCCGGCCACGGGAAATATCTTCGACAAACACCTGGTGGCCGGAGGTTTCGTGCTGAACGGTATCGGGGAGATGATGGGCCTTACCCAGGTGCTCGAGTGGGGCTGGCTGGAGACCCCTATCATGCTGACCAACACGCTCTCGGTGGGTGAAGTACACGCCGGTGTGGTGGACTACATGTCGGAGAAATACCGATTGGGAGTGGAGACCGACGTGGTGCTGCCGGTTGTCGGTGAGACCGACGATTCATTTCTCAATGACGCGGGGTATCGAGCGGTCACGAGGGGTGATGTGCAGGCCGCCGTCGAGTCCGCGAAGGGCGGTGCCGTTGAGCAGGGGTCGATAGGGGCGGGTACGGGCATGACAACCTTCGATTTCTCGGGAGGGATCGGCTCCTCCAGCCGTATTCTCCCCGGTGAAGACGGCGGATATACGCTCGGAGTTCTCGGCCTCTCCAACTTCGGCAAGATGCGAAACCTTACCGTCGAGGGAGCGAAGGTGGGCAAGTACCTCGATCCCAGGATGCCTCTGGAAGGGCGCAGGGAGTATTCCTACGGATCTGTCATCGTGGTATTGGCCACCGATGCTCCCCTCCTTTCCAGCCAACTCTCCAGGATCGCCAAACGCGCGGCTTTGGGACTCGGACGGGTCGGTTCGTATGCGGCGTCTACCAGTGGAGAAATCGTCATCGCCTTCTCTACCGGGAACCGCCAGCTTCGGCGTGAACGCGGCAAGAGCCGGCATCTGACCATGCGATTCATCTCCGATACCCACATCAATCCGCTGTATGAGGCCGCGGTAGAAGCCACAGAAGAAGCCGTACTGAACGCGATCTTCTGCTCCACCGGTGTCACCGGCCGGGAGGGGCACCGCTCACCGCCGGTGCCTACCGATCTGGTGAGGGAAGCACTACGGCAGGGAATTTCGCTCTAACTCTGTGTTCGATACGATTGATCAATGTGCCACATTTCTCCTTATTGTTGCCCTTTTCTCTGGCGTCGACGAGGTACGAAGTCGATATCGCAGAAAAGATCCTCATGCCGCGCGGCGGCACCCGATACGATGAAAATGGCCGCAGGCTATACGACGCATTTTCGTAATAGAAGCTGCCTTTGGCTACGGCAGCCCTTCGGGTGATCTGGTCGACGGTGACGTGTTCGAATCCTTTCTCTCTGAAGAGTTCCAGGGCGTTATCCAATATTATCTTCCTGGTCTCCCGAGCTTGTTTCTGACGGCGGTTCATGTTTCGATCCCCCGACCATCTCCACCGTGTTCCCTCGAGTCCAGGTCGAAGATCTTTCCGGGGTTCATGATGTTGTTCGGGTCCCAGGCCCGCTTGATTCCCTGCATGAGCCGCAACTCTACCGGGTTCACGGATTCGATGTAGTATGACTTCCGCTTGAGCCCGATGCCGTGCTCGCCGCTTATTTTTCCTCCGAGTTTCTTCACGATCGCATACAGCTCCCGCAGTGCCGATTTCTCGTTATGGTGCCATTCCTCCATGGTCATCTCCTGGTCTTTTACCAGCGTCGCGTGGAGATTGCCGTCTCCTGCATGTCCGTAACAGGGAATTCGCATCTGGTATTTCGCGCTCAGCCGTTCCAGCTCCGGGATGATCTCCGGGATCGCAGCAGGCGGCACCACGATGTCTTCGAGGCTCTGTACCGGGCCGGCCACCTTGAATGCCTCGGCGATGTTGCGGCGGACGTTCCAGATCCGCTCCTGGGTGTTAGCGTCCTCCGCTACGTACACCTCCTGTGCCCCCTTGTTCCGGCAGAGTTCGCCGATAGTGACCAGATCGGCCTCCACCTGCTCCGGCCTGGTCCCGTCCAGTTCGATCAACAGCATCGCCCCGGCTTGCTCGTAGGGAAGCGATTCGTTGAGATATCGACAGGTGGTCTCCACCGACACCCGATCCATGAATTCGATGCTCGTGGGGACGATTCCCTGGGTCATGATCGTCGGGACTATGCCGATGGCTGCCGCGGGAGACTCGAATAGGACGAGTAAATCCGCCTTCACGGTCGGCTTCCCGATCAGCTTGATGATCGCCGACGTGACGATTCCCAGAGTGCCTTCGGATCCGACGATCAGCTGTTTAAGGTCGTAGCCGGTGACGTCCTTGGAGAGTTTGCCGCCCAGACGGACGATATCGCCGGTTGGTGTCACCAATTCCATTCCAAGGACATACCGGCCGGTGACGCCGTACTTGATCGCCTTGCCTCCGCCGGCGTTTTCTGCGATGTTTCCGCCCAGGAAGCAGGTCTGCAGACTCATCGGATATCCCGCGTAGTAGAGGCCACGCTCCTCGGCGGCGGCGCCGAGCTCGTTGGTGATGATTCCGGTTTCGGCCTCGATGGTCATGTTTTGCTCATCGATCTCGATGATCCGGTTCATCTTCTCCAGGGAGACCACGATTCCGCCGAACGCGGGTACCGCTCCCGCCGAAAGGCCGCTCCCCGCACCCCGGGGAGTGACGGGGATACGCAGCTCATTCGCCAGCCGGACCACCGCGGCCACCTCCTCTGTGCGGGTCGGCGTGATCACCACATCGGGCATGTGACCGTACTCCTCGGCAGGAGTCTCGTCGTGTGAGTAACTCTCGAGTTTTTCGGCGTCTACGGTAACGTTCTCTTGTCCGACGATCTCCTCGAGCCTGCGGATCGCTTCCGGCGTGACGGGATTGTAAGTGGTATGGACGGCCTTGGCGGCGAGAACCATCGTATTCGCAGGTTTAGACTGGCTATGTACCGCAGGAGGAGTCGTGCCGCCTCGACGATCAGGTCTCTGTGCCTGCTTCGGAGCCGTGGTCTCTTCCCGCTTTTCCAGACGCACTGCCAATCGGCGGCTGAGGAGGGGCAGGACCTCGAACAGGTCCCCCACGATGCTGAAATCGGCGATGGAGTGGATAGGTGCGTCGGGATCGATATTCACCGCCACTATATTCTCGGCGGTCTTGATCCCCGCCAGGTGCTGGATCGAACCGGAGATGCCTGCACACAGGTACAGCCTGGGGGAGATGGTCTTGCCGCTCAACCCCACCTGATGGGCGTACTCGATCCAGCCACGGTCGACTGCGTCCCGGCTGGCCCCAACCGCCCCGTCGAGACGGTCTGCCAGCTCCCGAACCAGGGAGAAATTCTCAGCCTTCATGAGCCCCTTTCCGCCGGAAACCACGACCTCGGCTTCTTCGATGTCGCCGGTGCCTTCGCTGTCGGTGCGGTATCCGATTACGCGGACTCGTGGCTGTGCCGTCGAGTTTGGGACGATCCGGAATATCGTGCCCTTCCGGAGGGGATCCGGTGCCAATGGCCGCGTCGATCTGGGACGTACCGTAGCCATCTGGGGCCGGCGGTCGGCCGTCCTGATTGTCGCCATGATGTTGCCGCCGATGGCAGGCCTGGTCTGCAGCAGATTATCGGTTCCTTCTTCGATATCGAGGCCCGTGCAGTCGGCGGTGAGTCCGGCCCCGAGTTTCACCGCCAGATAGGGCATGAGGGTTCTTCCTGTAGAGGTCGCTCCGGCCAGGATGATCGACGGTCTTTTCCGTCCGGTTACTATCTCGAGTATGCGACTGTGGCTTTCGCAGATGAAATCGCCGAGTCCATCGGCTTGAACGTAGAGCACCTCGTCGGCTCCCATGATGATGAGCCTTTCGAGTTCTTCATCCGCTATTCCTGATCCCA
This sequence comes from uncultured Spirochaetales bacterium, assembly GCA_964485495.1. GTDB lineage: Bacteria > Spirochaetota > Spirochaetia > CAZAKE01 > CAZAKE01 > CAZAKE01. The sequence goes on from CAZAKE010000033.1 coordinate 17,125, forward strand.
GAATCACCGCTGCGAGCCCGGTCGCGAGTTTGTCGGCCAGGCGGCGGCCCCTGGCCAGGAGTTCAAAAGATATCGGTTTCAAACACCCGTCCCGCTGCTCTGCGATGGTCCACACCCGGCTTCGGATTCGTTCGGCACTCTGTGAGAATCCCGCATACTCAACCGAGTTGATCGGTCCCGACGTCTGAGTTGTCGTGTTGCGTTCGCTCATTTCGCCGCCTCTGGAAGAATATTTTTATCACCAAGGAATCGAATCAGATCGTCTACCGCAACGGACAGCGATGCTTCGTCCTTCACCATGCGCACATCGCCACTACGGGCCACCGTGGGTGTCTCGATCTTCACCACCCGCGTCGGGGAGCCGCGCAGCCCAAGGTTGTTCGGTTCCAGATCGAGATTCTCCGAGTCGAAGATGTCGATCTTCGCCTCCATAGACTGTTTCTTGCCCTCCAGCGTCGGCAGGCGCGGTTCTGCAATCTCCTTCACCACCGTGATCAGGGCCGGGAGCTCGAGTTCGAGAATCTGATACCCGTCCTCGATCATCCGATCCACCCTGAGTGCGGCCGGCTGATCTCCTGCATCAGTGACTGTACCGGACGGGACCGCTTCAGGTACGGGTTCCAGTGCCGTCGCATAGGTTGCCAGGGGCAGATCGAGCCAGGCGGCGATGCCGGGACCAACCTGGCCTGTGTCTCCATCGGTGGCCCGTTCTCCCGTGATGATGAGGTCATAGCTTCCGATCTTCTCGATGGCCTTCGAGAGTGTGTAGGATGTGGCCCAGGTATCGGAACCGCCGAACTTTTGGTCGGTCACCAGCACGCCGCGGCTGCATCCCATGGCGATGGCCTCGCGGAGTACTTTCTCGGCACTAGGCGGGCCCATGGTGAGGACCGTGACGCCACCCGGAAACCTTTCTTCCAGCCGAAGGGCCGCCTCCAGGGCATAGAGGTCTAACGGGTTGAGTACCGACTGAGTGCCGGATCGGATCATGGTGCCGGTCTCCGGATCCATTCTGACATTGCTGGTCTCAGGAACCTGTTTGATGGGGACGATGATATGCATGGCTGCCTCCGGGAGGCAGTCTAGCGACTGTATTGACCGCGGTCAATGACTATGGTCAAAATATAAACTTAGTTGACTTAGTCTTTTGCTATGACTAATATAGCATCATGGAAATGGTGAACGTACATGAGGCGAAAACTCATCTGTCACGATTACTCGAGAGGGTGCACGCAGGTGAGGAGATCATCATTGCGAAAGCGGGTAAACCATTCGCGCGCTTAGTTCCCCTTGGTACCCAAGACGAACGTACACCGGGATTGTATCCAGATGAGACCCCGGACTCTTTTTTCGATGAACTCCCGGAGGATGAGCTCGGGGCCTGGAATAGATGAGGTACCTGCTCGATACATGTACACTCCTGTGGTGGTGGTCCGATTCGGACCGGTTATCGAAGAGAGTAAGAGTATTGATCTCCGATCCTGAAAATCGAATCCTGGTGAGTGCGGCCTCAGCCTGGGAGATATCGACCAAATACAGGATCGGAAAATATCCTGCCGGTGGTAGAATTATCCCGGAGTGGGATGAGAGACTCGATAGGAGCCGCTTCATGGAATTACCGATCAATGCCGGTCATGCACTCCGCGCGGGGAGTATTCATGGCGACCATCGCGATCCTTTCGATAGGATGGTGGCGGCTCAGGGATTGATCGAAGATCTTCCGATTCTTTCACCGGATATTGCCATCTCGGATCTTGGAGCCTCCGTAATCTGGTGATTTCTGTCTACCGGGATCCGTCCGGCGGTACCGGCATCTACGGCTTCTTCATGCCGGCCTGCACGATCGGGTAGTCTCTACCGGGCTGTGCGTACTCGTCACGATAGATGACGTAACGTTGTTCTCCTCATGTCTATTCATCGAACCAATAGATTCTATTTGTGGATTTCCTTGTGGTGAAGCCCGGTTCAACCTATCGAGAAGGGTCGATGATCTCTATCTCCATATGCAGGTGCTCGAAGTGAGACGGATTGAACGTCGCAAAGCCGACGATTCCGTCACGTCTCAATATCTCGAGAATGAAGACGTCATAGGAACCTCCACCGATGATCTGCCGGTCGAAGAGTGAGGACAGTATCTCCCACATCCGGCTCGCCTTGAAATCTGCAATACGAACATGCGGCTTGATCGTACCCTCGAGTATCTCTTTCGCTTCGGCGGGGCTGACCCGTAGATCACCAGGCAGTCTCGTGAGTACGGCATATGCTTCGAGCAGGCAGTGGTGGGCCGTCACTATCTCATGTACCAAGAACCCCTGTGACAACCAAGCCGAGGCGACCGGATGGCGGGGGTGGTTGGCGTGTACGGCCGCAATGATGATACTGCTGTCGATACCGATCTTCATCGTTCTTTGGTCGTAAGGTGCTCTTCCCTGACCGTTGTGACATCGAATAGGTCGAGTGCTGCATTCTCGACTCCCGTGTCGATAGCGACGATACCTCCCTTCCTGATGATGCGCCGATTGGACTTTTCAGGGATGATTGCGACCCCGTCCGGAAGTGCAACGATACGGACCTTTCTGTCGGTGGAGAGGCCATATCGTTCGCGAAACGCCTTTGGTATGACTACCCTGCCGGCCGCGTCGATTTTACTTGAGTTCTTCATATCAAAAAAATGCCATAATAAATGGTATTTGTCAATGAAAATGACATTCTGTAATTCCAATGGCTGCCTGCATATATGGGCGTTGCGGGCTATTCGACCTTTCGCTTCGTCCGATTGATCCGCTCACGGTGTTGGGGTTTCGTTCATCCTCGGTTCACCTCCACTCCGGATCGTAGTCGACGACCGCTCCGTGTTTTTTCAGTTCCCCGCGAAGGGCCACTCGCCGAACTCCCGCAGCTTCTCGATCTCGTCCAGGAACCTGAAGGCGTCGTTTTCATTGATATATGATGCCAGGGCGTCCTGGTACTCTATCCGCACCACTCCGTAGACCGGCAGATACGCGCTTTTCAGGTCGTCCAGCCGTCGTTCCTGGTACATTTCGAAGTCTACCGCCCTGGGGGGTAGGCGTACCAGGAGAGCAGCTCGCCCTCCGCAACGATGGAGTACTCGCGGTTATCGATGACTTCCTTTGCATCGGCACGGCCGAACCCTGCCGTCACGAGCATAACGATGCTGCCGGCTGCCAGGTATCCGCGGAAGTTGTTATACGGTTTGACCATAGGGAGGGTGATGTACCACAGTTGCTGTCTCTTGTTCTTGATGCCGTCGATATCGCCCGCCGCGTACAGCACTGGGGACGGCGGTGAGAGAGGGCGTGGCGTTCAAGGATGTGAATGTGGATATGCTGCGTGCTTCTTTAGAGGATGCGGGGGCGATTGTGGAGATGTGAAGCCGTACTAATACGCCTTCCGAGAGAATACCCGTAGCAGGATGGTTACCACCGCTAAATGGTATCCCAGGCCTCCAAGGAAATACAGCAGGCGATTCACCGGATCCGCAGCCAGATAGGCCTTCGAGACCCAGAATGTCGGAAACACCGCCCCGGTCCAGCCCCAGCCGCCGGGAAGAAGGTATCCGAGGAAGGCTCCGGCCATGATGAGGCCTCCGGCCTTGTACAGGGTCAACCCCTCCACCTTGTTCCGGGCCACAGCCGCCACGAACAGGGTCAAGAGCGGCGCCTCGAGGGCCGCCACTACCGCGGCCGGTGCGGTCCTTACGAGTTCCCGGGGCGTGAGTCGCACCACCTCGAGCATCACGAAGGCGTAGGCGAAACTCACCAGGGTGGGGATCCCGAGCTTGTACAGGAAGTACCCCGTCTTGGAGACCGGCGTGATCGACATGTAGGTCAGGATGTCGTCGTCCCGTTCGTCCAGCAGCAGGAACGCGAAGACCGCGCCCAACAGCATGGGGGTCATCATCAGGCAGAAACTCATGATGAACGGGTAGTGGAGCGTCAGGTCGAATCCGACCCGCTCCGCCAAGAGGGATGTAGCGAAGGGCACCAGGTTACGGAAGAGGAGCCCGAACAGCACCGGCCCGATCATCACGAAGGCGTACATCGGTTCGCGGACGGTGTTGATGAAATCCGCGCGGGCCAGACCGATCCAGCGGGTGAGTCTCATCCCGCCCGATCCTATACGATTCGATCTCATCACTCGCCTCCCAGCCGTGAAACCACGTACCGTCCGAACCATCTGCGTGCTCCCCAGGCCGCCAATCCCGTGCATGCGGTGAGATATCCCACCGAAAAAAGAAGCTCCCCAACCGGCGCCGGCTCCCCGAAGGCGGCGCGGAAGAGTGTCAGGGACGACTTCGTTGGAATGATCCACAGCAGTGTTCGCCATATTGCCTCCGTCTCGCCTGATCCCGGAAGCAACCCGAGCATCTCAAGCAAAGGTGCGAATAGCGGCGGCATGAGCACGATTGAAAGGAGCAGGTAGCCGTTCAGCACCCGCATGCGGCTCCCCACGATGATGCCGATCAGCGTGAAGAGTGGCGAGGTCAATAGCACGGCCGTCGCCAGGAGCCCCGGTTTGAGAGTGAGTGAGACGGCAATCTCCGGCACCGTCGTCACGGCGACGCTCAAGGGCACGGCGATGATGAAGCTGGTGGCCAGGGAGAGCAGCAGGAAGGAGATAACCTTGGAGACGATATATTCTTCCGGTGTGTAGGGGGTGACGAAGAGGCTGGCGAAGATTCCCTGATCCCGCTCCAGCAGCATGATGCCGCCTATGAAGAAGTATCCCACCACCGACGGATCGGTGAACACTAGGATGGGCAGGATCCGGGAACGCAAGCCCGCCGGTACCGGGAGCAGGGCGCCGATATAGATGGCGCAGAAGACGCCGTAGACCGCGTAGAAGCCGTGCCGCCATTGGAAGATGAGGTCGTAGACCAATGCGGAACCGAGCCTGGAGAGCCGAACGGCCGATTTCCGTTCGATTCGGCCCCTCTCCGGATTTGTGCGTGTCTCTGCAGCGTCGTTCATGCCAGGCTCCTGCCTGTGGTCTTGATGAAGACGTCCTCCAGCGTCGCTTCCTGGGTGTGGATCGTCTCCACCGTCCCGCTCTGCAGGAGGCCGAGAAACTCGGAGTTCGCGCCGATGTCGTCCAGCGGGAAATCTTCGTGTGTTGTGGTTTCCTTCATTCCGGCATCGTGTATTGTGGTGTCCTTCGACGCAATTCCGCCGTTCGACCGATATTCGACCCTCACCAACCTGGTTCCGTGTCGGAGCTTCAGATCCCTGGGAGGCGCACACACGGTGATGGCGCCGTCGACCAGGAAGGCCACCCGGTCACAGAGTTCGTCGGCGATGGTCATGTTGTGAGTCGTCAGGAAGATGGTCTTTCCCGCAGCCCGTTGTTCGGTAATGATCTGCCGCACCCGCTTGGCATTGATCGGATCGAGGCCGGCGGTTGGTTCGTCCAGGAAGAGGATCTCCGGCGAGTGCAGCAGTGCCCGGCAGAGATTCAACCGCATACGCATCCCTTTGGAAAAGTCGGAGACCCGCTTGTCGGCATCACCGGCCAGACCCACCATCTCCAAGAGCCTCAGGGGATCCCCCGGAGAATTGGGATAGAGAGAACCGAAGAACCGCAGATTCTCCAGGGCGGTGAACTTGGTGTAGAGGTTCGGAAACTCGAAGGCCACGCCGATCCGGTGGTACAGGCTTCTCCCCGCCTCCCGTATCTCCCAACCGTCGATGGATGCCCGGCCGCGGTACCCCTTGAGCAGGCCGATGAGCAGCTTCTGGCTGGTGCTCTTCCCGGCTCCGGACGGCCCGAGAAAACCGAAAATCTCCCCCCGCTCGATACGGAAACTGAGGCCTTTGAGGGTGTCCCCCTTCGATCCGGGATACGCGAAGCGTAGGTCCTGTACGTCGATCATCTATCTGGCCTCCCGAGCATTCTTTGCTGTCATGTTCTGCCTTTTTCCGGATTCCGGTTCGAAGACCGCCTCGGTCACGGCGTCTACCAGGAACGTTACCGCTTTCTCGTAGGCGAATCCGGGGACATCCCTCTGCAGAGCGATGAAGAACAGAGCCTTCACCACCTCCGGAAACAGGTCCAGATCGATCCTGAGCCGTGCACCCTGTCGCCGCCACCGCTCCATGAGTCGGGTGTGGAACCCGGCGTCTGCTTCCATGTGCCGCATGGCACGTTCCGGCGGCAGCTTGCGCATGAGGTGCTCCATGGTCTCCGGATTGACGATGGCGCGGGTGATCTCGTCGGTCTCGAAGAGGGTGATGAGAGACATGAGGAGCTCCCGCAGTTGTTCCCTGGGGGTGAGTTTCTCCTGGCCGATGCGGGTCAGGAGGTCCTCCCGAAACCGACACTCCCTCCGCTCCATCGCCTGCATGAAGAGCTCCTCCTTGGATGGGAAGAACGAATAGAAGGACCCCTTGGCGATGCCGGCGGCCTCACAAATCTCCTCCACGCTGGTCTTCTTCAAACCGTATCGGCCGAACATCCGTTCCCCCTCATCGATGAGTCTCTCGGTGATGCGCGTACGCTCCGCTTCGGTAAACCCCTTCGGCATTGCCGTCTCTCCTTCTTTTCTTCTTTTTCATCTTATATATACATATGACTAAATATAATTAATAGTCATATGTATATTATATGTGTGTTCATCATGCAAGTCAAGCATATGGACACCTCTAAATACGAGATGTTTGGATGTGCCTATATGGCTATACAAAAACTCACGGCACGTGCGACACTGCGGCTGTGTAGTATGAATCGGAGGTGATAGGAATGAGTGATGGCCACACAGACACGACAGGCTCGAGCGATCCCGTTGAGTTGCTCGCGAAGACCGTGGCGATCGACTCCGTCAACGCCAACGCCGCCGGAAGGTCGTGTCCGGAAACCGAGTTAATCGAATTCCTTGCGGATCTCGCCCGGCAGGACGGTTTCCAGGATGTACTGTTGTCTGTACCGGGAAACTCCGACGAACTCCTCATCACCTACGAACCGAATCCCGGCGGGGAGTGGTTCCTCTTCGACAGCCATGCCGATACCGTCGCCGTGGACGGGATGACAATCGATCCCTTCGGGGCCGAAGTCCGGGAGGGCAGGCTATGGGGGAGAGGTGCCGCGGACACCAAGGGCTCCGGCGCGGCCATGTACACGGCCCTCAGGCGATACCAAGCTGTTTGTGCCGGTGGTGCCGAACAGAGTGCCGTCCAGGGCACCGGCACGAGGGCCGGTCAGGACAGGACCAACGTCGCCCTTCTTTTCAGCATCGACGAGGAGTCGGGGATGAGCGGAATCCGCACCTTCATCGATACGC
>CAZAKE010000033.1:24518-25999 GCA_964485495.1 uncultured Spirochaetales bacterium
TTCAGCATCGACGAGGAGTCGGGGATGAGCGGAATCCGCACCTTCATCGATACGCATCTCCCGAAATTGGGATATTCCTTTACCGGCGCCGTGATCGGAGAGCCCACCAACTTGCGCCTGGTCATTGCCACCAACGGCGTGCTGCGATACCTCCTGCGTGCACGGGGCACGGCGGCCCACTCCTCCGATCCCTCCAGAGGACGTTCGGCCGTGAGCGACATGGCTGCGCTGATCCTGCACCTGGAACGTACTCACATCCCGGCCATCGCCGCCTCTCATCCCCTCACCGGTAAGGCCCAATCGAGCATCAACGTAATCCGGGGAGGGACCGCGGTGAACATCATCCCGGAGCTCTGCGAGGCCGAAGTAGATCGCCGGACGGTACCGGGGGAAAATCCAGAGGAAGCCGCCGAATCTTTCACGACCGCAGTCGCCGAGTTCGCTGCAACCCTTCCCGGCGCGCAGATAACCGCGGACGTGACTCAGGGGACGCCGCCCCTCACTCCTACAGAGGATGGTGCATGGGAAGCACGGGTTGGAGCCGTCCTCGACGGGATGGAACTGTCCGGGGAAGGCATCGGCGTGAAATACGCGACCCATGCCGGATTCCTTTCGCAGGCTGGAATCCCATCGGTGGTGCTCGGGCCCGGTGACGTGGCCCAGGCGCACGTGAAAGACGAGTGGATCGACATCGATCAGCTCAGGAGGGCGGCGGAGGTGTATCTGGGGATTATGGTGTCATGACCGGCCGGGTCGGAGCCGTTCACTCGATTAATCCTTCTATTCCTGTTTCATTGTAATGGATCAGTTCCCCTTCCTAATTCGCCACTCACCGGGACTCACTCCGTGGTAGCCCTTGAATGTGCGGATGAAGTAGGAGTCGTTCCGGAAACCGCAGTAGTAGCCCACCTCCTTGATGGTCCGTCCGCCGACAAGGGTAGGACATGGTCGGGTCCTACTCGGCCCATCGACATCGACTACAACCTGCACGGGTTCATCCCTCTGGTAGACGGCAAGCGAATCTACAACTTCGGCACTCAGGCTATTTGGGGTATGTATACCAACGAAGACGGTCTCCACGAGAACGCCCCCATCGGCTATCGCTATTCCGATGACGACGGGTACCACTGGTCTGAAGTCAGGATCATCCGCCCGACGAACGATCCCGGCTTCACCGGTATGTCGGTGATGCGGATGTGTGAGACCGTGAAGGGCACCTGGCTCCTCGGGACTCACGAGGGAGACTGGACCTACAAACCCCTCATGACCCGGCAGTATGTCCTCAGGTCTGAGGACAAGGGCAAGACCTGGGAACTGCTTCCGGGGAAACGCCATGGCGGCTGGCATGTACGCGAGTACAACCGCATGGATGAGGGCCGGCCGATTCAGCTGGCCGACGGCCGGGTGCTCCTCATGATCCGCACACCCGAGGGGCACCTGTGGCTCACCTGGAGTGAAGACGACGGCAGGACCTGGACCGA
>CAZAKE010000033.1:26099-34389 GCA_964485495.1 uncultured Spirochaetales bacterium
GACGGCAGGACCTGGACCGAACCGCGGTTCGTCTTCTCCACCGCTATGGCGCCGTTGTTCGCGAATGTGTTTTTTAACTACCAATGCTCCTACATGGACATGTTCCTCGAGGGCTCGACACTGAATCTTTTCATCCCGCACATGTGGCACAGAGTATTGCATCTCGCAATCGATGAGAGCGACCTCATGAAACTCTCGGTCGATGATGAGCTCCAAAGGTGACGGTACATCCCCTGCGCCGATCATCTCCTACGATTACTATTTCTACTACCAGGACCGGCGTGCGGAGATGGTCGGTCCACAACGGTAGAATGGCATGAATACATACAATCGAAACCGAAATCACAGTGTAAGGAGTTTTACATGAGCGCACTATTTGAAAAACAGTATCTCTGGAAGGCCCGAGAAGGCGGGTATCACGTGTACCGAATTCCCGGTCTCGTGACCACCAAACGTGGAGTCGTGCTGGCCTACTGCGAGGCCCGCAAGGGCCGCGGCGGGGATTGGGACCCAATCGACATCTGCATGCGCCGGAGCAGGGACGGCGGCGTGACCTGGGAGGATCCCTTCGTGGTCATCGATCACGAACGGTACGACAGCGACAAGCCGGTGAACAACTTCAACTGCATCGCCGACATGCAGACCGGGGATGTGCATGTGCTCTTCTGTAACGATTACGCCCGGGTCTATTCGATGAAGAGCACCGATGACGGGACCACCTTCTCGGAACCGAAGGACGTCACGTCGGTGTTCGAGGCGTTTCGCTCGGAGTATCCCTGGCGCGTAATCGCACCCGGTCCCGGCCACGGCATCCAACTCGGGAGCGGACGCCTGGTGGTCCCTGTCTGGATGTCCGACGGCTCCGGCACGGAGTTCGGCAGCGGAAAATTGGGTCACAGACCTTCGGAGGTGGCGGTGGTCTACTCCGACGATCATGGCGAAACCTGGCAGGTGGGAGACTTCGTGGCGCGGAACGAGGAACGGTTCCGCAATCCCAATGAGACCACCGCGGTGGAACTTACCGACGGTCGGGTCCTGTTCAACACCCGCAGCGAGTCTCATACCCACCGGCGGGTAATCACGATCAGCCCGAACGGCGGCGACGGGTGGTCGGAGCCCAAGTTCGACGACGCCTTGGTGGAACCGATCTGCTTTGGCAGCCTTATTGGATTCGATGACCCCTCCGGTGAGGGACGGAAGATCCTCTTCACCAATCCGGGAGTGCTCGCGCGAACGATGAAGGGTGGACCGAAGGAGCGGGGCATAGGGCCGGAGGTGACCGGCAAACCCTTCGACCGTAAGAACCTGACGGTACGCCTCAGCGAGGATGATTGTTATACCTGGAACGTGTCGCGGTTGATCGAAGACGGCCCCTCCGGATACTCGGACCTGACCGCATTGACGGACGGTACCATATTGTGTATGTACGAGTGCGGGATCGTAGACCGCATGTACGACGACAGGTATCTTGCACTGGTCCGCTTCAACGCCGACTGGGTGAAAGCCGGCGAATAATACTGTTTTATGGAGATAGCATGATTACACACGAGGTAATGCTGGAACTGAAACGATGGAACACTCCTACAATTTACAACGGGTGGGAACAGATCACGAAACATGATATCGCCGCCGACGGTTTCAACATCGAGGAGACCCGGGACTTCATGCCCCAGATGGGTCCCATGGTAGGCCGTGCGGTGACGGTGGTCATCGGACCGAGTAATCCGGACCATCGGAAGAACGATCCGGACGGGTGGAACAAGTACCGGACGTTCCTCTCAGAGATCGATGGCCCCAAGATCGTGGTGGTCCAGGATCTGGACAAGCCGAGGGTCATCGGGTCGTTCTGGGGAGAGGTGAACAGCAACATGCACCGGGCCTTCGGCTGCGTCGGCACCATCACCGACGGCGCCATCCGCGACGTGGACGAGATGACCAACGCAGGATTCAAGGCCCTGGCGCGTCGGTTCTGCGTCGGTCATGCCTATAGCCATCCGGTGCGCTGGGGATGCGAGGTAGAGGTGTTCGGCCGGACTATCCGCCACGGACAGTTGATCCACGCCGACAAGCACGGTTTCCTGGCGGTGCCGGAAGAGGACGAGGATCGGCTCCTGGAGGCCGCGCGGTTCATGGATTCCAATGAGTGCACCACCGTGATCCCCGCGTCTCGGTCCTCCTCCGGCAGATCCAAGGAGGAGATCCTGAAGGCCGTGGCAGCCGCCGCAGAACGGTTCGCCGCCAACGTGAAGGAGAAGTTCGGCGGTAAGGGGGAGTGGTAACGCCGGGTTATCCAGCTGGAATTTAGGCCAAGGCAGCCTCGGGTATTTCCGAGGCTATGCTCGGGTCTATTCTCAAGGCTTGACAATCGTGCAGGTCTGGCCGATACTCGAAATATACCAATCGGAGGGAATGTTTTGCCGATCCGGAAACACGCAGTTGCGTGCATACACATGCAGGGGATGCTCATGATGATGCGGACGATGGTCCGCGGCTCCCGGTGTGTTTCCGGTTCGGGGATGATGGGTCCTTGATTCACGAATCGGAATAGGCGGCAGGTAGTGACCTGTCGGCTATAACAGCAGAAGCCCGGAGCCGCAATTGACGGTGTCCGGGTTTTTTTGTTCCCGGAAGAATCTCAATCGGATAGCCTCGGAGATTCTACACTTGGGAACGCGAATCAATCTAAGGAGATCCATCATGAATCGTTTACACTATATCACCACATCAATCCCCTACGTTAATGCCGCGCCCCACGTGGGCCATGCCGTAGAGTTCGTCCAGGCGGACGCGCTCTCACGATACTGTCGACTGCGCGGTGGTCGCGTCGTGTTTCAAACCGGAACCGACGAAAATGCCTTCAAGAATGTCCTGGCCGCCCGGGAGGCCGGTGTTGATGTCCCGACATTCGTAACCGAGAACTCGCGTCTTTTCCGAGACCTCGCCGACAATCTCGGATGCTCGTATGACACCTTCATCCGTACATCCGAGCCGCGGCATGCAGCGGGAGTACACCAACTGTGGCGAAAGCTGCGGCTGGAGGACCTCTACGTAAAAGAGTACGCCGGACTCTACTGCCACGGCTGCGAAGACTTCTACAAGGAGCAGGATCTGATGGAAGGGCGTTGTCCCGACCACGGCACCGAGCCGGAGTGGGTCAGAGAGCGAAATTATTTCTTCCGTCTTTCCGCATATGCCGAAAGGCTCGAGGAGCTGATCGAGTCGGGAACTATCGAGATCGTCCCGCGGACACGCCGCGCGGAGGTTTTGTCTTTCATCCGCGGCGGTCTCGAAGATATCAGCGTATCACGTAACGCTGCCCGTTCCGGCGGATGGGGAATTTCCGTGCCTGACGACCCCGAGCAGGTGATCTACGTGTGGATCGACGCGCTCATTAACTATCTCAGCGGACAGGGGTACGGGACCGACGATTCCTGGAAGCGGTTGTGGGACGGAGACGCATGTGTCGAGCATGTGATCGGAAAGAACGTCTGGAAGTTCCATGCGATCTACTGGCCGGCGTTGCTCATGTCGGCCGGCTTGCCCCTGCCGTCGCGGATACTGGTTCATGGATTCCTTACGGCTGAAGGCCGCAAGATCGGAAAATCCCTCGGGAATGCGGTGGACCCTTCAGCACTCATAGATGAGTACGGCAGCGACGCCCTTCGATACTACCTCCTGGCCGGCTTCTCGCCTTGGGATGACGGCGACTTCTCTAAGGCACGGTTGCAAGGGGTATACGATCGTGACCTGGCCAACGGGATCGGGAATCTTGCCGCGCGACTCACTACCCTCTGCGAGAAGGCAGGCGTGGTTTCCCTCGATTTCGATGCGCTGAACGGGACAGGTGAACAGACACACACTCAGGCGGTCGGCATGCCGGCGATTATTACGGATCTGGACGAGTACTTCGAGCAGTTCAGATTCGATCATGCCGCCAGGCGGATCATCGAGGAGGTGGGGAGACTCAACCGAATCATCGATACGGAAAAGCCCTGGGAAACCCTTACCGGGCGCCATAGCGCTCGGACCGCACGCAGGATTGTAGAGATATCTGGGGAGTTTTTCAGGTTGAGTAAATGGCTCGAGCCGTTCATCCCCGCCGGGAGTGCCGCGATTCGTTCATTGTTCGAGGCACGTCCGATCCGTAAGGGACCACCGGTGTTTCCAAGGCTCAGACGAAGAGCCGCCTGAGATCTATAACGGACACCCAGGACGAATGTCCTATCCTACGAGTCTCGCCAGATTACGATAACTCACCTCCAGGCTCTCTCTGGGGGTGAGGGTGTTCATGCGGTCCTGCTCGATTACCAGCCAATCGACCTCGCACTCTTTTGCGGCCCGGACGACACCCTTGGTGTCCACGACGCCGGTGCCGACCTCGGCGAACACCGCCTCCCGGCGGTTTCCCACAGCCCGATCGCAGCCCGGTTCCAACCGGGCAAAGTCCTTCATGTGCAGGACGGGACAACGGCCGGCATACTTTCGCAGGAATGCCGCCGGATCGGCGCCGCCGAAGGTCACCCAGGCGACATCTAACTCCGACTTCACAAGTTCTGGATCGGTATTCGCGAGCATCAGCTCCAGGCCGTACACGCCGTCATACCGTTTGAACTCGTGATCGTGGTTGTGGTAGATGAACACGAGTCCCTCTTCCCTACACAACTTCCCGACACGGTTGAAGAAATCCGTATACCTGAGTATTTCCTCACTCCCGTCGAAAGGGGCGTAATACTGGACCACGTATTCGGCACCGATCTCACGGGCACTCTCGATCACCGCACCGATCTCCGCGTCGCTCTGTCCCAGCTTGACGACTCCCTGCGGAGCCGCGTGTAGGCCCAGATCATTCAGTTTCTTCCGAGTCTCGACGATCCCGAGCCCGAATCTCGGAGCCATCGCGGCGGCCCCCTCCATCCCGTCGAAACCGAGTCCCGCAACCCACTCCAACGTTCCGGTGGGATCCGCTTCGAGTTCGCCTTGAATAATTCCGATGTATCCGATCTTCATACTCTATCTTCCTTCTTTGTTTTTGTAGCGTATCTGCGTTATGTCTTCATTAAAATAGGGGAAAAAAATCGTAGAACCAGTCCTCGTCCGGTTCCACCGCGTATGTACCCCCGTTCAACACGAATCCGCCGGATAAATCGAGTCCGTCTGGATCGTTCCAGATCTGGAAATCCATCACGATCGAATATGCCTGATCGCCGTACATTCCCGTGAAGGTTCCCACGTAGATCGCGCCTTCGGTTTCATCACTCGATTGGTAGTATGACCCGATGGTGCCGGAACCGTTTATGGAATTTTCATCCTCGGTAAACCCATCGAACTCGACGATGCTCTCTTTCTGGTATTGTGCCTCGATGAAGTCTACGCCGTAGGCTTCGGATACCGTAACCTTGTAGTGGTCTCCCGGGCCGCGTAATGCGTAATCGTTGAATTCCGAATAGACATAGTAGATGATCTCGACCGCTTCTTCTTCAGTCAAACCTGTGTATGTGCCGTCGGAGGATCCGTCACTCGGACTCATGTTGCATCCGATCAGACAGATACTGGTTAAGAGAAAGATAGTCAGAATCGACAAGAATAGTTGTTTCATGGGGTGAAGGTACTGCAGGTGAAACCGGGTGGTCAAGCGACCGGGCTACATCCCGAAATAATCGAAGATCATGTCCGAATCGGTGTCTATCATGTACATCGTGCCGTTCACCATGAAGGTTCCCTCCGAACCGATGCCGCTCGTGTCGTTCCAGGCGGAGTAGTCCATCACCAGGGTGTACGCCTCGCCGTCGTATGTCCCGCTGAAGGTGCCGGTGTAGTCCGCCCCGTAGGCTCCGTCGGCTGAATCCATGTACGCGCCGACGACGCCGGTTCCGTCGATGGTGTTCGTTCCGTCCGCATAGCCGTCGAACTCCACGGTTACGTCGTTGGTGTAGAGGGCGTTATAAAGGTCGTGGTTGTAGTCATCCTTCACCGTGACGCTGCCGTAGTTGCCGGGGACGCGCATGGCATAGTGGTTGAGCTCGTTGTACACGAAGTAGATGAGCGCACTCGCCTCGGCGTCGGTGAGATCCCCGGTTGCGGCGGTTCCGTCCGTGTCGTCGGTAGTTCCATCCGTAGTCGTTCCGTCGCCGCCGTCGGTGATACCGTCCGTCCCGTTTGGGCATGCTGCGAGGAGAAGAAGGAGGTAGAGGAGTGCCGGAAGCAGACATATACGCAGCAAGATCGATTTCGAGGCTATAGGCTTTTTCATAATGGATTCCCCCTAAGTTTTTTTCCTGATTATTGTACCAGACTTTTATCACGATGAACTATCCCAGAGGTCGGCGAGAAATCGTCGACCAGATCGATGTTGGGAATTCCAATTGGCACCGTGTTGAACCCGGCGTGAAGTATGACCTTAAAATCGGCAGTAGATCGCGTCGAATGTTTCTACCGGTTTCAGACCGAGTTTCTCGGCCAGCCGTATGGAGGGAACGTTTTCTGTGTCGCACTCCCAGTGGGGAGTGATCTTACGACTCCTGCATTCGTTGAGAAACCTTCCAGCGGCTGCATATGCGTACCCTCTCCGTCGGAACTCCTCAGCCGTCTCGATCCCGATGCCGCAGGTATCCTGACTCACATACTCGGAGGTACACCAGCATGCGATTCTGTCATCCGTGATTGTGGCGAAACCGAATCCGTTCTCGTAGTATCGTTCCAAGAACGGCCACATCCACTCGATCTCCTGCCTCACAGGCCGGACTCCTTCGATAGAAGAAGATTCGAGCAGGTGTCTGTCGATGGACACGATGGTAGTGTGCGAGGGAGAAGACGAGGGATCACAGTACCCGTCGGATCCTGAAGGCAGTGTATAGAGACGTTTCTGCAAGTCCCTCACCCTGTAGCGGGAAAATACATCGTACACCGCCTGCCGGATGCGGTCGGTGTTGCTTGCAGCCTGTATTGATTCACTTCCAACGGGTGGAAGATAGGAGACGGCACAGAAGGGTGCGCGTGAAGAATATAACGCAGGCTTCAGGGTCTCGTCGATGAAGGCGGCCAGGTAATTATCTACGAAGCCGGTATCATCGGTGGAGATGAAGAACACGTTGTTTCCCTGGTCCCAGAGGATCTCTCCAACAGTGGCTCTATCAGAGCTGCCGGCGATTCGATCGAAGAATCGCCATATCCGACCTTCTGTATTCCCGGCGAGGATAGATTTCCATGCCAGTTCGATTCTGGCGATATATTGAATCAGTTGCAAAGATATTGACTCACCGTGCCGGATCTCTTCCGCGATATAGTCTTTCGCTGCACTCATGCAGTCATTGTACCCGGTTTAGTCTAAGTCGGCTACTCCTTGAATCGGTTACTCCATGAAACGGCTACTCCGCCGAATCTACCGAGTCATCCTGATCTTCTTCATTTCCATCTGCAACTACCGGCTCAGTGCCTTCGGCATTCTGATCCCCGGATATGCCTGACTCTTCTTGGAGCTCTTCCTCTTCCTTCTTCTGGCGTTTTTTTGCTCGCTTCGCCTCTTTCTTCTTTTTCTTGTCGAGTTCTCTGCGCCGTTTTTCGAATTTGTAATTTTCTCTTGCCATGTTGGCCCCCAATGGTGGATAGGATTCGATCGCTCTGTAACATCTCCGGGAGATGGCAATATGGGCAAAGGAAGTCGGTCACTACGTGGAATTGGTAGTTACCGCATACGCCAATATGATTTCTCAGGTGGGAGACTCGCCATCGGATGTGAGGAAGAGATTGCGAGGCGGCTACATGAAAAATCGAATCAGACTCCGGTTCCGGAGTCCTGATCTTCTCGATCGAAGAAGCCGAACGGCTTCATTCGTTCACAAGCGATACCCCTACTATACAGGTATCATTGATTGGTGTCAATTCGGGGATCCATCGTCGATAAGGCGTTCTATCAATGGGTTCATCAGGTGACAGGTTCTCGAGTAACGACAACTCATCAAGACGAGGTCGACAGGTTCCCCCTCAGGTCTTTATTCTGAAGATCTCACCTTTCAGGTTCCGTACATATATCCATCCATCCGCCAGCACGGGAGGAGCCTAGTAGAGGCCGCGGCTGAGGTCCGCCTCGGTCAGTCTGCTGTAATTGGATGGATCGACCCTGGCTGTGATCAGGTCTCCCTGTTCTGTCAGGAGAATGAGTACTTCACCGGCGGCGATGCAGGAACCGTACCGTAGTCTCGTACTCCAAGCCTCTTCACCGGAGTTCTGTGGCGGCGGATCGAACCAGGTATCCCATACCGGTTCTCCGGATTCGGGATCGAAGGCGAAGACG
>CAZAKE010000034.1:0-33896 GCA_964485495.1 uncultured Spirochaetales bacterium
ACCTACTACAAAAGAATCCAGATTATCCCAAATAGATCCGTCGTACCAATCTATATCAATCTGTTTGTCGTCATTCTCCAGATAGATCAAATATGGAACTGTATCTTGAATGAGTATATCAACATCATACCCCTGATATGTGATATCACCCAAACCGGCGATATGGGTCCAAGAAGAACCATTATAATAATGCGCGTAGACGTCTTCATTATTGGTGGTGTTGACGACATAGAGATAGCCGGAATCGGAATCGTACGTCATCGACACGCTCTGATCCTGGTCTGAAACCGAAAGATATGTCGTGGAGTACCCATACTTCGACCAGAATGTCGACGGAGTCATCGCATATACCTGTAATTCACGACTCGCGGCGCTTCCATACCGGTAAAAGGCCACCGCGATGTTCCCGTTCGGATCGATTAGGAGATCCATCGGGTAGTATTCCTGATGTGTGATGTTCGTCAACGGATCCAATTTCCCCGTGACGGTATCGGTCTCAGGTACATACTCATTCGGTACGTTCTCATTCACCTTTCCCCAGGCGGTGCCGTCAAACCTTTTCACCGCCGTTTTCATC
The DNA here is from genome assembly GCA_964485495.1 of uncultured Spirochaetales bacterium. Classification (GTDB taxonomy): domain Bacteria; phylum Spirochaetota; class Spirochaetia; order CAZAKE01; family CAZAKE01; genus CAZAKE01. Next base: position 578 of record CAZAKE010000034.1, read on the forward strand.
GGTGTCACAGGATCGATGTAGTCGATGTAGGCGACATACGGCTCGCCATTATACGCCTGAATACGCACGTTGCCGGCTTCTCCGGTCGAGAAACCAGCCGGGCCTACGAAGTTCCACGATACGGCGATTCCGGTGCCTTCGAGATCGATGGTGTACGGATCCTCGTCGGGGTCGTTGCTGGAGATAGTTACCGTATCGGTATAATCGCCGACTGCCGTTGGGGCAAACGTGATCACAAATGATTCGGTTCCACTCGGTCCTGTTACTGTCGTTTCCGTAGGTTGTGAGGATACAGAAAATGGTACACCACCAACACTAACCGCAGGGGTTCCATCGAGCGATAAATCACCGTCGCCAATGTTTTCGATCGTAAAGGTTACAGCTATATTGGAATCAATGATTACGTCATCAAAGGAATAACTTCCACCATTCGAAATATCGAGAGTATCGACTTTTATGTGTATATCCGGTGTCCCTGCTCCTGCCGCGGTGGTGAAGCTCCAGGTGTACTCCTCCGCCAATGCGTTGCCCGAGAGGTCGGTGAGGGTGGTATCGATGGTGGCGGTGTACAATTTTTCGTTCTCCAGGTCCGAGAAGAGAGTATATGTAGCGAGATTCGTGAGATTTTCGAACGACCAAGTACCGTCGACGTCGGTGGTGCCGTCGGTCAGGGTGAAGGCCGATTCTAAGGTGCTCAATGGAATCTCCTCGCTGAACTCCACCGTGATGTCGGTGGAGACCGAGACGCCGGTCGCGTCATCCGCGGGAGTGACCGAGTCGATCGTCGGAGCGGTCGAGTCGGAAGTGGACCCGGTGGTGAAACTCCAGGTGTACTCCTCGGCCAATGCGTTGCCCGAGAGGTCGGTGACGCCGGTGCCGATAGTGACGGTGTAGGCCGTGTCGAGCAATAGATCGTTATCGGGGTTGAAGACCACCTTGTTGTTGAGATCCGGCGCGGAGAGAGAACCGGTAATCTCGGTGTTTACAGCATCGACGACAGTTACCTGGTCTACCAAGGTCTCCGGAACAATGCGCTCGTTAAACGTGAAGGTGATGGCCGTATTCAGGATAACATTGGTGGCTCCATTCTCAGGAAACACAGTACTGATCTCCGGCGGCGTAGTCTCGGCTTCGATCACCGTGATGTACTGGGCCTTGATGGACGTATCTTCCAGGTCTCCTCTGCTGACGGTGAGGGACACCGAGTAGTCGCCCGGGGTATTGTACGTGTATGTAGGATTCCGGTCTGTGGAGTCGGCAGTGCCGTCGTTCTGAAAGTCCCACGCCCAATTCGTCGGTGCCCCGGTGGAGGCGTCCATGAAATGCACTTCGTTTCCTGCAACGATATCGACCGGGTCCGCGGAGAAATCGGCTCTCAAAGCCGTATCGGCCGCCACGCCGGTCCCTTCCAGGTTGAGTACGAAGGGATTGGCATTCCAGTCATTACTGGGAATGGAAAGCGTAGCCGTCCGTTCACCCGATGCGGTGGGCGCAAATAAGACCGTTAGGGTTACGGTAGTTCCGGAACCAGATTCGGTACCCTCGATCTCGTCACCAACCCCCGGGCCGGCACTCACAAGGAAGTCTCCGGCGTATGTACCTCCAAGAGGTACCGCGTCGGTTCCATCTTCATCTCCCTCGAACACAAGGTCACCGGTTCCGACATTGGAAACCGTAAAGTTTACCCCCGTGCCTGAGGTGCCTACGAGGACGCCGCTGAAAGGCCACGTATCCCCGTTGCCGAGTACGCTGCCGTCGGGTCCGGTGACGACCATCTCGGGGCCGGTGCCGGATTCGGAGGCGAGATACTTGCGCATATCCAGCTCGTTGCAGGTCATGAGGGTCAGGGCCGCGGCGATGATCAGGATGGCTGCCACGAGATGTCGTATCGTTTGCTGGGTTCTCATTCTTCGTCCTCCCAATCCTCTTCCCAGAGAACGGTGTCTTTCATGACTTCCACGTCGGCGGCGCGGGCCATCTCCTCTCCTCGGAAGTCCAGGTAGGCGAACCTGTCGGCCAGCGACGGGTCGGCGATCTTCAGTCCATCGTACGCCCGCTTGGCGGAACCGTAGTTCTCGAGTTCGTGATGAGCCTTGGCCACCGCCAACAGAATAGTGGGGTGGTCCGGCCTGAGCGCCTCTGCCTGCTCGTAGTACTTCAACGCCGAGAGGGCGTCACCCTCGAGAAAGTACAGATTTCCCACGTTGAGCATGGCAGGAACGTAATCCCGCTCCGATAGGACCTTCTCGAACTCAATCTTGCTCTTCTCGGTAAGACCGTATCTGGCATACAGCACGCCCAGCTTGTTACGCACCCTGTAGCTGCCCTGCGAACTCTCCAGTTCCGCCTGCAGCCGTGCCACCTGCCCGTAGATCTCGCGGTTGATGAGGCTCTCCGCCTCTTTCTTATATGCGTTCTCTACCGCAGCCAGGTCGGGAGGAGTGACCATCACCTGTTCGGGCGTGCCCGTGGGGGCGTAGAGCTCCCAGGCCGCCCTGATAGGATAGAACCCGGCCTGATCGCGGCCGACGTTCTCTCGCCACTCCTTGGCGCCCAGCTGCCAGGCCTCCAGGAAGCCGTCGCCGATGGAGGTAACCTCCAGGGGCAGCCAGGCCGTGCCGTCCCGAAGGATCAGTTCGTCCGCACGCTGGAAGGTGCTCATGGCCTGATCGTCGCTCATATCCAGCTGAAAGGCGATGTAGATGTGCCCGGGAACGGTGACGAAGGCGGCGGGTACGCCGACGGCCTCGAGAAGGGCACAGTAGAGGATCGAGAGGTCGTCACAGTCGCCGGCCCTGTACTGCAGGGTCTGTTTGGGAAACTGCAGGAAATCGATGGTGGTCTCGTTCTCGGAGAGGTCGGCGTACGGCGTGGTGGGATCGATGACGTACTTCATGCCGTACTCGGAGATGGCCGAGTGCATGGCGATCCCGAGCATCAGGTGCCGGCCGAAGGCCCGGTTCTCCTCGACGATACCGGCCACATTCTTGGCGAAGGTCAGGATCGCCGATTCCTTGGCGGTGACGAAGGCGGCGGCCTTGCGATCGTCGTCCCAGGTCATGGCCTGGGCGTTCTCGATAGGCACGGAGGCGATCTCTTCCACCCGGTACGCCTTTCCGTCCGATTCGAACTCCAGCACGATGTTGGCGGACACGGTGGTGCCCTCCGAGATGGTCAGGACCTCGTTGGTGAAGAGCCCGAAGATGTCGGTCTCGATCGCTTCACCCGGGGCGAGGGCACTTGTAACAGGCACCTTCTTGGGATTATCCATGTACTGCTTGACGTGGAATGAGACCGACAGGTTTTCGATCTCGTTCTTTGCGGTATTCTCGATCGTGACCGTACCCACCGGGTTTCCGTCGTAGTAACGATAAAAGACCGGGAATATCGGCTGGAATTTGATGTCCCGGATTCCCAGCAGCCTGCCGCCGTCGGCCGGTCCGGTGTCGGCATCCATCGGTCGCGGCCGCGTCTCGCCCGAATCGGGTGGTGACGCCTTCTTACCGCCGCCCACATACAGGGTGGCGCCGAGGGCCACCGAGATATCGTTGTAGAGGCCGAAGAAGTAACGGTACTCACCCCGGACGCCGATGCTGAAGGCCGGGGCGAGCTTGAAGGCAAGTCCCAAACCGCCCCCGGCGAAGGGATTATGGCCGCTGTAGAGCTCGGTGAACTCGGGATCGCCGAGTCTCTGATTGATGAAGGAGTAGAAATATCCTCCCTGACCGTAGAGTAAAATCTCGAGCCAGTCTGTGGGTGTGATAGCGAAGCCCAGCTGACCGCCGCCGTAGATCAGGGAAGCGTTCAGCGGATCGGCACCTTCCGGTACCGCGGTCGGTATAAATTTATACCCGCCGGTGATACCCGCGGCAAACGGTCCGAGCCGCAGCCCGGCGGTCAATCCGCCGCCGCCGCCGAAGTTGTACAAGTCTGCATCCCCGGCCAGGGGAATGTTGAAACCGGGGGTGAGCTCGAGGGCGAACCCCGCCGAACTCTGGGGGATGACTGAGCCTACCGTGATAAAAAGAGAGACGACGAGTAGAGACATCTTCCTGATCATGAGGCGGACCTCCATCGAAACGCACCAACTCGAGACTTCAAGACACCTGAACCGTGGTTTCAACTATACACTTCTGCGCTTTGTCCTATATATCTATATATATCATCTTCGTGACACTTTCTATAGTGCACAACCGGTAATTTTCACGATTTTTGTGGTGGATTTCGGGCAATAATGGAGAGGGAGAGTACGGAGAGCGAGGGGAGCCGTAAAGAGGGATAGTTCGAGAAGGAATGCCGACGGAAGCGTCGTCAGCCGGTCTCGCCGAGTGTTACCCACTCCGCGAGTTTTGCTTTGAGCGTCCGCTCGTTAATCGGCTTCGAGACGAAATCGTCCATTCCGGCCTCCCGGCACTTTCGCACATCTTCCTCGTAGGTATGGGCGGTGAGGGCGATGATCGGTATCCGGCCGGCGTCTTCGCCGGAGGCGGTCTCTTGCTCCCGTATTCTTCTGGTTGCCTCGAGACCATCTATCTCGGGCATGCCCAGGTCCATCAAGATACAGTCATACGTGCCGGAGAGGGCCTTCTCGACCGCCTGTGTACCGCTCACGGCGGTGTCGACTTCGAATCCCTGCTTCTTCAGGAATTTCACGATATAGAGCCGGTTGATCCCCTCGTCCTCGCATACGAGGATCGCGGGATTGGATTGCCGGCCGGCGGGCCTGTCTTTCTCAGCCATACGTTCCTCACTATTTGTTCCCGAGTCGGTGCGCGGCGACCCGGACGTCGTATCGAAGGCCGTGGCAGGTGCGGTCTCCAGCGGGATCTTCAACGTGAAGGTGGAACCGCTTCCCAATTCACTCCGGACCTCCACGCTCCCGCCCATCACGTCTACCAGTTCTTTCACGATGGCCAGACCGAGTCCGACACCTCTGTTCGGTTTTGTATATCCTGCGTCCAGTTGTGTAAAGCTCTCGAATATCCTGGACAGGTTCTCATCGGAGATCCCGATCCCCGTATCGGCGACTGCGAAGGAGTACTTTTCGGCGTCCGCCGACTCGGCGTCGGGCGAGGCCGTCACCGAAACGGACACCGTCCCGGAGTCGGTATATTTCACGGCGTTGTTCACCAGGTTGGCCAGGACCTGCACCAGCCGGCCCCTGTCCCCAATCACCATCGAAGAACTCTCTCCAAGCCCGATCTCCATTTCGAGCCGCAGATCCTTCTCTTCGGCCTTCGGCGTGAGCATGTGGACGACGTATCTGACTACCTCCTCGACCCTGAATGAATCATGCGCGAGCTTGATGGTTCCCGATCCTATGCTTTCGAAATCGAGCAGGTCGTTCACGAGAACATTCAGATTTTCCGCCGAGAGCCGTGAATTTTCGAGATATTCGCGCTGTTCCTCGGTAAGGGAGGAGCCTGCGAGCAGCGAAAGCATGCCCATCATCCCGTTCAGGGGGGTTCGGATCTCGTGGCTCATGTTCGCGAGGAAGAGGCTCTTCGCCTGGGTAGCCTCCTCGGCCACCTCCCTGGCATGCTCTATTTCGGTCGTCCGTTCCCCGACCTTCCGCTCGAGCTCCAGGTTGATCCGTCTCTGCGACTCTATCCTCGAGGCCGCCTGCCGCTGCCTGCGGAGCAGGGCCAGGATGATGGCTGCAAAAATAGCCGAAAGCACCAGTGCGTATCCCGCGTATGCCCACGGGGTCTCCCAGGGAGGCGCAGAGACGACGATTGGTATGGAGATCCCCTCACGGTTCCAGTTCCCCCGGCTGCCGGCGCCGATCACACGCAGCGTGTATGTCCCGGGATCGAGGTTCGTATAACTGGCGTAGTTCCTGGAACCGGTATAGATCCAGTCATGGTCGAACCCGTCAAGCATATACGCGTACTGGTTCCGGCCGGGCGAGGAGTAGTCGAGGGCGGCGTATTCGAACGAAAGGAAGGAATCGGAGTACTCGAGCCGCACCGCATCGGTTTGCAGATACGGTTCGCCGAGGACGGACAACCGGGTAAGGACCACCGGGGGCACGTACGCGAACTCGTCCTCCCGCTTCGGATCGATGATGGTGACGCCCTTGACACCGCCGAAAAAGAGACGACCGGCGTCGTCTCGCGCCACGGCGTCGGTGAGTTCATTGCTGAGAAGGCCGTTGGACTCATCCACCGAGCGGAAGGTACCGCGGGTGGTATCGTAGACCGATACACCCAGGAGAGTGGAGAACCAGAGTGTCCCATCGGTTCCCTCTACGATTGCCAGCACGTTGTTGCTCAGGAGGCCGTCCTTGGTCGACAGGAAGGAGAAGGAGTCGGTGTCTCGAGAGTAGCGGTTCACGCCGCCGCCGGCGGTGGCGATCCAAAGGATCCCTTCGGCGTCCTCGAGCAACGCCCGGATGTTGTCGCTACTCGGGGTGGAGGCGTCTTCTCGATCGTGGAGGTATCGCATGAATCGGTCCTCTTCGGGGACATACCGGTTGAGCCCGTTGTTCGTCCCGATCCAGACGGCTCCCTCCGAGTCCTGCAGGATCGCCCGGACCAGATTGTCGCTCAGGCCGGTGGGATCGTCCGGTTTGTGGGGATAGTGGTGATAGCGCCCGGTCTCGCGCCGGTACACCGAGACTCCCGCGGTGTTGGTTCCGATCCACAGGTTGCCGTCATCGTCCTCGCTCAAGACATAGATACTGTCCACCGAAATGGTCCGTTCGGTACCGTCGGAGTACAGCCGTTCGAATGAGTCGCTCTCCTCGAGATACCGGTTCAACCCCTGGTTCGTCCCGATCCAGAGGTCACCCCGGGAGTCACGAAAGAGACAGTTAACGATGTCGTTACTCAAGGTAGTCGGGTCTTCCGGATCGTGGAGGTAACGCGTCACGAGACCGGTCTCGGGATCGTACCGGTTCAACCCGCCGTTGTAGACTCCGAACCAGATTGCACCGTCGGAATCTTCGAGGATGGCGTACACCTTCCCCGCGGCGATGCTGTTCGGATCGTCGGGATCATTCACCAGAAAGGTGTACCGGTTTTCCCAGGCTACATACTTGTTGATGCCGCCGCCGTTCGTACCGACCCAGATGATGCCGGACCGGTCCTCGCAGAGAGAGTAGACCACGTCATGGGAGAGACCCTCCTCGCCACCGTACCGGAATTGCCTCGTCGCGCCGTTCTCCGGATCGAACAGGATGAGTCCGCCGCCCCACGTTCCGAGCCACAGTCTTCCGTCGGAGTCGAAGAGGCTCGAGTAGATTCGATCGTCCGGCAGGGTGTAGTTTCTCGCTCTTCCTGTAACGACATCGAACGCCGAGATGCCGCCGCCCCACGACCCGACCCACAGCAGGTCCGGATCAAGCGGGTCCGGTGAGAGTGTCATGGCAAATGCCGAAGGCAGCGATTCGGAATCACCCTCCACCGGAGCGAAGGAGCGAAAACCATCCTCCTCGGGCAGATACCGGCTGAGGCCGCCATAGGTGCCGACCCAGAGATTTCCACGGCCGTCCACCACCAGACTACGGACCACCTTATCCGGCAGGCTGTACTCACCCTCGTCGTCGGGCATATACCGTGTAAACGTGTCGGTGTCTTCGTCCAGCCGATTCAGACCGGCCAGGGTTCCTACCCAGAGTCGGTCTGCGGCATCTCTGCAGACGGCCACCACCACGTCGTTGCTGAGAGAAGACGGATCATCCGGATCATACACATACGACATGAACTGTCCCGTGTCGGGATCGAAACGGCTGAGGCCCCCGTAGGTGCCGATCCAGAAGATGCCGTCCTCATCCATATACATGGTCTGGATGAGATTGTGCATGAGCGAGTTGGCACCGAATGGATCGTGGTCGTAGACGGTGAAGCGATATCCGTCGTATCTATTGAGCCCGGCCTGGGTGGCGAACCACATGAAGCCATCCTCATCCTGGATGATCCTGGATACCGACGAGTTGGACAGGCCCTCCCTGGTCGTGAGATATTCGAACCGAATCTGGTCGGGCTGGAGATCGGTCGCACGCGTGCAGAATGGGACAATGCCCCACAGGAAGAGAAGAACAAAGCCGGCCCATCGCCGACTCCTGTCGATTTGCCCGCTTCTGCCCTCGCGCATGAACGCCACCTTCCTCTCCTTGTTCCTGCCCCTGTCTAGTTCTAATAGTAATGATTTCTATTTTATATTGCAATTGGCGCTTTTAACTTTTTTCTCTAAAAAATGGAGTTGCGTCTTTGGCTGTGTCGGCGAATCTACCATAGTTGGAATCGCCACAGTTCTCCGGCGTCGACGAGGAACGAATTCGGTATCGCGGAAAAGAGCTGATATGCGGCTATTACTCGGGTCAAAATTTACCTTGCCGTACAGAGTAGCGCTCGTGCGTAGGTAGTACAATCGGCATTCTCAGGCGGAGCGAACGGTTCCAGGCCAAGAGACGCATACTTCCCTTCGCCGAAACGGTGGTATTCGAGCACTCGGACCATCGGATATCCTTCCAAGACCCGTGCGGTCACCTCGAGGGAGACCCTCGTGGTGACGCCCGGAATCACCGGCGAAGAATGAATATTTATACGGCCTCTCGCCCATTTCCACAGATTTCGGGCCAGTAGTTAGTCCTCCAACCGTTTCGACTTGACCCGTTCCAGCGCCCAGAAGGTATACTTCCGGATCTTGCGGTCCGGATCCTCCTTCAGTGCCTCCAAGATCTCATTTCCCGAGTCGGAGTTCAGCTGTTCCAAGGCCTTGGTCACCTGCACCCGTACCTCCTGATCGGGGTCACGGGCGGCCAGGACGATGCCGCGGAATGCAGCCTTGGTGCCTACCGCCGAGAGGAAGGAGGCCGAGTCGCGCCGCACCTTCGGGTCACGGTGGGAGAGTTTCCGGATGACGAATTCTACATACCCGGTGTTCTCCAGGATATCGGTGAGGTATGGCTTCAGGGACGAGATGTCTTCGCTCATGAGTTCCCTGATCGCGGGTTCTCCGGCTTCTCCCATCCGCTTGAACACCTCGGTAATCTTGTCGCGGAGGGCCGGTTCGGCGTCCTTGAGATACTCGATCACCTGCGCGAGTACCCTTTTTTCAGTCTTGCCGGCCAACTCATCGATGATGGCGTCGTTGAGCCTCTCGTCGTCCGATTCATCCAGTACCTGAACGAGGATGTCCACCGCTGGTTTCAGTTCTGAGGTTCCCAAGCCGTAGACTACCGCCTGTTTGACACTCAAGACCTCGTTCTCATCCCTGAGAACCTCCCCGAATGTCTCAAGGTTCTTCTGCGTCCCGAATTGGCCCAAGGCCTTCGCCGCCGCGATACGGACCCTCTCAACCGGATCCCGCAACATATCGAAAGACTTGTTCAGCGTAGTCCTGTCTCCGACATCCGCCAAGGCCCACACCGAAGCGATACGGACGTCGGGATCCGCATCCTGGAGTGCTTCCCGGATCTCCCTCTGAAATTGTTTCACCTTCTCCTTCGGGAGGCTGGCGATGACCGCCGCCCGAGCCCTGCCGTCGGCCTGCTCCAGCAACTGACCTGTCCTGCGATCAAACTCCTTCCCGCCGTAATCGGCGATCAGTTCAGCGAACTCCCTGGCCTCTTGCACCGGCAGGATCGGCAGCTGTTCCAAGACCGGCTGTAAACAGTATGGAATCTTGTAGGCGCCCAGGACCTGGAGTGCGGTGATTCGGACCGAGTGGGCATACTCACTTCGATCGGCTTTCACGATCTGCAACAGATCAGATAACGCCAACTGGATGGGATGAGCAGTGAAGGCTCCTCTCAGTGCATTCCGTAATTCAGTGTTTGCGGTGAATTCCGGATCCTTCAAACAATCAAGGAGGTCGGGAACGGTGAGATACTCGATTCCGTCCGGGAGATTCCGTAGGATAAACGGAGCAAAGTCGAGTTCATACTTCCTGCGGTTCAGCTCCTGAATAACCAGCCGGACGGAGGATTCGGTCCCGCGTTCACGAACACATTCGATCGCCGCTTCCCACGTCTCTCGTCGTTCGACAGGATCGAGCCCGAATGCCTGTTCTACGTATCCGGCGATTAGCCCCCTATTCCCGGTTTCCTTCAAAATTCGTAGCGCTATATAGATCGAAGCAGGCGAGGACACCTCCGTACCAAGAAAACGCGAGATCTTCACCTCCGCCGCCTTGTACAGAAGTTCACGGTTCCGTTCCAGGGCTTCTTCATCCTGAAAGGTCACCTCGGAGAGGAGCTTTGTGAGGAAACCATACTGCTGTAAAAAGATAGCCGCAGGAAGTCGAAGCTCCAGGTTGTCCGAGGCGAGGAACTCCATGGCCCGATTGATATCATGATCGCTGTCGGGTTGGAGAAAATCCAAGAGATGTACCGCCTCATCGTCCTTGAGCTCTTGTATATCCACCCGATGGACGCTCCGGAACTCTCCGGCGATCCGATCCCACGCTGCCTTCCGCACCTCGAACGCGGCATCGTGCAGAATCAGGTCCCGAAGGATCGTATAGAATTCCTTCAGCGTGTCGTCCAGGTTTTCTATGGAGCCTATGGAACCTGTAGACGAAGCCGATGGATCCTCCGCCCCATACGAATCTCCAGCATCATTCGAACCGGAATCTCCAGTCGAAGTGCCGCTTTCGGACGATGATGCCCCCTCCTCCGAGTCGTTCGCGACGGTTTCCGGGCTTTTCGGTTGCTCTTGCGACGGTTCAGGATCGACCGCAGCGGCATCCGGTCCCTGCAAATTGAATTCTTCGATCACGGTCCTGCGAATCAGAGGATGGGAGTCATAAAACGCCTCCCTGGTCGCGCGGAGGGAGCGGGGATCGCGATCGTACAGCATGACCTTCACCGCGAAGTAGCGTACCGGCCACTCAGGGTCCCCGGCCATTTCCCGAATCTCGTCCATCCGATCGGCTAAGAGCTCTGCGGCGTCTCGTCCGCTGAACGGCTCTCCGGTGCCTTGGAAGGCGATGCGCCTGAGGGAGCCGGGTTCGTCACCCAATCGCGACGTCAACAGGAGACGGTATGCGGGGTTCTCTATCGCCAACAGCAGTCCGGTAAAGAGCCCCTTATCCGCAGCAAACTCCAGCACTCTCTTGAGATCACGCTCCTGTTTTCGCTCCTTGAGACGCTCTATCCAGAGGTCGTCGAGACCGCATACCCGAATCACCGCAGGATCAGTCTTTCGTGCGAACTTCTCTATTCGACGGGACCAACGGAGCAAAAACCTATCAGAGAAGGAGGGCTTCATTGGCTCCCCAATCTCCACCGCAGCAGAGAGCGCGTCAAAGAGCCGCTTCCGCACAACGAAGAAACGGATCAGAAAGACCGCGACCAAGACGATGACGAAGAAAGCAGCACCTGCGGTTATCACGACCCACAACGGCAATCCACTCACGAAATCCAGTACGGCGTCCATGAAATCCTCCTTATAGAATAGACGGCTAGAATAGACAGCTAGAATATACGGATAGTATATGCGGCTACACAATGCAGCCAGTATATACGGCGTCACCTACGCTACTTCGACTGCGTCAAGTTATGCGGCCATGTCAATTATCCGGCCATGTCCAGCACGTTGAAGATGTGCAAGGGTTTCACCTTACCCTTCACCTTCACGGGTTCGAGTTCCTTCAACTTGAAGGTATCGCCAATCCGTTCGCGGGTATCCTCGGTGATGATGACATCGCCGGGACCGGCCACGCCCTCGAGACGGGCGGCAACGTTTACCGTGTCGCCGATCACCGAATAGTCCATTCGGCGTGCACTCCCCAGATTTCCCGCAACCAACGTTCCGGTATGCATGCCGATACCCACCTTCAGCTTCGACGCATTCCCCTTGAAGAAGGTCCGATCCCTGGACCTGACCAGCTGCTGGATCTCGACTGCTGTGCTGACGGCGGCAATCGCGTCCTGCTCCTCCGTCGCCATGGGAACTCCCCAGGCGGCCATGATGCAGTCTCCGATGAACTTGTCGATGTATCCATGGTGCTTGATGACCACTTCAACGGCCTGGGTGAAGTATTCATTCAGAACCTCGATGATATACTCGGGCTCCTTGCCTTCCGAGAAGGAGGTATATCCCCGGATATCGGCGAAGAACAGAGTGGCGATACGCTTATCCCCGCCCAGATTGACCTGATCGGGATTGTCCATGAGGCTCTGGATAACATCCTGCGACATATACCTGGCAAACATGTCCTTGATTACCCGCCGCTCCTCGACAGCGACGTCCATCTGGTCACGAAGCTCACGCTCTCTTGTCTGGTCGGAGAGAAGGAAGGTCAGACCCTCGTGTCTTCCCCGTTTTCCCTGCAGCTGGGAGATATTCATCGAATAGTCGATATCGACATCGTCATTCCTGTAGATTCCCTCGAGGCCCATGATCTCCAAGCCGCTGTCTTCGACCTTCTTGATCTGATTGAGTGCACGTTTCCCAAGAGCCGGCTCGAACAGGGCCGCATAGGATGTGCCGATGTGGCCCTCCGTCAGCCTCAACCGCTCTGCGGCCATGTCGTTGAAGTAATGGATGTTACCCTTCTCGTCGGTGGTAATCAGGATGTTCGTCATCGAGCTGAAGATACTCTCCTGATACCGCTCGAGGGCCTCGATCTGCCGCAGCTGCTCCCTGAGCTCCCGAAGCAGTTCGGTGTTGTGCAGGAGACTACCGGCAAGCCGGATGAAGGAATCGAGATAGCTCAGCCTGTTCCTTCCGTAATATTCAGGCTTCCGTGCGTTCAGAACCAGCACTCCGAGTTTCGCCTTCGGCGTACTCACCGGAAGGGCGATTCCGGAATGCATCTCCTCATGCAAGAATATTCCGGCAAAGAAGGGGCAATCCCGGTCATGCACGATCACCGCCTCACCGGAGTCTTCGAGGAAATCCACCAGCTCGGACTCCTGGGACAGCTGAGTCGGAACGGAGAAACGGCCGCGCTTATAGACGGACCGCAATGCCCCGTTACCCTCCTCGTCGGGATATAAGTAGAGAACCGCGAGGTCGGACCTGCTGACGTCCAGGGCCTGGTCCACCATCCGAGCGATGATCCCCCGTAAATCCTGATCTCCGGAGAGTAGCGTCCCCGTTCGAACGAGTTCGTCAATGGTTGCAATTGTTGCCATAGTCACCTCCTAGGGTATCCTGCAGTACCGCGACTCGGGCTACAGGTGAAGAGTACAGCCACCACAGCAAGCGGCAGCCGTACCGTATGATTACTACAAGAGAATGCCGCCTATGCCAATTCACGAAGTGAATTGGTTCCCCTTTCCTTCGGCGGTGGTCGTTCACTACGACTCGAGGAGACTCCGCAGTTCCGCGATGCCGGCATCGAAACCCGATAGGTTGTCTTCAAGTCTGGAGATCCGGCTGCGGTTCAGCCACAACTTTTGAAAGTCGTCCCGAATCTCCATCAACTCGGTTTCATGTTTCCTGAAGCGGTCCTGCTCCACGTTCCCTCCGGCACGGATCGTCCGGGCTATCCCTAAGCGGTTCAACGCCGCCTTGTTCATCCGATTCGCGAGGACATACTCTTCCAGTGCAATCCGTTCGAACCGCCGTTCTTCACCGAACTGCTCGTCATATGCATCGAGACAGGAGGTGCCGTCGTCGAGAGATGCCGTCTTCTCCGCGAGTTCCGTCATCTCCGCGTCGGTTAGTTCCACCTCGTCGATCACCGGCCGGGCGCGGCAGAAGTCCCGCCCGAAACCTTTCGCCTCAGAAAGACTCTCGAGGAGCGCATGGTAGGCCCAGTATCCGTACCGGCCATCACCGGTGGTGAGTATAAATTGGTCCACACTCCCATCGAGATCGGCGAAGGTATGAAGGCAGTACGAACGGATGAACTCCTCCGTGGTCATTCCGGCTACGCCGTCGTGGTTCCAACCGTGAGCACCGCCGAATGCGGCTCCTAAAAGACTCACGCCGAGTAAATTCCGATGTCCGCCGTCACCCCAATCGGTGTTCAATAACCCTTCGGCACCATATTCCAGGGCGATCCCCGCAAACTGGCCGATATCTGCGATGGCCTGATCCAGTCTTGTTCCATGAGACTGCCAGCTATTTGTTCCCGGACAGCAGACCAGCGGCACTCCGGCATCGGCGAACTTATCGGTCTGGGTCATCATCCGTCCGTCCGGCCGATAATCCCAATTGAGCAGTACCATATCCGAGGGTATGTCCGGGATGATTTCAGGATGCTTCAGCACGATGTCGCCCCAGATGTTCATCCGTTTCCCATGCTGAAGCGACAGGTCGTAGAGTTTCAGGATGAAATCGAGATATACCGATCCCGCGCCCTTCTCCTCGGCCGTCTCTTTCGAACGGCCTTGCCCGAGTTCCCACGGCTCATCGCCGCAGGCGTTGAAATCGTCCGTGCTGAAGAGGGGCAGATACTCGTCGTACATATCGCCTACCAGCCGGATGCTGCGCTCATCCACGGGACAGATGGTGGTACCCCCCGGCAAATCACGGAATCCGGGCAGTTCGCCCAGGTCGGAATACTCATCGAGCATGAGGATCTTCTCGAAGTGTCCGAGACTGGTGAGGGAGGGAACGAACTTGACATGGTATCGCTTCGCATGCGCATCTATCTCGAGGATGTCCTCCGGGGTAAACGGAGAGAATCCCTGACCGATGGAGGGATGCCGCGCGAAGGTGAATACATTCTCTACATAGAGCTGTAGCTCGTTTATCTTCCAACGGGCCAGCCTTTGTATAAGCTGCTTGACGGTCTCAATGGTGGGGACCTTCCCGCGGGAGCAATCCAGATAGAAGCCCCGGCGTCTCAGGTCCGGCGCGTCTTCGATCCTGCAACAGGGAACCCGACGGCCGTGGAATTCGATCATCTCGGCCAGGGTTTGGGCACCGTAGAACGTTCCAGCCGCAGCGGATGCGTGAATCGCGACTTCTTCCGGCGTCACATAGATCCGATATCCTTCCGGGTCTGTCACGTGCTTGTCCCGAATGAGGCGAACCCGCTGCCGGCCATCTCGGCAGCTGCCGGTAGTCATACGCCCCGGCAGCCTGCCCGATGATCCCATCTGGGAGAGGGCGGCGAGGATGACCCTAGCCGCCGCGTCGTCTTCATTCCGATGGGCACAGACATACACCATGTCGGCGATGGACCATTTGCCCTCGGTCTCTTCATATGTGTGGGGAGGTACTAAAAACGCTTTCATACATAGTAGTATAGCAGGAGTAGCCCGAGATTTCGAGTGATTAATTTGCCATATACTGGCCCGAAAATTGTGGAATTGGATGTCTGATCAATATCCGACCTATATATAGCGTCGTACTTCCTTGATGAAAGGGAAACAGACGCTATGGAGTGATGAGTTTGATCCATTCCACAATTTTCGGGCCAGTACACCAGTACAAAGGAAGACAACAGGCTCCGTCGACACCGCTCTCCTGAGAGGTAACCTCAGTCGGTATAGCCCGGTATCTCCACCTCCGCCCAGGGGGTATATCCGTCCTGAATCAATAGTCCCTGGTCGGGATCGTCGCTGATCTGCCGGAGCGGGAATTTCTTCCAGTCGCCATCGACAATACCGGTAGTCTCGCCGGCGGTTTTCAGCCTGCCGATCAACTCGCTCTTGTGTTCCTTCTTGGCATCGCCGCAGAACTGTATTCCGGAACGGTTCCGTGTCTCTCGGGGATCGCGCACCCGATCAAACAGGTATTCCTGGTCGTCCGGTGCCGAGTAGAAGTATTTCCACTCTCTCGAGGTGATCATGTAGGTGGTATAGGCCGCCCGTTCCTCCTCCGAATCGGAGTACTCACTCCCATCATATCGGGTACCTTGGGCCGCGCGGTTCATGCCCCCGGTATAGCTCAGCTCGGACAACACGTACTTCCGGTCCGATGTCCCCTCGGCAACCTCCACCAAGTTTTCACCATCGGCTTCATGTGTGCCCAGAGATGTCCCCGCCACCGATAAGAAGGTCGGTGCCAGATCCACGAGACTCGCCGGTTCTTCGCACACCTTACCGGCGGTAACGGCCTCGGGCCATCTGACGATCATTGGAACCCGGGCCGAAGGATCGTGCATGCTCCGTTTCCCATAGCATCGGAAGTCCCCCAAGAACTCACCGTGATCGGAGGTGTAGAGGATAAGCGTGTTGTTCAGTTGGCCGGTCTCCTCGAGGGCCGCCAGGATTCTACCCACCTGAAAATCGATGAACGATACGCATGCGTAGTAGTAGGCGATGATCGCCCGTGCAAGATTCAGATCGACTCCCTGATCACGATACTTGTACCGATTCTGAACCCGATTCACATATGTGAGAAGGCTCTGCCAATCTGCCGGTACATTCGGCAGGGGCATCATGGAAGGCCGATAGAGCTTGTGCCAAGGATTAGGAGGTGCCAGAGGCGGATGGGGATGGATGTAACTGGAGAAGAGGTACCAGGGCTCATCCGTATCGGCTCGTTCGCGGATATACTCGATCGATCGATCGCCGACCCACTGTGTGGGATGATCGGCAGCCGGCACCTGGGAGGCCTGGGGGATGTAGTACATCTCCCCTCGGATTCCGTATGCCTCGCAGATGTGCTCATATCCCTTGTCGTGGAGGTATTTCAGGTAGTGGTTCTGACCGAGTTGATCCATCGCCGCTCCGCCCTCCTCCTGAACGAGCCGGTTCCGAAACCCGCGGAGGGCATACGCGTCCGGCGTGAAATGGCACTTACCTATGCCCATCGTGTCGTACCCGACGTCGGAGAGGGCTTTCATGAAGGTGTTACGCTCGTCGGTAGGCATACGGGTGTTCTCGTAACAGCCGGTGTTCATGGGATACTGGCCATAGATCATGCAACACCTGGCCGAAATGCACACCGGTGACGGGGTGAAGGCGTTGACGAAGGAGGTGCCCTCGTCTGCGAGCCGGTCGAGGGCCGGAGTTTTCATTACGGGATTCCCGAGGGCACCGATCGTGTCCGCCCGTTGCATATCGGTAAACAGATGCAGGATATTGGGTTGCTTCATACGAAAAATCTCCTCATAGTCGAGAGCCTGAGTGGAAGTCCGGGAAACGGCACCGATGTCACAGTATATCGATGTGGGAAGATGTCCGCAATACTTCACCTCGATGGTTCATGGACCAATGCAATGCCGAACCCTTTGACGCCTCTCACCGAAAGGAGTACCCTCCTATAAGAGAAAGAGAATGACTGAAACTGAGGAGAAAGCATGAATTGGGAAAAATTGACTGCGGTACAATTCGAGAAGGCGGTGGAGGAGTGTTCGGGCGTGTGCCTGCTCCCCATCGGTGTCATCGAAAAACACGGCGATCACCTGCCGCTAGGGCAGGACATCATCTACATACACGACATCTGCTCGCTGGCCGCCGAGGAGGAACCGGCGATGGTGTTTCCACACTATTACTTCGGACAGATTCTCGAAGCCAAGCATGTCCCCGGTGCGATCGCCGTCTCCGGAGAACTCCAGCTGCGGCTCCTCGAGGAGGTCTGTGACGAGATCGGCCGGAACGGATTCGAAAAGATCGTCATCGTGAACGGACACGGCGGGAACAACAATATGCTCCCATTCTTCTGTCAGCTCTCTCTTGACAATAGGAAGGACTACATGGTCTATCTCAGCCGTATAGAGGGGCCGGCCAAGGCGGTTTCGGAGATGATGGAGGCTACCCATGACGGTCATGCCGGTGAGAAGGAGACATCCGCCATGGTATACCTGCACCCGGACCTCGTCAGACTGGAAGACTACGCTGATTATGGGAAACCTCTGGGAAGGATGAAACAGTTCGACGAGGTCGGATTGTATACCGGAGTGAACTGGTACGCAGACCAGCCCGGACACCTGAAAGGCGACCAGGTACCTTTCACGAAGGAGAAGGGAGAGGCCATCGTCAAGGCCCACACCGCACGCCTACAAAAACAGATCCGCCTCGTGAAGACGGACGACACACCAATCGACTTGTACCGGCAGTTTCACGAGAGGGCTGAAAAACCGGCAAACAGGTTCCCGTGAGCCAAAGTCTGCCGGCTCGATATACGCGTGCATGATTCGGTCATGTACTGATCCGAAAATTGTGGAAAATAAATTCCATACTGTATATAGCGTCATCGCGAGCTTAAAAGTGCTCGATGCATAGTGTTCGGACACTACTCAGGAGAGATTCCACAATTTTCGGGCCACTATAAAGACTAAGTTCCAGATTTGGTCTTGGACTTTTTCGCAGGAGCCTTCTTCTTACTCGTCTGCTTCTTACTCGTCTGCTTCTTGTCGGTTTGCGTAGTCTGCTTTGAGGACGATCGTTTGGTACTTGTTTTTTTCGCCGACTGCGATTTCTTCGAACGAGTCGCGCTTCTCGAACCGGAGGGTGATTTCCCCTCGGATTCACAGACCGGACAGCCGGAACCTGTCTGGGTCCGGGAACGAACAGAGGCCTGCCAGGAGTGGCCTTTTCGACACTTCCATGAGACGACCTTTTTCGAGAGTTCGGAGACGTCTTTCGGCGTCAAATCGCCGTTGGCCTCCTTGTCCCATTCACGGGCAATCCCGCGGTGCAGCGTGGCGAGTGAGCGCTCCTTGGAGATCCTCCGACCGCTGCAATATGGGCATCCGGTCCCGAGGGTGGTGCGGCTGTTGACGGTAGCCTGCCACTCGTGACCATCGGAACAACGCCACCATACCTTGACTCCCGCGGCGGGAAAAACATCGGTCGGCTTCAGACTCCTGTTCTTCGTCGGATGCCACTCCTTGGCCACAGCCGGATTCAAAGCGGCAAGGTTATTATCATCTCCCAATGCGCGGTGGGCACAGTAGGGACACCCCTTTCCGTTTGTGCGATCATAGACCGGAGCCTGCCACTCGTGCCCTTCGGAACAACGCCACCAGATCCTCTTCTTGGATCCCTTGGTGACATCTTTCGGAGTCAACGGTCCGTTCTTGTCGGGATGCCACTCCTTGGCGATTTGCGGATACAGATTCGCGAGGCAGTTATCCTTGCCGGCCTTCTTCCCGCTGCAGTAGGGACATCCGGTATTGTTGAGTGTCCGGCTGTACACGACGGCCTGCCACTCATGGCCTTCGGGGCATTGCCACCACACCTTCTTCCTTGATGCGGGTTTTACATCCTTCGGAGTCAGATCACCGTTTTTCTTCGGATGCCACTGCCGTGCCACCGCCCGGTGTTTCGACGCCAGAGTAGGCCCTGACAGAGTACTTCGAGAACTCTGCGAGGAAATGGGCTTTTTTCCTCCGGAACCGCGCCCGGTACTCTTAGGCCCCTTCTGTACAGAACCTTTCCGTCTTTTCGAAGCGGAAGATCGTGAACTATCTGTGCTTGTTTTGCGTTTTGCCATAATCGTATCCATTGTCGACCATAACCATCAAATTTTCAAGGTCGGCGGCCGGTCGAAGACGGCGGCCGGTCGAACAAGCCGCCGTGACCTCCCTCATCTGTACAATGTCGCTTACATAGCCCGGTGGCGAACCCGTCGAAAGCCGTAACCTCGGGTTTACGCCCCGGTTGCTACGGCTCCGCTGTTCAAACCACCCAGTGAAAAATCCGCCGGAGCGGTCAGGGTGCGGGCGCCCACTTCCTTGTCGAGCATATACAGTCCTGGGCCCTTCTCTCCGGCAAGCTTGATCTTCTTGATGATGTCGTCGGCGTTCTTCTCCTCTTCGATCTGTTCGGTCACGTACCATTCGATGAAGGTCTGAGACGCATTGTCGTTTTCCGAGCGTGCCGTCGCCATGAGATCGTTGATGCTGGCGGTCACGGTCTCTTCATGGGCGAGGACCTCCTCAAACAGTGTAAGAGCCGTATTCCACTCCTTCGGCGGCTGTTGAATAGCCGGTACGATGGGCCTCCCGTTTCGATCGTCAATGAACTCGTATATCTTCATGGCGTGGAACATCTCTTCGTGGTACTGGACCATCAACCACGTGGCGAATCCTGCAAGGCCTTTGTCGCTACAGTCGGCGGACATGGCCATATACAGATACGCGGAATACATCTCCTTCTGGATCTGGGAGTTTAATGCCTCTTCCATCTTCTTTGTCAACATCTCAATGTTCCCTCCGTATTCAACTTAAATATTCCGTCCCTTATGTTGCGGTTTCGATTGCCCTTTTCCGCATCAATTACGGACGAAAACGTTATCTACAATATAAGGAACCGCGACGATGAAAACAAATTTTTATCTTGCCGGTTCGAGACTATCGACTCGTCTTGAGACCCAGCCTGGCGAACCAGCGATAGATCGGCATCAGCCTGGCACCCACCCGGATCATAAGCCGGCCGCCGCCGCCTTCGAGATCCTTGGCGGCCTCCTCGAGCAGCTCCGGGATGGCTAGATGCTGAGGACACTTCTTCAGGCAGACACCGCAGCGGGTACATTGCGAGGCAAAGGACGGTTCGCTCCCGAACGTCCCGCCCAGCATGCTCAGGTAGAGGAGCCTGAAACGCCGCTTCTCGTCGAACATATGATAGTTGTTGTAATACTCGAAGGTCCCCGGGATATCTACCCCGGACGGACAGGGCATGCAGTAGCGACATCCCGTACAGCCGACCTTCATCAGCCTGCGGTAGGCTTCCTTGGCCAGGTCTACGATCTCGAGCTCATCGGAACTCATGATAGATGGATGAGCGTCTCGTGCGATCCGGCAATTCTCCTCCAGATGATCGAGTTCACTCATCCCCGAGAGGACGGTGGTGACGCCCGGGTGGTCCCAGATCCACCGCAACGCCCACTCTGCGGCGGTCCGTCCAGATCCGCCTCGTTTCCAAATTCGATCGATCTCCTCCGGCACCTTCCCCGCCAGATTTCCGCCCCGCAGAGGTTCCATCACCACCACACCGAGTCCCTTTCGGGAGGCGTATTCCAGCCCTTCCCGGCCGGCCTGATTGTATTCGTCCAAGATATTATATTGGATCTGACAGAACTCCCAGTCATAGGCGTCGACGATAGTCTTGAACGCGGGGCGGTCGCCGTGAAAGGAAAACCCGACGTTCACGATCCGACCGTCCTCCTTGGCCTCTTCGAGGAAATCCAGGACACCGAGATCGTAGAGCCGCGACCAGCTCCCGGCCTCCAAGGCGTGAAGCAGGTAGTAGTCGACACGGTCGGTGGCCAGCCGATCGAGCTGTACGTTCAGGATCGAGTCCATGTCCTCTCTGGTACCCACCGACCAGTGGGGCAGTTTCGTGGCGATCTTAACCTTCTCCCTGAGGCGCCTGCCGAGGGCCTGTGCGAGAAACGGCTCCGATTGTCCGTTGTGGTAGGGATAGGCGGTATCGAAATAGTTGACGCCCATTTCGATGGCCCGGTGGACTAATTTAGTCGAAGGCTCGATATCGATCTTGTTCCCCTTGGTGGGAAATCGCATACACCCATAGCCGAGGATCGATATCTCATCACCGGTCTTGGGCATGGTTCTATATAGCATTGCGCTGACTCCTCTGGTAATAGTGGTCTTCGGACTGGAAATGCTGCTGGAATCCGTCGCAGGAACCGATCCGCTCTGAGGGATCATATCCGACAACCCATGTTTTGGCCACCGTGTGATACTTCGGTTCTGGGGACCGGATCATTGCGTCGCGTCATGGATAGACTATATCGGGTATCTATTGGTACGACGAGTCGCGCCGGCAGGCAAATTACGTTCAGCGTAATTCAGGCCACTAACTCTCCGTGTCCTCTACCAACGCGAACCGTACATCTCCGGTTCCTCCCCCGTGGCGAGGGTGAGGAGTGATAGCAGCAGGTATCCCGCCCCGTCGACGGCATCGTATCGGTGTTCCCCCGGATGGGTACGGAACATGTCGTTCTCATAGAGGGATTCCAGCGCCAGGTCCGCCGTCCGTTCGGTTGCGGCGATGAGGTCCGGTCTCTCGAGCAGCCGTCCGCAGCGGTGCAGATAATGGATGCAGCGGCCGAAGTGCTCCGCATAGCCACGGTCAACCGCATCGGCAAGACTCCGCTCGAACATGGCGGCCCACCGAAGCGCCGCGGTCCGGAACCGCTCCCCGCCACATTCGATCCACAGATCTAGACAACTCTCGGCGCACTGGTAGGGATAGTCGTGGGCGGGAAAGAGTGGCCGCCAAGGATCGGCGTAATCACCAGGTTGGTGTTTGGCGGAGAGGTCGGAATCACCTTCCAGTACCGGATGTCCGAGGACCGGCGAAGCGTCCTCGACCCGCAGCCTCCCGTAGTACCTCCCGGCCTCCTCGTCCCACCCGTACCGCAGATACGCCGAGAGTGCCTCGTCGGCCATCCGCTTTACTTGTCCGGCCACGGCGTGCGCCTCCCGAACCCGCTCCGTGCTGCCCTCGAAACCCGATCCGAAGGCGGATCCCAGGAGTCGCGCCGCCTGCAGCAGGCATCCGGACCAGAGACCGACCTCGGTAGTACAGGTGTACTTGTCCCATCTGTTTCCGGTCGGGTTGTTCTCGAGGAGTCCGGTATCACGGCTGCGGTGATCGAAACTGAACGATGCGATCCGGCCGGCCTGCACGGCATACTCCGGATCTCCGGTTCGGGCGGCCAGCCACGACAATGACAGCACGAGGATGCCGCCGGACTCGAGGAAGGCGCACGATCGTCGGCCGTCGGCGTGTCGGTTGAAGCCGCCTGAGACCGGATCATACAGGGAGTTATACGAAGACTGCCGAACCTCGACAATCGTGGCGGGTGCCGAAACCGCGTAGAACAACTCCCACGGTGGCGGAATGGGCCGAGTCTCGTGGAGATCGCCTGTTTCGGTAGTTAGGTCGACGGGGACGGGAGTCTCCTCGCCGGTGAACCGTTTCACACACCCTTCGAAGGCATCCCAGTAGTAATGGTTCCCCCAGAGGAAGACCCCGTTCGAAGTTCTACACTTGTCTATAAAGGACGTCACGTACAGAACGGCGGCATCCGCGATCTCCCGAACACCATGGGCGAGATTCCTCGCCGCGATCAGAGAAGGGATGTCCCAATAGAGGGAACAACCCTTCGGTGCATCGATGGCACGGTAGTGTCGGCGGGGGATGTGGGAAGGTCTGCGGTCGTCCTCGGGATAGGCTCCGGTGCGGGTATCCAGGGAGGCCATCCACATCGAGGTCGGATCGTCCCCAAACTCCGCCCTGCCGGACCGAATCACTTTGGAGAGATGCGATACGACGGGCACCGAGTACCGCCCGTTCATAGCTGCTCTTCCTTCGTGGCATACCTTGCCGTCGCCGCATCCACGATTCCGTTTATCAGGGTCGGATACTCCCACCCCGCGGCCTTCGCCTCGATGCACAGGTCGCTGTATCCCGGATTAAGACCGGGAAGCGGATTGATCTCCAGGATATAGGGATTGCCCTGAGTATCGACCCGAAAGTCCACCCGGGCGACGTCGTGGCACCCCAGGACCCGGAAGGTGGCGGCGGTGAGGAGTTCCAGCCGCTCCTTGAGCGCAGGATCCACCGGCGCCGGACACAGGTATCGGAAATCGTCCACCAGGTCGACCTTGATCCTGCCGGTATAGAGCCCCCGCTCCTCCGGTCCGTACGCCCCGGTGTCGATCTCCATGGGCGGAAAGAAGGTGAGTTCCTCCGGGAGTATCTCCGGGGCGGTGCGATCGTTCAAGCGGCGCGCAGCCGTCGGCTTGAGATTACCGAGAACCCCAACGGTCAACTCACGGCCGTCGATATACCGTTCCACCAACACCGGTTGACGGTAACGTTCCAATAATCGGGAGAGGACCTCGCGCAGTTCGGCTTCGGTCTCTGCAATACTCTTCCCGGATACGCCCATACCCGTCCCCTCCCGGGACGGTTTGGCGAACAACGGGAACCGCAAGTCTCCGGACGGGGCGACCAAGTCCTCATTCAGCGGTTCGTCAACACGGCCGATGACCTGAAACTCCGGCGTCGGCAGTTCGTGATAGTGGAGCACCCGCTTGGTCATCGGTTTGTCCAACGACAAGGCCAGGGTCATCACCCGGCTGCCGGTGTATGGCAGCCGCAGCGCCTCTAGCACGGCCGGCACGTGGGCCTCCCTCCCGATTCCGAAGTGACCCTCGGCTATGTTGAAGCATAGATCGGGTGTGTAATCGAGGAGCCGGGCGACGAGATCGAAGGGGGGATCGAGGCGGCCTTCGAAAAACTCCGCCTCGTGACCTCCCGACCGAAGGGCTCCGAGGATCGCGTCGATGGTCTTGGGGCTGTCAAGGTCGTCCCACGCATCACCGCCGGCTCCGGATACCTCCGGTGCATTCTGTTTCAGATTCGCGATCAGCGCAACTCTCATCGTCCGACCTCAGCAGATCGATCTGGATACCGGAATATCCTGCCCTCGTAGTTCCTGATCAGGAGGCCGTCACCATCCCGTCCCACCACCGTCTCCGGCAGAAGCGGAATCTTCCCGCCGCCTCCGGGGGCGTCGATCACATACGTCGGCACGGCGTACCCGCTGGTGTATCCGCGTAGGGCTGATATGATCTCCAGCCCGCGGGAGACCGGAGTCCGGAAATGGGCGGAGCCCGGAATTGGATCGCACTGATAGAGATAGTATGGACGGACCCGAGCCCTGAGGAGGCCGTGCATCAGCCGGCGCATGGTTTCCGGGTCGTCGTTTACCCCCTTGAGGAGCACAGTCTGACTACCCAAGGGAATGCCGGCATCGGCGAGACGACCGCAGGCGGCCACGGCCTCAGGGGTGAGTTCGACCGGATGGGTGAAGTGTACACTCACGAAGAGTGGGTGATACCTGCGGAGGATACCCGCCAGCCGCGGAGTGATCCGCTGCGGCAGCACCGCGGGCACCTTGGTGCCGATCCTCACGATCTGCACGTGTGGAATTGACCGCAACCGTTTCAGGAGCGAATCGATCACCACGTCCGACATGGTCAATGGATCCCCCCCGGAGATCAACACGTCCCGCACCTGCGGATGGGTCTCGATATACTCCACAGCCCCGTCCAGGTGACCGGTATGCTTCGAAGCCCCACACTCGTTGATCATGCGGGAGCGGGTACAGTACCGGCAGTTGGTGGAACAGAAATCCGTGGCCAGCAGGAGTACCCGGTCGGGATACCGGTGGACGATACCGGGCACCGGGCTGTCATCGTCTTCGGCCAGCGGGTCATCGGCCTCCCCGTCGGCCATCACGAACTCATGCGAGGAGGGAACGACTGTTCTCCTGAGAGGATCCGTTGGATCGGTGCGATGGATCAGTTGAGCATAGTAGGGAGTGACGGCCAGGGGCAGCCGCTCGCCTCTGGAACGTATCGCCTCACGCTCATCGTCGGAGAGCTCGATCAACTCCTCCAACGCCGACAGGCCGGTGATCCTGTTCTTTAGTTGCCAGCGCCAGCTCTTCCAATCCCTTACGCCGGCACCGGGGAATCTCCATCGCAGGAACTCCTCCACCTCAGAATAGTACACGGAGGAGGAATCCCCGGTAGTCCGGGCCTCGATGTCGGAGATACTCCCGGAAACGCGAGCGCCATCGGCGACATGGTCTTGAGGGGATCGAATCTTTAGGATACTGGATTTTAACGGTTTGTCAGAGTGAGTGCTTACACCGGAAGGCAGGAACAATTTACGGGTGGAAGGGAAGGACGGAGCGACATCATCCGAAGCACCGACGGCTTGGGACGACAAGACAACGGCACACGTACCCGGAGGTTCTTCTTCCTCCGACAGGAGATAGCGAGATTCCATTTCCTGTTTGTCTCCTTAGGTATGAACAAGATTGCGTTCATAATGGCGAAATATACGCCTCAGGCAGGATTCGATCAATACTTTTTCGGCAATATCTATACAAAATTACAGCTTTTCATAGAAATTTTCAGTATAAAAGATCGTCATCCGACCTTACAATACAGTAAAATTAACCATTACAGGTTGAAGACCCCGATGAAGGAGAATACACGCATGACCGGCACGGAGCGAACACTGCGAGCTATTAATTTCGAACCGGTCGATCGCATCCCGGTGGTCGGGGGCTTCGTACGGCACCCGGAATTCCTGGCCGAAGCCGCGGGTACCTCGGTGGAGACCTTCCGACGAGATCCGAGCAGAACCGCCCTGGCGGCCTTCCGCAGCCTCGGAGTCGACACGATCCTCGGCCTCATTCTACCGAATCCGGACTCGCCGACGGGCGCACAGGTGGAGCACAAGCGTCAAGACCGCTTTCACAGCCCGGAGGATGTGGTGGCGCACATCCGCGAACTGCCGTCTCCCTCGAAGATCGAGGTGGATTTCAGAGAAGAGTACAATGCCTATTGCCGGCTGTACCAAGATGGGCAAGCGGAGATCGGCGACGATATCCTGTGGATACCGAACTCCTTCCGATACGTGGCACAATTCCAGAACGAGGGCCGCTTCGGCCCGGAGAACTACTACATGGCCTTGGCCCTCTATCCGGAGGAGATGCGACGGTGGTTCGAATACTCGGGAGAAGTAGCGTATCTTCGAAACCGCGCCCTGGCGGCCGCCATCATAGAGAACGACTACCCGCGGGTGATGTGGCTCGGACAGGATGCCTGTGACAACCGCGGACCCTACATCGCCCCGCACGTCATGAATGACATCTACATCAGATATGTACGTCGTTCCCTGGAACCGTTGAAGGAGGCGGGGATCACGATACTGTGGCACGCCGACGGCAACATCGTGCCCATCGCGCAGCACCTGCTCGATGCCGGGGCCGACGGCTTTCAGGGGGTACAGGAGACCATCGATACGAAGATCGACATCCATGCGTTGATGAGTATGACGACACTCACAGGAAAGAAACCGGTCATCGTAGGCAGCATCTCCAGCATCACCACCATGCCCTTCGGGACCCCTGATGACGTGATCGAGGACACCGATCGCTGCATCGGGATCGCACGGAAGCGGGGCGGCGGATGGCTCCTCAACTTCTCGTCATCCTTGGGTCCCGAGGTTCCCAAGGAGAACATCTACGCCTTTTTCCGGCATGCGACGGCTAAGCCGCCACAGTCGATACCCCAAAGCACCGGAAATGCTGGCGAAAAGTGATCTATTAGACTTTTTATCTTTACCAGTCCGCGTGAATCCGCTATACTCCTATACACAATGGAAAAATCAAGCGGTATGAGTATCCCGATCCGTCATCCAACCATCAGGCTTCAGTCCCGACTACAACCTGGCATTGCCACCCATAACGCGACGCTCCAATATCATATCTACCGCCTGTATTCCCCCCAACATGCAGCCAAACACCCCGTGGACGAACTTCGGCTGAAAGAGGCCCTCAACCGGCGTACGCGTCGGGAGCCTGGCGGCGCCGAAGTTGTCCGGGTACGGAGCCATGTCGTAGATGCTTCCGGTAGGAGAACCCGAATATCTGGCGTAGGTGGCGGGGGTGATGTAGTCGGCCAGGACGATATGCTTCTTCAGATCGGGAATCAGGTACCGTTCGACCAGGTCGATGAAGAATGCGCCCCACTTCTCCTTCTCCTGCCGGTATGCGAGGGGCTGCTCCTCCCGCAGGAGTGCCCAGCCGTCGATGCGAATGGGGGCGACACAGATCATGATGCTCTGTTTTCCGCCGGTGGTGGTGGAGGGGCACACGACCCCGACGTTGAACAGCTCCCTGGAGAACCCCATCGTACCCTCCTCCTGCATCCGGTATAGCCGGTCGAAGGTATCGCCGCCGGTAGTGATCACCGTATACCCGCAATCCAATCCCAGGGCGGCCAGGTCGACCTTCTCGTCCAATCCGAGGCTGACGTTGAAGGATGATGACGACATACGCGCGGATTCCAACTTCGAGACGAATCTCCGGTCCAGCCTCCGCAGGAGATCGAGCCCTACCAACTGCTTCATCGCAACCTTGGGATCCACCGTAGTGATCACGTAATCGGCTTCGAGCACCTCTCCACCGGCCAGCCGCACTCCCTCGACCTTGCCGTCGCAGACCAGGATCCTCTCGACCGCGGCACCGGTCCGCACCTGGCCCCCGAGTTCCTTCAGCCGCGTCTCCAGCGCCTTCGGCAGCTCGATGAACCCTCCCCGGGGACGGCAGGCGCCGTCGAGCAGCGAGTTCATGGCCGATATGGGGACTAGTGCGGCCACCTCATCGGCAGGCAGGCCGGAAAACTCGGCAAATACGTTCAGTACGGATCGCAGATCCGGATCGTCGATTCCGAAGCGGCACAGATACTCATCGAAGGTCTTGGATACGTTCCGGACTATCCTGTGACACCGGAACAGCATCTTCACGATCTCGAGCGGTGTAGGCTCCATCTTCATCTTGAACAGCTCCAGGTACATGGCCCTGGAGTGCTCGATGAACCGGTCGAGTGCCTGGGCGTCGGCCGGGAACCGCTCATGCATCGCCTGCTTGAAGGTCTCCACACCCGACGGCAGATCGATGCTCTGCGTCTTGCCGGAGGCGGGATCGGCCAGCACGACGCGGGCGAAGTACTCCTCGAACCGCCTCAGTTCAACCTCGACGCCGAAATACTCGAGGAGCCCGCCGATGTCCGGGATCATCTGACACGTATCGAAGTCGAACCCGCCCCTGGTGTATGTCGTGACATATCCGCCGGTCTTCGACTGCTTCTCCAACACCGTCACCGGGTTTGCCTCCGAGTCCAGATGCTTCGCCCAGGTCAGCGCCGCACATAGCCCCGATATGCCGCCGCCGACCACGACCAACCGTTTCCCCTGTTCCATCCGCCCGACTCCCGTCATCACATGATATTCGTACAGGTCGACCTTTCCCACCAGGTACAGTATACTTGCGCAATCATGCCCCGAAAAGGAAATTTAGTCATCTACAAGAACAAGGCCGCCCTGATTAGAGCGGTGGCCGACAAGATCCTCATCGAGACCTCCGAAGGCACCGAGGTGAAGGTCCGGGAGAAGGATATCACACTCCTCCATGCCGGTCCCGTGAGCAGGTTCGGCGAACTCGAACCGGAAAGTCCCGGCGAGTTGGAGGAGGCCTGGGAGGTCCTGGAAGGAACGGAGACGACCATCGAGGAGATCGCCGAACTGGCCTTCGGAGAGAACAGCCCCGCCGCCGCATGGTCGGTCTGGCAATTCGTGCAGGGAGGTAGCCATTTCAAGCAGACCGACGACGGCGTCGTCGCCATGTCCGCCGAGGAGGTGGAGGAGATCCGCGGTGCCGCACAGGCGGCGGAAGAGGCCGCAACAAAGAGGCAGGAGTTCCTCGCGCGGCTGAAGACGGGAAAAGTGATCGAGGAGGACCGGCCCTTCCTGAAGGACGTGGAAGCCCTGGCCATGGGACAGGTACAGACATCGAAGACCCTCAAGGAGATCGGACGCAAGGCCACCCCGGATTCGGCCCACGCCCTCTTGCTGGCCGCGGGGGTATGGGACCATACCCGAAACCCCCACCCGTCCAGGCTCGGATGTCCGATGAGCCCACCTACCGGCAACCTCGGAGAACGCGACGACGCAGACCGGACCGACTTGACGTCGATACGGGCCTTTGCAATCGACGACGAGGGAACCTCGACCCCGGACGACGCGGTGAGTATCGATGATGACGGCTCCCTCTGGGTGCACGTGGCCGATCCGGCTTCGTTGATTCCTCTCGACTCGCCGTCCGAGCAGGAGGCCAGAGCGCGGGGCGCCTCCCTCTACCTGCCCGATACGGTGGTGGACATGATCCCCAGAGAGGCGGTGGCACTGCTCGGGTTGGGTCTTCAGGAACGCTCTCCGGCACTCTCTTTCAAGATCGAACTCGACGGTGAGAAGGGCCCGAAGCTCATCGAGGCGATACCCTCCTTCGTGCGGGTAGAGCGTCTCACCTATACC
Source organism: uncultured Spirochaetales bacterium (assembly GCA_964485495.1). GTDB lineage: Bacteria > Spirochaetota > Spirochaetia > CAZAKE01 > CAZAKE01 > CAZAKE01. Next base: position 30,303 of record CAZAKE010000034.1, read on the forward strand.
CAGGCCGACGAGATCCTCTCGCGTCTATCGACAGAACCTCATGCGTCTGCCGGAGCCACCGTCGACGTGGACACGAGCACGGACGCTGAGACGGAAGCGCTCTTCGCCCGGATCTACGAGAATACCCGACGGTACCGCAGGCAACGACGAGAGAACGACGGTGTGTTCATCGAGCTCCCGGAGGCAAAAATCCTGGCGGACGCATCTGGTACGGTCACCTTCATCCCCATCTACCGCAGTCTCTCACGGATACTGGTGCAGGAGAGCATGGTCATGTGTGGTCAGGCGGTCGCCCGCTGGGCCTCCGGGAACGGTTTGTACCTGCCTTACATCGCCCAGGACCCCCCCGACAAAGACCCCTTCGACGGGGTGGAGGGGTTCGGTGATTACGAGCCCGGCGTGACCGAGTTCGGATATCCGGAATTGGAGTATCCCCTCTCGGTCATGTACGGGGCCCGGCGGAAGATGAAGCGCAGCCGACGAACCACCGTCCCCGATCGACACGCCGGACTCGGTATCGACACCTATGCCCAGGTCACCAGTCCGCTGCGGCGGTACCAGGATCTGCTGTGCCACTACCAGATCAGAGCGTTCATACTGGGTCAGACACCTCTCGACGCCGAGGGAATCCTCGCCAGAATCGGCGAGGTGGACGCCGCCATACCCAATCTGCGAAAGGCCGAAAACCTATCGGTCCGCCACTGGACCCTGGCTGCCCTGGGACGGGATCCCGATTGGACCGGTGAGGCCGTTCCGGTGGAAAAGCGGGGAAACGGCTACACCGTGATCCTCCCGGAGATCGGCCTCGAGGAGACCATCTTTCCTCGGGAGAGCCTCGAGTTCGACGTGCCGGTTCGAGTGACGGTCACGGGTGTGGATCTACCGCACCTGGCGGTCACATTCGAGGTGATCGATCCGGCCTGAACGGATCTTCCGTCCCCGATGTCGATGTGTCGTAACCACGGGTACTCCGCGTTTCACCCCGCAAATCGAGTTGCTTCCGCCGCCGATATTCCGTATCCTTGTATGCGGAGGATCGAGCATGTTGGGCGACGGGAGCAGACCTGAAAAGAGAAGGCGGCACACCGCAGACACACCGGAAACAATCGGAACCGGCCTCCCCAAGACCCGGCGGCTCACGCTCCAGTGGCTCACGTCCATCACAGACATCTCCCGTGAGTCGTGGGACACCCTCGCACACCGGGCGGACACCCCGTTTCTAGAGTGGGAGTGGCTCGCACTCTTGGAAGAATCCGGAAGCATTGGCATCGAGACAGGCTGGCAGCCCTGTCATTGTACCTTGCGAGACGGAGACACCCTCGTCGCCGCCGCCCCCCTGTATATCAAGTGGCACAGCACCGGGGAGTTCGTGTGGGATTATATCTGGGCCGACGTGGCGGAGCAGCTGAAGGTCGACTACTACCCGAAACTGGTGGGCATGAGTCCGGCGACTCCCTCGGTGGGATACCGCTTCCTGTTCCGGGATGACGAGGACGAACAGGTCCTCTCCCGGTTGATGCTGGAACAGATCGAGCTGCTCTGCAGCAGGAACAAGATCTCCGGGAGTGCCTTCAACTTCGTCGATCCCGCATGGTTCCCGTATCCTGAGGAGTACGGTTACGTGCCATGGAAGCACCAAAGCTATCTCTGGCGGAACCACGGATACGAGACCTTCCAGGACTACCTAACCCGATTCCGGAAGAACCAGCGTCGAAACATCCGTCGCGAACGTGCCTCCATGCAGAAGCAGGGGATATCGGTGCAGATGATACCGGCCGAAGCGGCGCCGGACCGGTATTTCGACATCATGTGGGAGCTGTATGAAAAGACCAACGATCAGTTCGGCCCCTGGGCTGCGAAGTACCTGAACCGAAAGTTCTTCACCGGCCTCACCGAACGGTTCCGACACCGGATCCTGCTCTCCTGCGCCTATGAGGGTTTTGATGGAATCGTACCGGGAGACCGGGATCCCATCGCCATGGCCTTCCTGGTAGTGAAGGACGACCTCATAGTCGGCCGCTACTGGGGCACCTTTCGGCAGGTCAGAGACCTTCACTTCAACGTGTGTTATTATGCTCCCATCGAGTGGGCCATCGAACACGGCGTCACCCGGTTCGATCCGGGTGCCGGCTCTCCGCATAAACTCCGGAGGGGCTTCGAGGCGGTTGACAACTACAGCCTCCATAATTTCGTCGACCCCACCATGAACCTGGTGATGCAGACCCACATCGAAAACATCAATCAGGGGGAGCAGGAGAAGATCGATCAGATGAATACGTCTATCCCTTGGAAACGTGACGGTCGGGTAAACGATGGTTCCACCATCGAGGGTATCGATACGACTGAATCGTTCGATCTGGAGTCATAGAACCCAATCAACTGAAGAGGAGCGCACCGTGAGTAGAGAGATCGCATTGGCCAATATCAATCTCGAGAGGGCACCCCGATGGGGCCGCACCGAGTACAGCATCAATTATCACAAGGAGTACTTCCGTCGCCGCACCGGGGTAGCGCCGGAGAGTCCCGCGTTCCCCCGGGCCATCCACGACGACTGGAACCTGGATTTCATCTGGAGCGTCAACAACGGCCTGCACGCAAACTGGGGTGAACGGGGTCGCGCCTCGGACATGGGGCATGCGGTATACGCTTCCGACGGAAGCGATCGCCGGGAGCCCCGCTCCTGCCCCTTCGAGGAACCCGAGGAGGTGTGGGCCTTCGATCCGGTGGCCGAATACGGCCTGCCCGACTTCGACGAACAGGTAGCCGCGTACGAGGCCAACATCACCGGGTTACGGGAACGCTTCCCCAATCAGCTCCCCACCGGCGGCTACTACCGTACCATCGTCTCCGGGGCGATCGAGACCTTCGGGTGGGACATGCTGCTGGTCGGCGCCTCCGATCCGGCGAAGATGGAGAAGGTCTTCGACGGGTTCTTCCGCTTCACCCTGCACCACATGAAGGCCTGGGCCGAGACCTCGGTGGAGGTGATCATCCAGCACGACGACTTCGTCTGGACAGCCGGTGCCTTCATGAACCCCGAGATCTACCGCCAGGTGATCATCCCCAGATACGCCGAACTGTGGAAGCCTCTCAAGGCCGCCGGCAAGAAGGTCCTCTTCTGCTCCGACGGGGATTTCACGCAGTTCGCCCCCGACGTCGCCGAGGCCGGGGCCGACGGCTTCATCTTCGAGCCCATGATCGACTTCGGCTACATGACATCGAACTTCGGCAAGACCCACTGCCTGGTGGGGAGTCACGTCGACTGCCGTGACATGACCTTCGGCTCCTGGGAGACCGTCAAGGCCACCATCGACAAGACCATGGAGGCACTGGACGGCTGCAAGGGGGCCATCTTTACGGTGGGAAACCACCTGCCGGACAACATCCCGGCGGAGATGATGGATAAATACGTCGATTATGTGAACACGGTGGTCGGAGTGTAGCCGCGTATAGACGTATAGAGCCATACCCTCGTCACGGATTTCGAGGAAACACAGGATTAGTACAGTTTCTGCAACACCTCGTCTTTCGTTTCTGCCTCGATCACCGTATCGAGCGCTGCATCGAGTGCTTCGGAATCGTCACAACTGAGTA
>CAZAKE010000035.1:0-33240 GCA_964485495.1 uncultured Spirochaetales bacterium
TCGCAGAAAAGGAACTGATGTATGACTACAAATCTGTCAAAATGAGAATCGCTGTCTACGGCTGAATTCGGTAGCAGTGGATATGCGGGGGATGCCACGTCGGAGTGAAACAAAGGAGACGAAGGCTTTGACAGATCACCGCAATTCTGGCATACTTTGGTATGGAAAGTGTTTGTTGTGCCGGGTGCAATGGTCTCGCACTGAAAAACTCTTCGTTTGTTTATCGCTTGGTCTACGGCCATTCATACGTTCGGATATCATACGCACAGAAACAATTTCGAAAATACCGGCATAACAGGAACGGTAGTGAAACCAAGCACACAGGCGCTCCATCTTCCGCGGGTCGTGCGACATCACAAGAGTTTCTGCAAAAAGAGAGAACCATCGGCACGTTACAAACTGTGTTTGTATTGGTGTCGCGATTTTTATTGATACCTACAGTAGTATATACGGAATTACTATCTCGACGTTACTACAAGAGAAAGCCGCCTATACCAATTCACGAAGTGAATCGGTTCCCCTTTCTTTCCGCGGTGGCCGTTCACAACAGGTTCATTCGAAAAGGTTTCCTTGAAAGAACCACAATAGACCGTTACCAATACACGAATGGAGGATGGCCGTGGAAATTCTTGAAACTCTGAGTTACGACGATGTACTTCTGTTGCCGGCATACGCGGAGATATTGCCTGGAGACATCAATGTCACCACACGGTTGACAAAACGGATCAGACTCAACATCCCGGTGATCTCTGCAGCTATGGACACCGTTACCGAGGATGAGATGGCAATAGCCCTTGCATTGGAAGGAGGGGTAGGGGTCATCCATAGAAACCTTGCACCGGAGGTGCAGGCAGATCATGTAGCCCACGTGAAGCGTTTTTTGAACTGGATAATCGATGATCCGATAACCGTGAAGCGGGATAAGACGGTTCGGTACGTTAGAGAGATAATGGAACAGAACCATGTTTCCGGGTTGCCGGTAATCGATGAGGAAAACACGCTCTGTGGTATCATTACCGGACGTGATCTCAGGTTCTGTACCGATGACTCGCTGTTGGTGAGAGACGTGATGACGGAAAACCCCGTCGTAGAGACCGGTACACCATCACCAGAGAGCGCCCAATATAAATTCAATACTTACAAGATCGAAAAATTACCGGTGGTAGATACAGACGGGAAGATAAACGGCCTGATCACCGTCAAGGATATGGAAAAACACCAGAACTTCCCGAATGCCACCCTGGATGACGGGGGACGGCTCCTTGTGGGTGCCGCCATCTCTCCCCAGGACTTCAAAAATAGACTCCCGTTGCTGATTGACCGGAGGGTGGATTTTGTCGTCTTGGACACCGCGCATGGAGACTGTAAGAGTGTTCTCGATGCTGTAAGCGAAATAAAACGGAAATTCGAGATTCAAGTTGTCGGTGGAAATGTCGCAACCGCCGAGGGTACCCGCAGGATGATCGACGCCGGAGCAGACGCCGTAAAGATTGGGGTTGGGCCTGGATCGATCTGTACGACCAGGATTATTGGTGGAATCGGTGTACCGCAATTCTCCGCCGTCATGTGGTGTTCTGAGGAGGCCAAGAGATCCGATGTGCCGGTAATAGCCGATGGAGGCATCAAGTTTTCCGGCGATATAACAAAGGCCATCTGTGCCGGTGCCGCCTCCGTGATGGTCGGAAACCTTTTCGCGGGTCTGAAGGAGGCTCCGGGAAGAGAGATCATCTACGACGGACGAATGTTCAAGCAGTATCGCGGTATGGGATCGATCGGGGCTATTAAAGAAGGATCCGGAGACAGATATCAGGCCAATCCTTCAGATGATCCTGTGCCCGAGGGGATAGAAGGACGTGTTCCCTATAAGGGAGAACTCAAGCCGTTTTTACATCAACTTATCACCGGACTCAGGAAGGGCATGTTCTATACAGGTTGCAAGGAGATCGAGGATCTCAGGAACTACAAGAATTTCGTCAAGATTACATCATCGGGGCTGCAGGAGAGTCATCCCCATGATATCGCAATCACCCAGGAAGCGCCGAATTACAGTCGGTAACCCTACCGATTGAACACCGTGCAAGCGAGGAGTCAACGGCATGGATACGATTCTGGTCTTTGATTACGGAAGCCAGACGACACAGCTAATATCCCGGAGGATTCGTGAATTCGGGGTGTACAGCGAGATCGTGCCCGGTGATATGCGTGTAGCGGATCTCGAAATGGAGCGTGTGAAGGGAATCATCCTCTCCGGTTCTCCGTCATCTGTGTATGAAGAGGATGCCCCGGCGGTAGATCCTGAAGTGTATGAATCCGGTGTTCCGGTGCTCGGAATCTGTTATGGTTTCCAGCGAATGACGAAAGATTTTACCGGCGAAGTGAAGGGGCTTGCCAAGACCGAATACGGTCGATCTTCTGTCGTTTACACTAATCAGAGTGATCTATTCGCCGGCATACCCGAGGGATTCGTATCCTGGATGAGTCATGGGGATAGTGTCGAGCGTCTCGGAGATGGATTTGTCCTCCTCGCGGAGTCTCAGCATCACATTGCCGCCGCTATTCATCCACAAAAAAACCTCTATGGCATTCAGTTTCACCCGGAGGTGACCCACTGCGAATACGGCATGCAGGTTCTGGAGAATTTTTCCCTGCGCATTTGCGCAGCTCGAAAGCAATGGTCCATGGAGGCCTATCTCGATCAGGTTTCCACAGAGATTCGCGAGCGAGTAGCCGAAACTGAAGTCTTGCTACTCATTTCGGGCGGAGTCGACTCCACCGTCACCGGAGGTATCCTGCTATCTGCTCTCGAGCCTTCACAGGTTCATCTCATGTATATCGATACGGGATTGATGCGTAAGAACGAGTCGGTCGAAGTAGTCCACTCCTTGAAAGAGATGGGGGCAGCAAATCTCCATATCATCGATGCAGGTGAAAGGTTTCTTGCGGCCCTCCAGGGGGTTCCGGATCCGGAAGAGAAGCGACGGATAATCGGCGATATGTTCGTCCGGGTCCAAGAAAAAGAAATACGTTCGACTCTCAAAGATCGGTATTTTCTGGCACAGGGAACTCTGTATACCGACATGATCGAGTCGGGAAAGGGCGTCGGGAAGAAGGCGAAGGTGATAAAATCACATCATAATGTTCGCTCGCCGCTCATCGAAGGACTTCGAGATCGAGGATTAATCATTGAGCCCCTCTCTATGCTGTACAAAGACGAGGTGCGGATTCTCGGTCGTACTCTCGGTATCTCGGATACGGTGATTGGGAGGCATCCGTTCCCAGGCCCGGGACTCGCTGTCCGCATTCTCGGGGAGGTGACCGAGCGGAGATGTGAAATTCTACGAGAAGCCGATCACATATTCGTGAGTGAGTTACGGGAGCGCGATCTATATGAGAAGATATGGCAGGCGTTCTGCGTGTTACTTCCTATACAATCGGTCGGGGTAACCGGGGACAGCCGAAAGTACGGGTCTGTATGTGCCTTGAGAGCCATTACCTCAGAAGACGGCATGACCGCCGACGTCTATCCATTCGAGGGCAATGATCTCTTGGAAATTTCGGCGCTCATAACGAACTCAATACCCGAAATCGGCCGTGTGGTGTACGACATCTCATCGAAGCCGCCGGCCACTATCGAGTGGGAATAAAAGCACCCTGCGTTGGAGGTGGCGGGAATCGAACCCGCGTCCTGGTGGGCAAGTCATCCGCTTCTACAAGCTTATCCGTTCCTTACTTTGTTCGGATAGGCGGTTGGCGGAACGGAGGGCCTCGAGCCTATCGATAGACCGAATTAATGTCCCCCACTACCACCGGTCATGCAATGGAGCAAGTCCTGGTTTCTGTCAAGCACACCGGGCTTCAGGACTGCATCCCGGGTACTCGTAGCGGCGTTGGTTATGCCGCTAAGGCTAATTCTGCGTCGTTGGCAGTTATTAGGGTGCCACGTTTAAGGAGTATGGCGCCTCCGCTTGCAACGAATGTCTATACGATCCGCCAGTCGAAACCTTTACACCCCCGTTTCTGTATCGTTCCGCGAATCAGTGTTCCCCATCCTCGTCTTTGGGTGGCCGACAGGAATGCGTCGTGCATAATGATAGCCATTCACTCATCCGCTTCTTGCAAGATACACCGAAACGATGCAGGAATCAATCCATAAATGATACATGTACTCAGAAGTGTCTGCTGATCTCTCGGTCGGCTTCGCGTTTCAAGTCACGGTTTTTGATGGCTTGGCGTTTGTCGTGGAGCTTTTTCCCTTGACCGAGTCCTAGTTCGATCTTTACGAGACCGTGTTTGAGGTAACAACTCGTAGGAATAAGTGAGAAGCCTTTTTCGTCTACTCGACGTCGTAGACGTTTTATCTCCTGTTTGTGTAATAATAGGCGCCTGTTTCGCTCCGGTTCATGGTTATTCACGTTCCCGAAGGGGTACGCCGAGATATGGAATCCGATCAGCCAAACCTCGTTGTCGATAATACGAGCGTATGCATCGGTAAACGAGAAACGACTACCCTTGACCGACTTGACTTCTGTTCCAGTTAATGTGATTCCACATTCGAGTGAGTCGGTGATCGAATAGTTAAACCGTGCCTTCTTGTTTCGAGCGAGTACTTTTACGTTACCAGCCATATCGGTCCAAGTATATGTACGAGTATCGTGCTTGTCAACGGAGGGAATTCCATGGTAGACAGATACGAATGATACGAAGATCCATCGGCCGTATTTCTTCTTCCCGATTAGGTCGAACGCATGGCTTCCGAAAGACGTTTTTCGGGATTCTCCTTGTGTGTGTCATCACGTTTTGTTGCTACGAGTGTACCACCTATTTTCTGATAGATTCAGTACGTATTGGTTCAAGATCGATGACACCGGCGTATCGACCCGGTGACCGGGTGGTAATACTTCCGGTCTTATACGGTGTTCCGGTTCCATACACCAAATGGCACACACCACAACTTGTTCATCCCAAGCGAGGGGACGTCGTGTTGTTGCTCAATCCTAAAATTGCTTCCCAAAAGCTATATTTACGCATAATCGAGGCCGGATCGAAGTTTCTCACCGGGCAACGGTATACTCCGTTCGCTTCCGAAGGCGCAGTACCGGATTCTCACTACCTCTTGAGACGTATTATTGCAATGCCCGGAGACGAAGTACTGATCGACGGAGGTGGTGTTCGAGTAAAACCTCATGGGAATACGTCCTTCATGACGGAGGAGCAGTTGTTTCCGATCCATGTGGAAATTACCAGGCCTTGGAGAAGCGATCGATGGGACTCCTCGCGACCGTTTACCGGCGAAGAGGTGCATCTGCTTCTGGCCGAGGAGGAGTATTTCGTTCTGAGTGACGACAGAAGCATCCTTGAAGATTCGCGAACCTGGGGCGTGATAGACGTCGATCTCATTCGTGGGCGTGTTTCAGGCAGGTACTATCGGGCAAGCGGGGATCAATCGGAATGACCGATTTTTCACGGAATGACTGTGGAGACCGTGCGAATACTTCCCTATCACCACGATGAGTCGCGTTGAGTTTTTCAAGAAGATCTGTGAACCTCCTGCCGATCTATCCCTGTATATCCACCTGCCGTTCTGCCGCGGCAAATGTCACTACTGTGACTTCTACTCAATCGATGTTGGATGCGTCTCCGACGACCGAATCGAACCAGTGCTTGTGGAGATTATTCGGCAGCTCGATTACATGATCACTTCACTCTCGGCACCGATAATACGAACCGTGTATATCGGTGGCGGAACTCCGACCGTCATCGATGCTACCCGTTTTGAATCACTTTTGAAGGATATCATCGATATCTGCGGTACAGTGCCGCCGGAAGCCACCATAGAGGCAAATCCTGGGTCTCTTACCCGAGACCATCTCTCGGTATTTTCGGACGCCGGTGTCACGCGGCTGAGTGTCGGCGTACAGACCTTCGATCCGATGGGGAGAAAAATTATCGGCCGCAGGTGTTCCGATGAGAACCTCACAAGGGGCCTCGATTATATTGGAAATTTCTGGCGCGGAGATTCGAACATCGACCTGATTTGCGGAATACCGGGAATCGAACCCGATGTTACCATGGCCGACTGCCGGAGAGTCATGGACGAATGCGATCCACATCACGTCTCGCTGTATTTTCTCACAATCGAAGAACAGACTCCATTATGGCGAATGGTTCAAGAGGGAACAGTCACGCCGCCGGACGAAGATCTTTTGTCGGAGATATGGCATCGTTGTATTGACCTACTCGAGGAGCGGTATCGTCACTACGAAGTCTCTAGCTTCGCAAAACCTGGACATGAGAGTAGACACAATCTCGGCTACTGGCAGATGAAACCGTATATCGGGTGCGGACCGGCGGCCGTCTCGAATATTCCGTCCGGTGAGAGTTTTCTTCGGGTGTGTAATCCACCGGATATAGCAAAATACCTACATGGTCATGCTGCGATGTGGTCGGCCGACGTAGAGGAGACGGGACGGGCTGAGAGTGTGTTTGAATACTTTATGATGGGGTTGAGAACCACAACCGGTGTCGATCTTGCGGGTATCGCGAACAGGTTTGGGCGTTCTACGGTAGACGCGTTTCAGGAACTCTTCCTCACATGGCAAGACCGTGGACTCGTTATCACGGACACCGATTCCATACATTGCACCGAACGGGGGCTTTCAATTTTGAATCAGATCCTTGTCGAATTATTGGGTGTCGTTCAAGCAACGTGCAAAGATTCGAACGATTCTTGACAATCGTTTTTTTCCTGTGTTAGGTTGATCCATTCAGTGAAGGATAGTACGGAGGTATCGGATGTCCGGCCATAGTAAATGGGCGACAATTCGACATAAAAAAGGTGCGCAGGATGCCAAGCGAGGCAAACTCTTCACCAAGATCATCAAAGAGATAACCGTTGCCGCTCGCATGGGAGGCGGTGATGAAGAATCGAATGCAAGTCTACGAGCTGCGATCCTCAAGGCACGTAGTGCGAACATGCCGAAGGACAACATAACACGAGCTATCAAGAAGGGGACCGGTGATCTGGAGGGTGAATCGTATTCCGAACTCACCTATGAAGGATATGGTCCCGGCGGAGTGGCGTTGCTGATACAGACTTTGACCGATAACAAGAATCGAACTGCGGCGGATCTCAGGAGTCTCTTGACGAAATCCGGCGGGAACATGGGAGAGGCGGGATGTGTCTCCTATATGTTTCAACGAAAGGGCATAATTACCTTCGATATGGCGAATTATTCTGAAGATCAAATTTTCGAGGCTGCCCTGGACGCCGGCGCTGAAGATGTCTCGGTACAGGGAGATACCATCGAGGTGATCACCGCTCCTGAAGACTTCTCTCAGGTACTCGATTCTCTGCAGGCACACAATCTCGAGCAGACCGTTGCGGAGATAACCATGATTCCTGATTCGACTATCTCTCTCGAGCGTGATAAGATGCGGAAAACCTTGGAGCTCATCGAGAAAATCGACGATCATGATGACGTGCAGTCGGTCGCGTCGAATCTCGACATCCCCGACGACTTCGAATTCGAGGAAGAATGATCGTTCTAGGGATCGATCCCGGTCTTGCAAAGACAGGATTCGGAATCATCGAATCCCGGGACGGTAGATGCAGAAGTCTGGAACACGGAACATTGTCCACTACTCCTCAGCAGTCTATCGGAACCCGTTTGGATCACATCTATACCGGTATCATGGAAGTCATCGACCGATTTCGCCCCGATGGTGCCGGGATCGAGAACCTGTACTTTGCACGGAACAGGGCGAGTGCATTCCCGGTCGCCCAGGCTCGAGGTGTGCTGCTGCTTGCCTTGGCGCAGAGAGGCATACCGATTCGACAGTTTCCTCCACAAGAGATAAAGCAGGCCGTAACCGGCAGCGGGCGTGCGGCCAAGGAGGAGGTGCAGAACATATTGAAGCTTTTATTGGGGCTCGACTCTCCTCCCTCGTCCGATCATGCGGCCGATGCGCTCGCGGCCGCTCTGTGCTATTACCATTATGATCAATCGGCGATTGGCTCGATGTTGGAGAATAGGGCCGAAAGATGAGAAACGGTACGTTGAAGCATGTTGTGGTGAAACGGTATGTTCAATAGTATCAATGGCACGTTGACGCACAAAGGGGCCGATAGAGTCTATCTCGATACAGGCGGCGTCGAGTGGGATCTGCAGATGGCTTCAACGTCCATTGCGGAACTCCCGGATGTCGGCACCGAGTGTAGACTATTCGTGCATGTACACCATCGAGATGATCAGATGAAAATCTTCGGATTTACGAGTCAAACAGAACGATCGGTGTTCATGGATCTATTGAAGGTGAGTGGCATCGGTCCGACCCAGGCGGTTAAGATACTGTCGGGTATGTCGTTGGATGTTTTCATACAGTCCTTAGATGCAGGCGATGTAGCGTCTCTACGGAGGATCCCCGGACTCGGAGAGAAAACGGCTCAGAAGATAGTACTCGCTCTGCGTGGGAAACTCACGATCCCGCAAACAGCTGTCAACCGAGATGAATACGCAGAACTCATCGATGCACTGGTCGAGATGGGATACGATCGAAAGACTGTCCGTTCCACCGTCGAGGAAATAGCACGAGAGGAGGAGATCGTCGTCATGAACGGTAAGGAACGGGAGAAGGAGATGTTCAGGAGAGCTATTGTCTCCTTGAGCTGAGAGAGCATGATACACGAAGAGAGTTTGTTGCAAGGCGGATTTGACGAGTCCGAAGATACGACCGAGGACACACTCAGGCCGAGAACGTTAGGCGAGTTCCAGGGGCAGGAGAAGATAAAGGAAAATCTGTCTGTTTTTATTCGTGCGGCAAGAGAGCGTAGCGAACAACTCGACCATGTGTTCTTGAGCGGACCGCCGGGCCTCGGGAAAACCACGTTGGCGGGGATTCTGGCCAACGAAATGGGCGTGGAATTCAAGGTCACGTCGGCCCCTGCCCTCGAGAAGCCGAAAGACCTTGCGGGATTACTCACCACGATTCGTGAGAAGGGTGTATTCTTCATCGACGAGATACATCGCCTCAAGCCAACCATCGAAGAGATGCTGTATATCGCCATGGAAGATTTCGAGATCGACTGGATAATCGGACAGGGGCCGACCGCACGTTCCATCAGGGTTCCGATTGCCCCGTTTACGCTGATAGGCGCGACAACAAAACCGGGGTTGGTGGCCGGTCCACTCTACTCCCGATTCGGAATCAACGTCCGTATGAATTTCTATACAACCGGCGAAATAATCGAGATCGTGCATCGGTCTGCACGGATACTCGAGATCCAACTTGTCGATGGAGCCGCAGAGTCACTCGCCAAGTGTTCTCGAGGCACGCCTCGAGTAGCAAACAGGTTGCTGCGAAGGGTGCGGGATTTCGCACAGGTTATGGGCGACGGCAGGATCACACCGGATATCGTCGTTACGTCCATGAATCGCTTGGAGATCGACAATCGGGGTCTCGAGAGTCATGACAGGGAGATCCTGCGGGTGATCATCGAAAAGTACGGCGGCGGACCGGTGGGCGCCGAAACCTTAGCCATCTCCATCGGCGAGGAGATCGAATCTCTTGAAGATTTCTACGAACCCTATTTGATTCAAATCGGTTTTCTCCAGCGAACACCTCGTGGCCGTATGGCCACGGAACTGGCATATTCACACCTCGGATTGCGGAACGGCTCGAGCGATGAAGACCAGAGTTTTCTCTTTTGATATTCCTAAGGAGCTCATTGCCCAATATCCTTCGGAGAGAAGGGACGATTGTAGACTCCTCGCGTTGCATGGGCCTGAAGGAGGCATCTCGCATCACACCATGGCGGATTTTCCCGAGTTGTTGGTACCGGGAAGTCTGCTGATACTCAACGACAGTCGGGTGCGTAAGGCGAGACTCTTCGGTGTCGGTGAGACCGGCGGGAAGGTGGAGTTTCTGCTTCTGGCAACCAAGGATCGAATCACATGGCGAGTGGTGTGTTCGAAGTCTTCTCGTCAGAAACTCGGGAGACGATACCGGTTTCCGGCCGGTCTACAGGCCGTCATCAAGAGCGTGCACGGAGAGGAACGGCAGCTTGCCTTTTCACGCCCAGTTACGGAATCGTATCTCGATGAGTATGGACATGTGCCGCTGCCACCCTATATTCGGAGGGAGGATGAGGAGTCAGATTCGGAGTCGTATCAGACCGTGTATTCTCGAAATGTAGGATCGGCAGCCGCGCCGACCGCCGGGCTCCACTTCACGGAAGAATTGCTCGACGCCCTTCGAGACCGCGGGATAGGGATTGCGTTTGTGACACTCCACGTCGGCTTGGGAACGTTCATGCCGATACGGACAGAGAATATAGAAGAGCACTCCATGCACAGTGAGTGGTATACCGTGCCATCCGAGACGGTCACCGCTTACGGACATGCACGGAACAGTAACAAGCCGGTAATCGCCGTCGGGACTACCACGGTGAGAACATTGGAGTCGGCCCATGCCGGTGACACTCTTCGTTCAGGCTCGGGCACTACTCGTCTGTATATCACGCCAGGATATGCGTTCAAGTGTGTAGATGGGCTACTTACGAATTTTCACACACCCGGTTCGTCTCTTCTTGTGATGGTTTCGGCGTTTGCGGGTATCGAAAACATCCGCAGAGCGTATGAGGAGGCGATAACGGCCCGATACCGGTTCTTCTCTTACGGTGACGCGATGGTAATCTTCAGATAGCCGAGGTATTTCACTCAGTAGGTGTTTTCGTCCATCTCCCGAAATACCTTTCTCACATACTCCAGACGGTCGAGATCCATGGAGAGGATGTCGGCATAATTTAATTCTCCCATCTTGATGCGATATCGCTCATCATCCCAATTTTGAACCTCTTGAAGATCGAAGTAGGGCATACGGTCGGCTTTCTTGGCCCAGAACACCGCCTCGTTCCAGTAGTGGAAAGCCGAGAGATAATAACTTTCGGCGATCTCTATGCTATCGAGATTGGTCTGCTGCCATGGTGCGTTGTAGAAGTATGCCGTTCGTTTGTCATATTTCGAAGCCTGGAGGCGATACAACTCGACGAGTTTCAGGTTTACATGCATGTAGAAGAGATATTTATAGCGTACCCACTCCTGCTCATTTTGGATCGTGGCCAGTGCATTCAGTGGATTGCAGAGAGGGGAGGATAATGCCTTCTCGAGATAAACGATGTTTTCATTCAGGTCTTCGGGATATTGGTAAAAATGAAGATGATAAAGTTTGTAGAACTGTTCTGCGTACAGTATATTATATCCGTACACGAGAGAGTGGGTGGCGAATAGCAGGAGGATACAGACAATAGAGTATCTCTTCATACTGTATGTATCGGAAGGTCGATAAGATATTTCCAGATATCTTGATGTACTTTTTCTTGTGGTTGTGTACCATCAGGCTATGACGATCTGCATATCCGAGTCGGCAAAACGATTGAGCGCCTGTGCATAGTACACGTGATATCATGGTGTATTCGCGGTATCTCGTGTATCCTGAAAATAGAGAGCTTTGGGATATGCTGGAAGAAGCGACTCAAAGCAGGAAATGAAGCATGAGGATAGATCGCCGAGAGTTTTTCATACATATGGTCCAATTCATTCTCTTTGTACTACTTGTAGGGCTATCGGCACTGGGAATCTGGCCTCTGCAGCGGGAATTCAACCACCGCATGACTGCTCTCAAGAACGAGTTGATCGTGTACATAGAGGCGCAGCTTGGAAGAACTATCCACTATTCGAGCATCTCCCCATCGATATTCCGATATCTCGAGATCAGAGATCTACGGATCATGGAAGATACGAATGAGGAGTTGCTCGAGATTCACCGTGTTCGGGTATATTATAACATCCTTGGGCTCCTCTCGGATGATCCGACGCGCGCCTTCTTCCGTTTCAGCATCGAAAACTCGGAGTTTGTCATCAATACGCGGACAGACGCAGATATTCTCGCACTGCTACGGGAATTCATCATAGGGGGCGAGATTTTCGGGAATCCTTTCGCCCAAGATCTAGAAGTCTCAGGAAAAAATCTCAGTCTCGTTCTGATCGGGGAGATGGGCAGGTTATCGATTTCGCGGCTCTTCTTCGAGGTGAAATCCGTCGACCGAACATTCGACCTACAGCTCCGGGGCAGAACTCGATTCGAGGCGATGGAAAACGATCTCGGACTGAGGTCTATCCAGGGATCCTTGGGACTGGAGGGGCTTCTCGATCATGATTTTCTGCGTGGGGATTTCCAGATGAATTATCGAGATATCAGCTCGAATTTAGTGTCAATGAACGACGTGACGCTTCAAGTCGCCTATGCCGAGCAGCAGGTGTTGATTCGGAAAATGCAGGATGATGTTCCCGTCGACTTGACGATACGACTGGGTACCGACACGAATGTCTTGACGGTAGATGCGCAGTCGAAAGAGTTTATCCCCGCCGATTTCATGACTCTCGAAGAAGGATGGAAACGATTCGCTCCGTGGATGAATACGGTAATCACCGGCAGAGGATCTCTGTCGGTGTCTTTCCCTGAAAAAACCACGGAGTACAGAACAACCGTGAGTATCAGGGCCGATAACAGCGATCTTCCCTTTCCCGTGGAGCTTGTTGCCGACCTTGCCGGCGACTCTTCGATAATCAATGTATCGGCAATGCATATCGACACCCGGATCGGGTATGCAACCTATTCAGGATACATCGATATTAATGAGTTGATGCCTGTGGGAACCCTTGGCCTTACGGATGTTCGTTACCAGGGTTTTTCGGTAAACGGTTCGCTGCGCATTTCCGAACAGGATGAGGAAGAGCGCGTCTCCATATCGAGTGATCAACTTACGGTGAATGGAATTTCTGTGTCTAGATTCGAGAGTACCATGGAGATCCTCGACGATTCGGTGGAATTTGCACTCGATTTCTCACTCGAAGAGGGAGATGCCGGAAACCAATTGACTGCAGAAGGGATCGTGGATCTCGTCTCCGGTGGACTGTCGCAAATCGCCGTCAGTATACAGGAACTCCCGTTACGTCCGTTTCAGGAAGCGTTTGGGCTGGAACTGCCTGTTCCTCTGCTCGATGATCTATACCAATTGACCGGCGATATATCCGCCACCAGTGATTTCGAACGTTTCTCGTTTGCATCCAGAGAGTTGGTCATACGGTCCAAGTCGAATCCATCACGATACCTGTCGCTGTCCGTAATTGGCAACAATACCGCGGTATCAGTTCAAGGATTGACGCTCAATTGGGATGAGTACCAAGTTCTCGGTAGTGTGGTGGCAAATATAGATCAAGAGGGACTGTTCGAGTTCAGTTTCAACTTGGATATACAGGATCTCCCCTTCGTAGGTGTCGGGTATTATATACCTGGAGAGGGACTTAGCGTTTCTGGAAACTATGACCTAAGTCTGTCCGCGCTGCATGTCGGATCCGGATATCGTTTTTCCGGGGTATTCTACGATTTCCCACTGCCGGTGGCTGATACGGTAGCTCCGGTCTCTCTGCAAGTACAGGGCCATTACTCCAGCCGAAACGACTGGAATGTATCACTACAAGATGCAACGGTCGTTGATTTTCCGTTCGGAGAGGAATTCATCGATGTACGTCTGTCCGGATCACTCGACGATTCAGGTGGGACACTGCAGAGAATCGAAATTTCCGACTCGATCTCTCAGTTGAGCGGTACGGCTGTAATCGATGAATTTGATATACAAAATAGGACTACTCGTGGATGGCTACGGTTGAGCAATCGGCAGAACGACGAATGGTACGAGTGTAGTTTCGATTATGCTGCAAAGGCAATCGAGGGTACGCTTGCTTTTCAGGGCGCACGGTTAAGACGCATTCCCGATTCGCCAATCACGGGCGGGCTCGATGGGACGGCGCAGATAACCGGTTCTTTGCCGTCACCGTCTGTGCGACTCGAGTTCGAGACGCGAGACACAAAGTTTAACCTCGATCCGATCGCCGCATCGGGCAGGATAGAATTCGTGGATGCAACCATCTCCATCGACGATTTCAATGTTGAATACATCACAAATTCTCTGGAGAACGGAACCGGCTTTATCGATACTCGGGCCGGAACCATCGAATATGCAACACAATATCGTGGAGTCTTTCTGGAAGACCCGGTGGCGGCCCTTGTCTCTTTTTCCGGCAGATCCGCCGTGGAGAACTCTCTTGAGAATCTACAGGCCCTCATTACCGGGGATGCTTTCGGTACTCTTGCCGTCTCTCGTATCCGGGTTGGAGCGGAGGAATATCCCGATTGGGATGTCAGTGTCGAACGAACGGATCGAATCGTAGTGTTTCGCGGTGGCCCGGAGGAAGCGATCACGGGGGAACTGAATGAAACTATGGGAAAATTCTCAGTCGTTGTGCGAAAGCCAATACCTGTACAATTCCGCGGTGACGGCGAGATCCGGGGTGGAATCATTGACGCGCGGATCGAAGATGTTGAATTCGATTTCAATTTTCTTGCCACATATACGCAAATTCCATACTTCCATCCCTTCGAAGGGAGTGCCACCGGTGACCTTTCGATACATGGACAATTGAGTGATCCCGATTATTACGGTTTGATCCGTACTTCCGGTGTCCGTGCAACGGTCGATGTGGTGCCGGAACCGCTCGGACCATTCGATGCGGACATCGTATTTACCGGAAAATCGTTCGAGATGCGTGACGTAATGCACGACATAGGCGAGAACGAAGCGAAGATAGATGCTTTTTTTACAATCGAACATTGGATTCCTGTAGATTTTGAGATACGTATAAGGACGACCCAAAGCGAAGGAGTGCATGTTGTATATAGTATCGCCGGTATCGATATCGACGGGTTTGCGATAGGAGATTTTACGGTGAGTGGCGATCAATACCAGACTACTCTCGAAGGCGATCTATCGGTACACTCGTGTCTCATAACTCTCAGCGAAGCACCTCCTCTCCCTGAGCCGGAACCTGTTGAGACGATCGTGGATCTGGGTATTACCATTGGCCGGATGGTCGAGTTTCTGTGGCCCAGCCGTGCTATTCCGATTGTGAGGACGAATGCCGAAACAGGCGGAAAAATCGATATACAATACCGAAGTGGTAACGAAGAACTCAAGATCATGGGCGAGGTGGAGGTGAAGGGTGGTACCATCTATTACTTCCAACGGAGTTTTTTCGTAAAAGGGGGGAAACTCGTACTCAACGAGAATGAAAACGAGTTCGATCCGGTCATTTCGGCACGAGCCGAACTCAGGGAGATCGGTCCTGAAGGGCAACCGGTACGTATCTATCTGATATTGGACGAAAAGCCGTTCAGCCAGTTTTCTCCCCGCTTCGAATCGGAACCGGCCATGAGCAATGTGGAGATTGCATCGCTACTGGGACAGAAGGTTTTTACCCAGGTAGGTTCCGCACGTGTTGATCTCACCTCGGCATTACTTCTCACGAGCGATATCTTAAGTCAATTTTCCGTAGTACGGACATTCGAGGATAGAATCAAGGACCTGTTTCACCTCGATCTATTTTCATTTCGAACCCAGATATTGCAGAATGTCATCATCGACCGTTTGATGAATCCGGATACCGGTTCCCAAGGCGGAATCGGCCGATACCTTGACAATACCACCCTATTCCTGGGAAAGTACTTCGGGAATGATATCTTTCTGGAGGCGATGATCAGGCTGCGTTCCGATGACGTCTCGGCCGAGGATCTAAACACAGCCGGTAACTTATACGTCGAGTCCGAATTAAGTTTCGAGTGGAAGACGCCACTCTTTTTATTGGATTTTTCGCTCATGCCCGATTTTACGGACCTGTTCTCTACAGGTACAACTGCGAGTCTCGGCCTATCCTGGGGATTCTCATTCTAGACAGCTTTGTAACGAATCGACAAAGGAGATTGTATGCGAAAAGCGATTCTCTTGTTAATCGGCTTATGCGTAATAATAGTTCCACTCACGGCACAGTCAGACGATTGGTATGTCGGCAAGCCGATCAAGAATATCGTATTCAAAGGCTTGGAAAACATCGATGAGAGCGAGCTGCGGGGGGTTGTGAAGCCCTTTCTCGGAGAAGAGTTCAGGGACAGCCTCTATCTGGATCTACAGAGTAAGTTGTACGCACTGAACTACTTCGAGCAGTTCGTCGCGAACGCGGTTCCCGGAGACGACGATTGGGCTTCCGTAATCATCGAGTTCACCGTTGAAGAGCGTCCGATCGTAGATGATATCGCGATCGAGGGAAATAGAAACATCCGAAATACCGATATCCTGGATGTCATTCTGATCAAGATCGGAGACATGATAAGCAAGACTAAGATCAGGCTCGATGCACAGGCGATCGGTGATCTCTATATCGAGAGGGGATACCCGGATGCCCAAGTAGAGTGGGCAATCGAAGAGTCTGAAGAGGAGAACTCGGCCGTAATTGTGTTTACGATCGAGGAGGGGAGTCAGACCAGGGTATCGACGATACAATTCTCGGGCAATACCTTTGCCTCGTCGGCCACTCTCAGGCGGAAACTCGAGACGAAGGAGCAGTCGCTCTTTTCCACGGGTGTCTTTCAGGAGAATAATATCGAGTCTGATATCATGGCGATTCAGGACTACTACTGGGAACGCGGATACATAGATGCGGAGGTCGTGGATGTCGTTAGAGAGGTCGCGTACAACGAGGATCGCGACAGAAACGAGATGACCATCACCTTCTATATCGAGGAGGGGGTGCAATATACCTATGGCGGCATGTCGTTCGAAGGGAATACGCTCTTCACTAACGAGGAGCTGAAGGAACTCCTGCATCTTCAAGAGGGGAAAATCCTCAATATGAAGACCCTGGATGCGGATTATGCGAGGGTCACCGACCTCTATTATAACGACGGATATATCTTCAACATCATCGAACGCGAGGCCAACAAGGACCAAGAGAACCGTGTCGTATCGTATACGATTAATATCGTCGAAAGAGGTCGGGCCCACATCGAAAATCTCATCATCACCGGAACCAATAAGACGAAAGATTATGTCGTCTACCGCGAGATTCCGCTCGAGCCTGGTGATATCTTCAGCAAGGATAAGGTGATCGAGGGTATTCAGAACCTTTACAACACCGGGTACTTTACTTCGGTGGTACCGGAAACTCCATTCGGAAGTGCGGAAGGATTGATGGATCTCGTCTTTAATCTGGAAGAGGGAAAGACAACCGATATCAACTTCGGAATCACCTTTGCCGGAAATACTGGAGCCTTTCCGCTGATCGGATTCCTGAAGTGGACGGACCATAACTTTCTCGGGAACGGTCAGGAGATGAGCGTCGGTGCCGAGGCATCGGCTCTAGACCAGAGTATCGAGTTCAGCTTCACCGAGAAATGGCTCGCCGGAAGGCGCTGGTCTTTAGGTGGGGATTTCTCGTTCGAACATTCGCTGGTACAGAACGTGTACCAGGATATCCTTTTTCCGACGAATAAAGGCGTTCCCGATCCCTTCGACGGCCACTACGTCTTTTCCGAGGATGATACGGAATATGACAGCAGTACCTTTGATGCGGGGGACCCCTTTCCGGGCATCCCGTCGGACGATGATATCGATGAGTACAACCTGGTTACCGACTACCGGTATGCCATCCAGTCGGGGCAGAGTATTCCCGATTCCTACAAGATGGAATATCACTCCTTCGATTTCTCGTTGGGCGTCAATACCGGTTATACACACCACTCACGCGTCGGCCGGTGGGGCGTCGGCACGGGATTCCGATCCTCTCTCGGTTATGTCTTCTACGACGAGACACTGTTCCGGCCCTTTGATCGTGCGGTGATGGATAATTGGCGTACCTGGAAATTCACGAACCGTCTATGGGTCAATCTATCCTGGGACAATCGAGATTTCGTGTATAATCCGACCAAGGGGTATTATATCGGCCAGAGTTTCACCTACACCGGTGGATTCCTCGGTGGAGAGCGTGACTACATCAAGAGCATGACGAAAGCCGACGGATTCCTTACATTGGTGAATGTCCCGGTGGCGGAGATATGGAGTTTTAAACTCGTATTGGCCGCTCATACCGCCTTCTCCATGGTCCTTCCCCAATTCAGTAAGACGGAATCCGGAGAATGGGATTGGGAGCGAGATACCACCTCTGAAGATCTCCTCTATACCGACGGAATGATGGTCGCTCGGGGATGGCCGACGCGAACTTACGGTGAGGCCATGTGGGACAACTGGTTGGAAATTCGTATGCCCATCGTCGAACAGTACTTATGGTTTGATCTTTTCTTTAGCATGACCGGATTCTGGCAGGACTTCTCGAAGCTGAGTAGCATGCACATCGACGACTACCTCTTCTCCTTCGGTGGAGGATTGCGGTTAACGATTCCGGGATTACCGATCGGATTCTATCTGGCGAAACGGTTCAAGACCGTAGATGGACAGGTACAGTGGCAGCGAGGGAATATCTTCGCGAATGAGGAGAGAGAGAGTTCCGGTATAGATTTCGTGATCTCGTTTACGTACCAGCTCTACTGATCCGGCCGCCACGGCGAGCCTGCCGCAAGGAGACCGAAGTCTCGATCCGGAAAGTGCGACGCTCAGCGTGTGATTCGAGAGGGGTGATATGATATGAGATATGATATGAAAAGAAGATATCTATTCGGATTTTTGATGGTCCTTGTAATCGGGTGTACCGTATACGCCGAACAGCTTTCGAAGATAGGAGTGGTAGATTTCAACTCGATCTACGAAAATTTCTTCAAGGAATCATCGGCGTGGAGGGTCATCGATCAGATCGATGAGACGTACTCGCAATATATGGCCGCGAAGAAGAATGAACTCGATATTTTAGAAGAGAAGAAGATGATAGCCATTAACACCGGCAGCGAGCGGGAGGAGCTCCAACTGGAGGCGGAAATCTATGACCTGAAGGAGCATCTCAGGAATTATCATGACTTCATGAGCATGAAACGACAACGGGAGATCGAGAAGATTCGAGAGTCGGATACGTTAGCGGCGGAGATAGTCAAGGCCATCTCCTACATCGCCGAAAACGAGGGTTTTTCCGCAATTTTTCGCTCCGACGATCCCAATCTGCTTTGGTACAGCATTGAAGTTGATATTACCGAGAAGGTACTCGAACGTCTTCGTGTGAATGCCACCACGAATTAGTCGACCGGATTTCTCATGAGTGAGTGAACATTCATGTCCGAAATGACACCGATGATGAGGCAGTACCGCCGTATCAAGGAGAAATATCACGATGCGGTGGTTTTCTTCCGACTCGGCGACTTCTATGAGATGTTCGAGCGCGACGCCGCGGAGGTGAGTGCCATCCTCGGCCTGACGCTCACGGCACGGCACGGGGTTCCGATGTGCGGTATCCCATATCATGCATTCAATACCTATGTCCCTCGACTCCTCAAGGCGGGACGAAAGATCGCCGTCTGTGAACAGGTTTCGCTTCCTGAAAACGGAAAAGGCTTGGCCGAGCGGGAAGTAGTGGAAGTCCTTACTCCCGGAACAATCCTTGAGGAAGATTACTTAGACCGATCCCGTAACAATTACCTGATGGCTCTCGGCACCTTCGGAGACAGGGTCTCTCTCTCCTATGCCGATGTCTCCACCGGTGAATTCGCCGCGACCTCGTTTTCTTTTGAAGAGCGGAGCGAAAAACTCAGGAGAGAGATGATGCGTCTCTCTCCGAGTGAGGTACTGGTGCAGGAATCATTTCTCGAGGAGGATGAGATCCTCGGTCGTATCTTAAACGGTCAGGATAATCTGTATGTCAATCGGTTTCCGGATTGGTCTTTCGACCTGAAACTCTCTCGAGACAGGGTCCTCGGACAGTTGGGAGTGGTGAATCTGCATGGGTTCGGAATCGAGGATGACGATCCGGCACTCTTCTCATGCGGGGTGCTTCTGGAATACCTGGAAGATAACGCGCGCAGTGCGCTCCCGCAGGTTAAAGATTTTCGTGTATACACCGACAATGATTTCCTTGGTCTCGACGAGGCCACCCAGCGAAATTTGGAGATTGTTCGTAATATGCATGACGGAGGGAAACAGTATACGCTTCTGCACGTCATTGATTATACACGGACCGCCCCCGGATCACGAAAACTCAGGACTTGGCTTTTACATCCGCTGCTGCAATACGAACCGATCTCCCGACGACAGGAATCGGTAGAGTATTTCTACAGAAATCAAATGCTGCTTTCATCATTGCGCGACGCCATGAAGCGCATGCCCGATTTGGAGCGGCTGTCCGCCCGGATAGCCATGGAGAAGGCCCACGCGAAAGATTTACTCGCCGTGAAGGAAGCCCTTGGAAAGATCGAGCGAATGATTGAGATACTCAAAGACTCGCCGCCATGCCTGGTGGCCGGTGGAGACATACGAGATGATGAGGGGGACCTCCAAATACTTCGAAATTTCATCGACTCGGCCATCGCCGACGATCCGTCCGTGACCTTGAGCGATGGAAACCTCATAAAACAGGGGTTCGCAAAGGAGTTGGACCGTCTCAACTCCACCAAAGAGAATTCCAGGCAAATGCTGAAGGAGTATCTCGAGGAAGAGAAGGCGGTATCGGGCATCCAGAATCTTCGGATCAAATACAACAAGATCATCGGACACTTCTTAGAAGTGACGAAGAGCAATATCGAGAAGGTTCCAGAACACTTCATCCGAAGACAATCACTCGTCGGCAGCGAGCGATATACCACCGATCGACTCTCGGAATTAGAGACTGAACTGAATACTGCATCTGAACGTGCGGTAGAGATGGAGCGTGAGATATTTCTATCCGTGCGTTGTAAGGTGCGCGAGCAGATCGATCTGTTGATGCGCGGTTCGAATTACATCGGTGTTATCGATTGTCTTCAATCTTTCGCACAAGCGGCTACGGTACGAGGCTATACGAGACCCGAACTCTCGGAAGAGATCGGAATCCGGATAGAGGACGGCAGGCATCCGGTGGTCGAGGCGTATCTACCGGCCGGCGAATTCGTCCCAAATTCGATCTGTACGGATCCCCACACCAGGTTGCATCTCATCACAGGGCCGAACATGGCCGGTAAATCTACCGTTCTCAGGCAGACCGGACTGATCGTCCTCATGGCGCAGATCGGATCCTTTGTTCCTGCAAGAGAGGCGGTCATCGGGTGTGTAGACAAGATTTTCTGTAGGGTCGGTGCATCGGATAATCTGGCCAGGGGTGAATCAACCTTTCTCGTCGAGATGAACGAGACGGCGAATATTCTGCGGTCGGCAACAGAGAGGAGCCTTGTCATCATGGACGAGGTAGGACGTGGCACCGGCACAAACGATGGTCTCTCTATCGCCTGGTCCGTGACGGAATACCTCCTCGACAAAGTCAATGCGATGACCCTCTTCGCAACCCATTACCACGAACTGACCACTCTCGATCATACGAATCTCAAGAACGTGAGCATGGACGTCGCCGAACGCGACGGCGAGGTGATCTTTCTCAAGCGGATCAAGGATGGGCCGGCAGAAAATTCCTACGGAATACACGTCGCCAAGATCGCCGGTCTTCCGGATGTTGTGATTCAGAGGGCATCCGACTTGCTTCTCCAATTCGAGTCATTCGGTTCCGACCGTGTCGAGGTTCCCGTTCGACGGGGTTCGGATACGACTACTCAAGACGCCGGAATGCAACATACGAACTCGGAAAATACGAAGGCAGACAATAACGGTAGTGGCAAGAGAGCCGTGAAAAATACTCTGCCGCAAGGTGGGCTTTTCGATCCAGGAGAACTGATCATTCGAGAAATACAGTCGATCGATCACGACAACCTGACTCCATTGGATGCGCTCATCAGGATCTCCGCCTGGAAGCGGGAGCTGAAGGACCGGACATCGGGGTTTTAGCGTTAAGTCCCAAATTCGCATGAATTGTAGAATCGGCATGTCAATTTCGTACTAACCGTATATATGAGATCGGATAAACTTCTTGACCTAATCCGGAGACTCCTTCCTCAGTCGTGTTTGCTTTGTGGATCGCCCGTATCTTTCAACGACACGGGTATCTCCACCGAGTCGGCTACCGCCGGGGGGTTCCGGCACTCAAACCTTGTTACGAGCGCTATCCCAATCGGATCGGCAAGCGGCCTATGCAGAGAGTGTATTGTACGACAAAACCCTATTTCAGGCCGTGTCTGCAATACTTGCGGCCTACCCTTATCGTCGGAACATGAGAAGTGTACCCGCTGCAGGGAACGTGAATATGCATTTTCATATCACTCTTCAGTCTTTATGTACGAAGATGATATTCGTCGATTGATTTCACTCTACAAATTTCATGGTAGAAGGGAATTGTCCAAATTCTTTTGTGAAGTGCTCTTTATACATTACATGGCGCATTTTCGTGGGAGGACTGTTGTTCCTGCGCCGGCTCTTCCCTCATCCAGGAAAAAACGGGGATGGGATCAAGTTGGAGTAATCATGAAACTGCTACATAGGGAGCATCGTGTGCCGTACCTAGATTGTCTAAAGAGGGAGGTGGGGTCTTCTCAGAAGACACTCGATTATGAGGGGCGCATGAGAAACCTTCAGGGCAAGATTCGGATGAGGAAAGTTAAAACAGTACCCGAGTCTGTAGTTATCCTGGATGACGTATTCACTACCGGTGCTACAGTACACGAATGTGCTACGGTGATTCATAGGCTGGGAGTCACCGATATTGCAGCGATGACTCTCGCTTTGGATTACTGAACAACGCGAATCGGGATCGGTGTCCTACTACTATTGACTATCGACCCGCTAGTTGATACATTGATTCTATACAGCAGAATAGATGTTCGGATATAAGAAGTCGTTCAGCGACTTCTTTTTTATTATGTGGGGTGTGTGCGGATATGCGGAAAGCGCGCGTGGACGATCTGTTTGATGTAGTCAATCCTGTTGTCAAGGGAATGGGATATTCAATCGTCGAACTATCATCCAAGCGTATAAAGACGGGACTGTTTGTTCATCTGGTCATCTACGGCCCGGAAGGCGTCGGTATAGACGAGTGTGTAGCAGTTTCGAAGGCAGTAACCCCGAGGATCGAGGCGAGTGAAGATTGCAGAGATGTACAGTTGGAAGTATCATCACCGGGCATCGATCGGAATTTGAAGAGCGCTGAGGAGTTTTCGGTGTTTTCAGGACGCGGTGTAAAACTCCTCCTGGAGAATGAGTGGTATAGCGGTATCATTCAAGAAACGGACGGGGTGTGTGTACACCTGCAGATCGAAGGGGAGACCAGGTTTTTCCCGTATGAATCGATACAGAAAGCGAAACTAGACTAATCATTGGAGGTCCAATAGATATGGCTTCTGACTTGGCTGATGCGATCCGCGGTTTGGTACAGGATCGTGGAATTTCTGAAGAGTTGGTTGTCAAGACCATTGAAGATTTCCTCTTAGCTGCATATAAGAGAAAATTCGGGAGTGTGGAAAATGCGGTAGTACGCTTTAGCGAAGATGGCGAAGACGTCACACTCTATGCAAAGAAGCGGATCGTAGAAGAAGTCGAGGATCCGGTATACGAAATTCCACTCGAAGAAGCACTCGAATACAACGAAGAATGTGAGATCGGCGATGAGTTGTTGATCGAGATAAATCCGAAGGAATTCGACCGTGTTGCGGTCCAGAGCGCGAAACAAAAAGCTCGGCAGACTCTTCGGGAATTCCAGAA
This sequence comes from uncultured Spirochaetales bacterium, assembly GCA_964485495.1. Taxonomy (GTDB): domain Bacteria; phylum Spirochaetota; class Spirochaetia; order CAZAKE01; family CAZAKE01; genus CAZAKE01. The sequence goes on from CAZAKE010000035.1 coordinate 23,660, forward strand.
GGATACCCTCTACGCAGAGTTTCACGAGAAGATCGGTGAGATGATCATAGGCTATTACCAGCGGGAGCGAAACGGTAATATATTTGTTGATCTGGGAAAAATTGAAGGAATTCTCCCGAAGCGGTTTCAGTCTCCAAGAGAGATATACAGGCCAAATGATCGGATAAAAGCCTTCATCTACGAAGTCTCGAAAACCCCTTCGGGGTTACAGATTATTCTCTCACGAACGCATACGGAATTCGTGAAACGGATATTCGACCTCGAGGTGCCCGAGGTCTATGACAAAACCGTCGAGATCATCAAGATCGTGCGTGAACCCGGCTATCGAACCAAGCTGGCGGTCTACTCCAATAGAGACGATGTCGATCCGGTCGGGGCGTGTGTAGGCATGCGTGGCGTGCGCATTCAGGCCATCGTAAGGGAGTTGGAAGGTGAGAAGATCGATGTACTGAAATATGATCCGGACCCGCGAACATTCATAATGAATGCGCTCAGTCCGGCTCAGGTCGATACAGTCGTCATACTCAATGAAGCGAAGAGACACGCATTAGCGGTAGTAAGCGAGAATCAACTCTCGTTGGCGATCGGGAAGCAAGGTTTGAATGTCCGTTTGGCGAATAGACTCGTTGACTGGAATATAGACGTGAAGACGGCCAGTCAATTCGAAGAAATGGATGTTTCGGTCGAAAACAAGCGCGCCGTATCTGCACTCTTCTCCGAAATTGAGGAGGAGGAAATCACCGATATCGCCGAATTACCCGGTATATCCGACAGACTCGTCGAAAAATTGAAGGAACATGGAGTCGAGCTCATTGAAACCCTTATAAATCTCGATGATGACGATCTGCAAAAACTCGAGGGCTTGACGCCTCAGGACATCGAGAACATTCAACAGGTGATCGCAGAAAATATCGATATCGTGGAGGAAGAGGTAGTCGAGGAAGAAGATGATACCGCTTCAGACCTCGAAACCGAAGAGGTCGAGGTCGAAGAAGAAGAAACCTACGAGTGTCCTGAATGCGGTGCAGATATCACGATAGATATGACCTCTTGTCCAAATTGTGGAGTCGGTTTAAGCTTCGAGATCGAAGAATCCGTAGAAAAACAAGTAGAAGAACAAAAGGATGACGATGGTGTATCCGATGGTGTATCCGATGGTGTATCCGATGAAGAGAAGGCAGTGACGGAAGACACCTCAATTGATTCACAGAAGCAGGTGCCGGTTGATCAGGAGAATGATACCACTGAAACGACAATTACGGAGGATCATGAGAATAGCGATGCCGTAGAACCCGGCGACGATGATGAATAGATGGATTTACGATATACCATGCCATACGGCACCTTTCAAAATATGTGTTTGGATGTGCCTCATGTATGGAGAATGCGGTGAGCGCGAAGTTACAACGGGAATGAGATAGGACTGATGTAGAATGGAAACGCATGTTGCTTTTTTCGCGCACGGTTATCGGCTCTGTCAAGTAGAGCGAAAAGGGGAAGGTTACGTAACATATGAGTGAAGAACAAGAGAAGAAAGAAAAACCGAAAGCGACTCTCATAAAGCATCGAAAATCCGGTAACTCGTCCGGTGAAAATGACGGCGCAGCTAAACCGAAGAAGGTGGTTGTCGTTAAAAAGAAGGTCGTGAAGAAAAAGGCTACCCCGAAAGTCGTCGCGCGCCCTGTTACGGCTGCCGCCGGAGAGCAGGGAACGAAGGATACCGTAAAAGCCGAAAAGACAACAGAAAAACCGACCACTGTAACGGATCGCGGAGCCGAGGGCAAGACGAAAGAATCCGGTCGCACAGGGTCCGGACCCGTAACCGGCGAAACAAGACAAACTAATCAGAGACAGAGACCACAGACGACTCCCAGAAGAGAACCGCGGACACAGGATCGTCCTTCACCCCGATCCGGACAGCAAGGACGTGATCAGAGTTCTCGAGGACCACGTGGTCGGTCGGGATTCGACGGACCTGCTAAGGATCGAAATTACACCGGTGGGCGCGGTACAGGCGGTAGAAGTCAGGACGGAGGGCAACGTTCCGGTAGTCCACGGAGCAGCGGCAGGGGAAATTCTGGTCCTCCCCGTGGAGGTACAGGAAGATTTCCCGGTAGGCCGTCCGGTCCGCGTTCATCGGGTCCTGGTACCGGAACCGGTTCGAGATCCGGTTCCGGTGCACCATCCCCGAGTGAGGGCAAGAAGGGCGGCAAAAAGTTTTTCAAGTCGAAGAAGAAAGACGCCTATTCGAAGAGTAAGAAGCCCGAGGTACAAGAACGGAACTTCCAGATTAAGAAAAAGAATACGGTGCGAGCTAATCCGGTACCCAAAGAAGTCGATATCATGGAAGTTATCACCGTCTCCGAACTTGCCCGCAAGATGAATCTGAAGGTATCGGAATTGATCGGGAAGCTCATGAGCATGGGTATGATGGTCACAATAAACCAGCAGATCGATGCCGAGACGGCACAGCTGCTGGCGGATGAGTACGGCTGTAAGGTGAAGATCGTATCGCTGTACGACGAAACCATTATCGAGAGTGATGCTGCCGATGATGCGCAGTTACAACCGCGTCCTCCGATTGTAACGATTATGGGTCATGTAGATCACGGTAAAACCCAACTATTGGATACAATACGGTCGACAAATGTCATCGATGATGAGTTCGGAGGAATAACGCAACATATCGGCGCATATCAGGTTTCGGTGAATGATCAAAGCATCGTATTCCTCGATACACCTGGTCATGAAGCCTTCACGCTGATGAGAGCACGAGGTGCACAGTTTACGGATATCGTGGTACTCGTCGTGGCTGCCAATGACGGGGCAATGCCTCAAACCATCGAGGCAATTAACCATGCAAAAGAGGCGAAAGTACCCATTCTGGTGGCGGTGAATAAGATCGATCTTCCCGAGGCGAATCCCGACAGGGTGAAGCAACAGCTCTCCGAGCATAACCTGATTCCGGAGGATTGGGGTGGCGACACACTCTACGTTGAGGTATCTGCTCTCAAGGGAGACGGTGTCCCGGAACTTTTAGAATCGATTCTCTTACAGACTGAGTTGATGGACCTCAAGGCGAATTACGATTGTCGTGCCGAGGGTAAGGTCATCGAATCGAAAGTCGATCACGGCCGTGGTATCGTTTCGACCGTCATCATAGAGTCCGGAACGTTGAATGTCGGCGATCCCTTCGTCGCCGGTGTATATCCTGGAAAAGTACGGGCCATGTTCAACGATCGAGGCAAGAAGATCGAGACGGCAACTCCTGCGATGCCGGTAGAGGTACTCGGATTTACCGGTATTCCGAATGCCGGTGATCCGTTCCAGGTAACGGAAAACGATAGGTCTGCTCGTCAGGTAGGAGTCAAGAGGCAGGAACTCGAGAAGCAGGGTGAAGCGATGAATGTGAAGAAGGTCACCCTCGACAATCTGTACGATTCCATTCAGGAAGGCGCGATTCAGGAGTTAAAGGTCATTATCAAGGGTGACGTGCATGGTTCGGTCGAGGCATTGCAAACCGCGTTGGAAAAATTATCGACTAAGGAGATCAAACTCACCGTAATTCACGCAGCGGCGGGAGCGATAGTAGAGAACGACGTGAGTTTCGCGTCCGCATCGAATGCGATTATAATCGGGTTCCATGTAAGGCCGACACCGAAGGCACTCGACCTGGCAGAGCAGGAAAAGGTCGAGATTAGGAAATATAACGTGATATACGATGCCGTAGCAGATATTAGAGACGCCATGGAAGGCATGCTTGCACCGGAGATCAGAGAAGAGGTTGTCGGTACCGTTGAGGTACGAGAGACCTTCAAGGTGCCGAAGATTGGTTTGATCGCCGGTTGTTATGTTAACAGCGGCAAAGTTCGTCGTGGAAGTACGGTGCATATCATTCGCGATGGAATAGAAATCCATACCGGCACTATACACTCGCTGAAGCGGTTTAAAGACGATGCGCGTGAGGTTGAAGCCGGTTATGAGTGTGGTATCGGGGTAGATGGATATCTCGATATCCGAGTTGGTGATGTCTTGGAAATATTTGAGGAAAAGCAGTTCGCGAAGAAGCTGTAACACCGTCTTACGATTAGGTATCTTCGGCAACGTATCAGATTCTGGTGAAATGATGACGTAATAGGACCACGACTGATATGGGTCTTCTCTGCGATGCCTTCCTCGACGATGGATAGACACCGGATTATATGATTTTTACGCAGAATAGTGGTTCGGATAGGTTAGACAATTGAGTGATATACGTATCAAGAAGGCGGAGAGCCTCATTCGAGAAAAGATTGGAGAGCTCATACTCCAGGGAGTCATCAAGGACCCCAGGATAGACACGTTTCTCTCTGTCACCAGGGTGAAAGTTTCGAAAGATATCGCCTATGCAAAGGTATATATCTCTGGATTTGGTGAAGATCGGAGCACGGGAAAAGCCGTGCATGCGCTCAATCACGCCGCCGGATTCATTCAAGCAAAACTCGGTAAAGCACTTAGAATGCGAAATACGCCGAAGCTCTCTTTTTTCCAGGATGATTCCATCCGAGATGGTGTTGAGATGGTGCAAAAGATCGAGGATCTTCAGATTGACGAATCTTGAATCCGGGCTCATCTTACTCAATAAACCTATCGGAATAACCTCATTCGATGCCCTGTCGGAAATCAAGCGATGCCTGGGCACTGGAAAGGTCGGGCATGCGGGCACACTCGACAAGTTTGCCGGCGGACTCCTTGTCGTATTAGTAGGTAAGATGACCAAGTTCGCGTCCTTTTTCGAGGATAACGAAAAGCAATATCGGGCGGGAATCCTTTTCGGCAAAGAAACTGATACTCTCGATCCCGAAGGCGCCGAAGTGGCTACGGGTCCTATTCCTTCAGAATCGGAATTTAGAAAGATACTGCCTGAATTTTTAGGAGATATTACACAGATTCCGCCTGCGTATTCCGCAATACACGTGAACGGAAAACGCGCCTACTCGATGGCTCGTAGAGGAGAGTCGGTCGAATTGACGGCTAGAAAGGTAACAATCAAGAACTTGCAACTGATAGAGTGGCGGGATCCGGTTGCCCTGGTCGATGTAGTATGTTCGAAAGGTACCTATATTCGCGCCTTGGCCCGTGATCTGGGCAGAGCTCTCGGGTCGGCTGCATCACTGGAGAGTCTCGTAAGGACCCGGATCGGACGATGCAGTCTAACAGAATCGGTATCTCCATATGATTTCGATCCGGCAAGGGATATGTATTCTCCATCTGCGGCGGTTATGCTCGCAGGGATAGCCGTACGCCGTGTGCGTGATTCATCGAGAAGAGTAATCTCTCACGGCGGATTGTTGTCCGATTCGATGTTCACAGAAACTACGCTCGATGACGGAGTTTACGGGATCGTCGATATTGAGGATAATCTTTGCGCGGTAGTAGAACGGTCCGGTGGAGAATATTCATATCGCTTTGTGTTGAAGTGACAGTTACGTATGAACGTGTATAGATGGGAAGAGGCGATCTCGTCGGAGTTATCGTTGGGATCGGTAGGATTATCGATCGGCGTATTCGACGGCGTACATCGAGGACATCAGGCGCTCTTGCGGATGATCGTAAAGCGGCGACATGCAGCTGTAATCACCTTCGCCATTAATCCCAAAAAGGTACTAAATGCCGATTTACATCCGGGCGATATTCTAACTCTAAATCAGAAACTGGCGGAGTTGGAGGTCTTAGGTGTGAACACTGCCGTCATTATTGACTTTTCTGACGAATTCAGTAGACTGTCAACGAGGGATTTTTTCGATCAGATAGAATCCTTCATGGAGGTCGAGTTGCTAGCCGTCGGAAGTAATTTTCGGTGTGGAAAAGGCGGCGAAACCGGTGTAAGTGAGCTCAGGAACATCCTGCCGGAGACGCAAGTGATTGCACTCGATCCGTTGACATACCAAGGCTATGAGATAAGTAGCAGTAGAATTCGCAGTGCGATACGGCGTGGAGAGATACCACACGTAAATGGTATGTTGGGTAGGCCACATTCCGTTCTATTGCCGATAGATACTCGGCGAGCACAAGCGGATTTATTCACAGGGGCTTTCACCGGTGATACAAGCAAGTTGAGGCAAGGGATACGAAAATCCCTCGTCTCGCAGGTGATCCCTGATTATGGACGGTATAGAGGTTCGGTAGGTATAGATGGACAGTTTGTTGCTACGAGGCAAATACAGATATCGAAGGAGATGATTTCCTGGACCCTAGACAATCCGGGAGTCTATGATACACTGCGGTTCGAAGGTGTCATTGAAGATTACAACCCGTAGGACGGCTCGATCGGCAGGACACTACAAGAAGCAGGAGATAGCCACTGCCGGGTACGGTTGTCGTTTGCTTGGAAATGTAATCGCAGAAATAGAAAGCAAAGATAGAAAGCAAAGATAGAAAGCAAAGATAGAAAGCAAAGATAGAACGCAAAGATAGAACGCAAAGATAGAAGGAGACAGCGAAGATGACGGTAACAAAAGAGCGCAAGGTGGAAATTGTCAAGGAGTACGGAAGGTCTGAGACCGATACTGGAAAGACGGAGGTGCAGATCGCACTTTTATCAGAACGTATAGCTAATCTGACCGAGCATCTGAAACAGGAAAAGAAGGATCATAGTACCAGACGCGGATTACTGAAACTCGTCGGTCAGCGACGCAAGATGCTCAACTATCTACAAAAAAAAGATCTGGACGCATATCGCCAATTGATACAGCGCCTAAATCTGCGCAAATAACGATCTATCGTATGAATGATAGGAACATCGACGTCGAAAAGAAACGAAAAGGAACTACTCTATGAGCAATAAAGTATCGATACAACTTGGTGACCATGAACTCGTCCTGGAGTCCGGCAGGATGTCAAAGCAGGCCAACGGCGCCGTTTTTGCGGAGTATGCCGGAAGTGCCGTGTTGGCTACCGTCTGTTGTGGCGATTCGCCGGTTGAGGGTCTCGATTATGTGCCATTAATGGTTGAATACAATGAAAAATTTTATGCGGCAGGCAAGATACCCGGCGGATTCCTGAAACGAGAAGGGCGGCCGAAGGACAAAGAGATTCTCGTGTCGCGGTTGATAGATAGGCCGATGCGGCCGTTGTTCTCCAAAGAATTCAAGAGAGACATTCAGATTATTCCGACTGTCGTTTCCACCGACCAGGTCAATCCGCCCGATGTTGTGGCGATGGTCGCCGCATCTGCGGCCGTGACGCTCTCCGATATTCCATTCGACGGACCTATCGGTGCGGTTCGCATCGCTTCGTTGGATGGTACCCTCGTGGTTAATCCGACTTTTGCTCAGATTATGGAGAGTGAGTTGGAGATCTTAGTAGCCGGTACTCAGCATGGCATCACTATGGTCGAGGGTGGGGCGAAGGAGGTTCCGGAATCGCTCCTCCTCCAAGCAATCGAGATGGCAGAATCGGTAATAAAGGCGATCTGCGATATTCAACTCGAATTGGCGAAGTCTATCGGCAAGAACAAATTGCCGCTCGTTATCGAGGAAAAGGATTTCACGCTTAAAGATGCTGTCTGGGAGTATGCATATCCGAAACTGGTGCAAGCTTGCTTCGTGAAAGGCAAGATGGAACGGTATGCCGCCATCAGGGTCGTGAAAGATGAAACGAAAAAGGCCTTCGAAGACTCTTTCGAGGATGGCGATGACGCTGCGTTCGGTGCGCTTTTTGAAGAGATGGAGAGTAAAATACTCAGAGACTCCATCCTCGACAATAAACTTCGAACGGACGGACGCGGACTTGAGGATATACGACCGATCACTTGTGAGATAGACGTACTTCCGAGGACTCATGGCAGCGCACTATTTACCCGTGGAGAAACCCAGGCACTGGTCATCGCTACCTTGGGAACGGTTTCTGATGAAAAACTGGTCGACGATATCGATGGAGACAAATCGTATGAGAGTTTCATGCTCCATTATAACTTCCCTCCGTTCTCTGTCGGTGAAACCGGGAGACTCTCCACCGGGCGTCGAGAGATCGGACACGGTCATCTGGCGCAACGTGCCATCGAGGCCGTACTGCCTGACAAGGACTCGTTTCCATACACCCTTCGAGTCGTATCGGAAATACTTGAATCAAACGGCTCATCATCGATGGCTACTGTATGCGGCAGCTCGCTAAGTCTGCTAAATGCGGGGGTTCCGATCAAGAAACCCGTTGCCGGAATTGCCATGGGGATGGTGACAGACGAAAACCGTACCGTTGTCCTCAGCGATATCCTCGGTGAAGAAGATCATCTTGGTGATATGGATTTCAAGGTGGCTGGTACCGAAGCGGGCATAACTGCATTCCAAATGGACATCAAGGTGAAGAACGTATCGGCTGAGATCATGGCACAGGCCCTTGATCAAGCGAAACGCGGGCGGATGCATATCCTATCGATAATGAATCAGACGATCAGTACCCCGAATACTACCCTTTCAAAGTACGCACCAAAGATTTCGACACTGAAGGTAGATCCTGAGAAGATCGGCTTGCTTATCGGACCGGGAGGAAAGACCGTCAAAGCGATATCCGAGAAAACCGGCACCAATATTAATATAGATAATGACGGTAGCGTGATCGTTTACGGCAAGGACCATCCGTCCACCGAAGAAGCTGAGGCAATGATTAAGGGCCTTCTTGAGGAACCGGAGGTAGGTCGAGTCTATGACGGCGTAGTGCGGAGGATCATGGATTTCGGTGCCTTTATTGAGATCTTTCCTGGTAAAGAGGGCCTCTGTCATATATCTCGTCTTGCAAGAGAACGAATTAACAAGGTCGAAGACGTGCTAAAGGTCGGGCAGGAGGTGCCGGTAAAGCTCATCGAAATCGACCGAATGGGGCGGTTGAACCTTAGCTATATAGATGCAATCGAACCTCAAGGTGGTTCATCGAATCAACAAGAATCTCGATCCTCGGGATCAAATAGACGGCAGTAGGACTTCAAGTGGGTGTGACGTGCAGGTAATCGAATGTACTCTCGACGAAGGTGCTGTCGCGCCCGCTTATGCCAGTTCCAACTCGGCAGGCGCTGATCTGAGGGCCCATATATCTGAACCGATAACCATTCGTCCGGGGCAAAGGAGAAGTATCCCGACAGGCATTCGGCTGTCGATTCCTCAGGAGTATGAGGGGCAGGTACGGCCGAGGTCGGGCTTAGCGTTTCGGCACGGAATAACTGTCATTAATGCACCGGGTACGATAGATCCGGATTTTCGCGGTGAAATCAAGGTTCTATTGATTAATCATGGGCAGGATGAGTTTTCAATACTTCCGGGTGATAGAATTGCTCAATTGGTCATATCTCCAATTGTCCGGCCGAAATATAAACAGATGACAGAACTTTCTGATAGTGACAGAGGCGTTGGTGGGTTTGGGTCGACGGGGGTCAAATAGCATTCGCCTGAGTATAGGGGTCGGCTATTCCGACTATGGCTGCCGCCCTAGTCGGAATAGTCACGTTTCTTTGTATTTCAAACCTTTTCGAGGTGATTCGACGAGGAACGAAGTCGATATCGCAGAAAAGGAGCTGGTACATGACTATTACTCTGGTCATAATGTAAATT
>CAZAKE010000036.1:0-33181 GCA_964485495.1 uncultured Spirochaetales bacterium
GATATCGCAGAAAAGGAGCTGGTACATGACTATTACTCTGGTCATAATGTAAATTGCTGTATATGGGTAGAAGCAGTTTAAGCCTTTTCGGCTATATCGCCAGGGAGTTCTTCCTCTCCTTTATCGTAGCCTTTCTCTTCTTCTTCTTCATCTTTTTCGTGAATCAGATACTCCTCCTCGCCGAAGAAATTTTGAGAAAAAAAGTGGCCGTGTTTGACGTACTCTTACTCATCATCTATTCGCTTCCGGCAATCGTGGCGTTTTCCTTTCCCTTTGGTGCTCTCGTAGGAGCCCTCATGGCCATCGGGAGACTATCGTCAGATAACGAGATATTGGCGATGCAGGCACTCGGAGTCTCTCTCACCAGTGTCTTCGTTCCGCTGATTGCGTTGGGGGTCATCTTTTCAGTTGTTTCATTCGTCGTTAATGACTACTATCTTCCACTCGGTACGATGAATTTCGGTACTTTGTACCGAAGGATTTTGTTTTCTAATCCGGAACTCGAACTGGAATCATATTCGGTAAAACGGTATCAAGACAGTATAATCGTCACCGGAAAAGTAGATGGACGCAGAATTTCGGACTTGATCATTTTCGATGAAACCCCTGAACGAGAAAACAGAATCATCACGGCACAATCCGCCTATCTGAGTGAGCGGGATGATCAACGCGGGGTCATCACGCTCGAACTCGGTGACGTATTCGGTCAGCTCGTCGATCCGAAAAATAGTCAGGAATTCGAATACTTCACATCGGAGGCCATGGAGTACAATATCCTGTTGAAAGATATAAGTCTTTCAGTTAAGAATCTTTCTCCGCGAGAGATGAGTTCTGTAGACGTGTACAAGGGCATTGTCGAGAAAAGGGAGGTACTTCGTTCACGTGTCGAAGAGCATGAAGAGGAGGTTCGGCGTGAACGACTCGATATGAGTCTCCTATACAGAGCCGCCGCAGGTGCCGATTCAGACCGGGAACGCATCAAGTATTTGAATCGAATACAGTCAGACATAAAGGAGTTTGAAAGAATTAGAGATAAGCGCGTTTCCGATCGGACGTTGAAAATTTGGGAGATTGAGTTTTTCAAGAAGAGCGCTATACCGTTCGGCTGTTTCGTTTTTGTTTTTTTCGCATTTCCCGTAGGCCTCTTCTCGAAACGGAGTGGAAGATCGGTAGGATTCGGGATCGGCCTTTTCGTGGCTCTTTTCTACTGGGGGCTCTTGTTTGCAGGACAGACGCTGGGGTTACGAGAAGAGATTCCGGCGTCCTTATCGATGTGGGCCCCGAATCTTGTAATACTCCTCTTGGGACTTTTTTTTCTTATCTTTAGGTTGCGAAGATGAAGACTCTACATCTCATGGTTCTCCGGGCTTTTCTTCCTGTTTTCATTCTCGCCATCGTTTTTTTTGTGTTGATTCTCGAGCTGGTTGACATCTTTACAAACCTCGTCCGGTACCTGAGTCGTGATGTTTCCTTTTCAGAGATCGCAAGGGTGGCGATACTGTATATACCGAAGTGCATCTCCTTCTCGGTTCCTATCGGATTACTATTTGCCGTCGCGTATACACTCGGTAATATGTATGCGAATAACGAGCTTATTGCGGTTTTTGGTGCCGGTGTTTCCTTAGCGTTGCTCGCTACACCGTTGTTTCTCTTCGGATTTTTCATCAGCATCGGTGGATTCATTTTTCAGGAGAATGTCGTAATCGACACATTTATAAAGAAAAATGAACTAGCGGATACACTATTGAAACAGCGCAGCTCTTTGAGCAATGCGAATGTGACTGTTTTAAGCAATAAAAATCGGGTCGTATACCACGCTGCGTATTATAACGACAACACAAAGACCCTTTCTGATGTAATAATCCTCGAGAAGGATGATGGAGGCGAATTTTCGAAGAGAATAGATGCTGAGTGGGCGGAGTGGAAAGAAGACCTTTGGATTTTACACGAATGCCGTGTCTTTTCCTGGACCGAAGATAATTCTCATATACAAGAGGTGAAACAGTCAATCTACAGTAGTGAGCGGCTTTCGGAGCATCCCAACACCTTCAGGAAGACGTACCGGGATATTGAGGAGATGAAGGTGGATGAGGCAAAGGAGTGGATCACTTCGCTGCGAAAGGCGGGATTACCCTATAAAGAACAACTCACCGAGTATTACAGCCGTTTTTCATTCTCACTTACTCCGCTGATCGTTGCCATTATTTCGAGTGCAATCGGAGGAAGGTTTCAGAAGAACATCCTCCTAATGAGTCTCTTGAGCAGTCTTATTATCGTCGTGGTATTTTATGTGATGCAGATGGTGGCTGGGATATTTTCGACCATGGGTCTTATAACCCCTGTAGCCGGGGCATGGAGTCCCTTCTTTCTTTTTCTCCTGATAGGAATTGGGCTATTCAAGGTAGCGCGTACTTGATCAAAAACAACCCGGAACGAGGGAAGATGCAGACTGGATTCTTCCAAATACAACACATCGATACCGAGTCCCAGGCGCGAACCGGTATTCTCACTTTGCAACATGGAGACGTGCAAACACCGGTGTTCATGCCCGTGGGTACAAACGGTGCTGTGAAAGCGATGGTACATGAGGATCTCGAACTCATGGGAATCAACCTTATTCTTGGAAACACATATCATCTATATCTCCGGCCAGGCCTGGATGTCATTCGATCGTATGGAGGATTGCACGAGTTCACCACCTGGAACCGTAATATCTTGACCGACAGCGGAGGATATCAGGTGTTCTCATTGGCACCTTTCAGGAAGGTTCATGATAGTGGAGTCCGTTTCCGTTCCCACATTGACGGCTCACTTCACGATCTCTCACCAGAGATGGTCGTTGATATTCAGACTGCCTTCGGAAGTGACATATTGATGCCTCTCGATGTCTGTACACCTCCGGGTATCGAGTATGCCGAGGCAGTTCATGCACTCGAATTGACTACAACGTGGGCCACGATGAGTAGAAAACGATGGGGATGGGGTGGTACTTCGTGGGGTTCGCATGATACCGGTACATCGGTTTCTACAGAGGAAAGACGAAACGGCGCCCTCTTCGGCATCGTACAAGGGAATTTTTTTAAAGATTTACGAACGAGAAGTGCCAAAGAGCTACGGGAACTCGATCTTCCCGGCTACGCCATCGGGGGGTTGTCTGTGGGAGAGGAGTTTGGTTTTTTTTCCGATCTTCTTCACCACACCGCACCGCTCCTCCCCGGTAATAAACCGAGATACCTGATGGGTATTGGTACTCCGGAGTACATTCTGACCGCCGTAGAGAACGGCATCGATATGTTCGACTGTGTGTTTCCTACGAGAATCGCACGAAATGGAACGGTCTTCACCAGGCATGGTACAATTGCGTTGAAACGGGAAGAATATAAAGATCTCGAGAGGCCGATCGATTCAAACTGCTCATGTCCTGTATGCGCCAGGTATTCGTGTGGCTATATTCGGCACTTATTCAAGGCCAGAGAGATACTCGGACCGATACTTACCACCAGGCACAATATCTACTTTCTCCATAATTTCGTGCAGGAAACCCGCAATGCAATCACTAACGGTACTTTTACTTCATTCAAGAAAAACTTCCTAACCAATTATGCCGGCAAACATCAAGTGGAGGAATGATACGAACAGATCGGTTGACCCTACAGAATCACACTCCATGGAGGGAAGCACGAGATCGACGATTCTCGTGATGGTCTGTACGCTTCTTTCCCGACTTCTCGGATTCATACGGAATGCGCTGCTCGCGAACATCTTCGGCGCGGGAGCTGTAGCCGATGTTCTTCTGTTGACCTTTGCGATACCGAACAATCTGCGGAAACTGCTTGCAGAAGGAGCGCTTTCATCTGCATTCATCCCGGTGTTGAGCGAGCAAACTGTCGACGATACATCGGGGCGGAGTGCCGGTCGAATCGTTAATAATATTCTTGCATTTCAGGTGTTGATAATACTACCCTTGAGTCTACTCGTCGTGTTGTTCTCGAAAGAGATCGTCTTCCTCCTCTCTCAGTTTCGCGATCCCGTCCAAATCGATCTTTCGGCACGGTTATTTAAAGGCTTCATATTCTATCTGTTGCTCGTGAGTGTCAGTGCGGTCATGATGGGTGTACTGAATACCCATGGGCGGTTCTCGATACCTGCACTTACCCCAATTCTTTTTTCGGTATCCGTGATTTTGGTTTTATTGCTGTTGAGCGAGCGGTTGGGGCCATATGCAATGGTACTCGGGGTTCTGATGGGCGGTTGTGTCCAGATCTTGTTTCAATTTCCCCTCTTTCGGCGTCTCGGATATTCATTGCGGTTGAATTTCAGGTTCGATAATCCGGTGTTCAAGAAGGTAATTCGACAATGGCTTCCTGTTGTTGCCACATCGTCGATATTCACTATTAATCAATACGTGGCAACGTTCTTCGCTTCAGGTTTGGAGGAGGGCAGCGTCTCGGCTTTCCAGTATGGGATTCTGTTCTGGCAGCTTCCCTATGGAATATTTTCTGCCTCTATTACGACGGTTCTTTTTCCTAGAATGAGCAAACAGGCTGCCATGCGAGATGATACGGGTCTCCGTGAAACGGTTCAATACGGGCTACGATACATCTTCTCTCTGCTAATACCTTCTTCGGTGATATTGATACTCTTGGGCAAAGGCATGATTGCGGTTGCGTACCAACACGGGAGCTTTAACGCCCATGACACAATGGTGACCGCTGATGTGCTTTCGGCGCTCTCCGTTGGTCTTTTCTTTGCAGGTGTATATGCTTTTTTACAGCGGTTGTTCTATTCTCTTGGTGACTATAGGTTTCCGTTCATTGTCGCCTCGGTCGTATGTATAACGGACATTGTTTTGTCGCTCTGGTTGAAATCGACACATCTCCGTGTTACCGGGTTGGCCGCGGCTAACTCAATTTCTTATGTCATCGGAGTGATTCTCATGAGTTTGGGGGCATGCAGACGTATCGGATCGCCGATATCAGAATTTTTGTTTCGAACCGTGTGGAAAGTGCTTACGGCAACGGCGATCAGTGGTGGATTTTTATATGGATACATTCGTCTTTTTTCTGAAAGATGGGCAGATGGAAGTGATCCCACCGCGTTTTTAGTGGTGGCTGCAGGTGGGGTTTTGAGTATCCTGATCCTGGTTGTGGTCTTTCTTCTTCTCCGCGTAGAGATCCTGAACATCCTGGTCCGAAGGAGGACGGGAAAGTGAGATTCAGTAGTAGGTTCTTGAAATTGCTTTTTGTGATTACACTATTGTTGTACATATCGGCATTGTACGGGATCTTTGCTCAATCGGATGGAGAGCCGTCAACGGAGCAGGTAACGGATACATCTGTTTCCGAAGGCGAAAGCCCGGAGAGTTCTGAAAAAGCATCGGAGGATCCCGAGGCTGTCAACTCTACCATACAATCAACCAGCGAGTCCCGGCGTGAGACACTGTTGTTCGGTATACACTCAGAAGTGGTTGAGGTGCTCCATGCACTGAAGAACGAGAAAAACGACGGGCTGAATCAGGCTGTAGCGGGGCTTTTCACCGATACCGACCATTCCGAAGTACATGTTTCCATACTGGAGTTGTTTGCCGAAACTAATGATCCTGGATTGGTACAAGAGTTCGTTTCGTCGATCGAAGAGCCGATTCCCGACGATGATTATATCATAGCGGGTCTTCGGTATTTGAATGGTATCGTTGAAAAGGGAGATGAAGTGTCGGGCCTCTTGGACCTCTATCGGAGACTCACCGACCACGGCAACGAGCTCGTTGCCGGGTACGCGGTACGAGGTATCGGACGCATCGGCGATGAAAATGAGGTGGCCTGGCTCTTGGAGATGCTGCATTCTGATGATACCTCAGAGACGTTGAAAGACGATATCGTACTCGCACTCGGTGACGCCAAGGTGGAATCGGCAGTGGGAGACTTGGCCGACATTGTGGCCGATTCTACAGCCGACAGGAGTCTTCGCTGGTATGCGTGTGACGCGCTTGGGAAGATAGGAACGGAAGAATCGCTAAGAGTCATTGAGGCGGTACTCACCGACGAGGATACGATGTTACGGGCCTATGCGGTTTCTGCCCTTGGTTCATTTTCCGGAAACGAAGCGATACTCGATTTACTGACACGGAGCCTTCGAGATTCCTTTTGGCGAGTTCGTGTAGGTGCACTAAAAGCCATCGGCGAGATCTCTTCTACGGTCGATGTTACTTCTGCTCTAAACATTCTAACATACAAAGCCAAGAGAGATCCTGAACAGAATGTACGGGCTCAGTCGATACATACTCTGGGGCGAATAGATGTACCGGCAGCGAACCAAGTACTTCTCGAGATATACAAGAATCAACGAGAATCACCACCACTCCGTATCAATGCCCTGGAAGCGATGATAAACGGGAATGTCGAGACGGTTCTACCGGATGTTTTGAAAACGATACGCGACGAGTGGGATAGGAATCTGTCGAGTGGATATTATCAGCCGACCTCGAAATTTGTTGAACACTCAAGCAAAGTGCTATCCCGGGTAGAGAATCCACTCATGGAAAATTTCTTTTTGAAGTGCTTAGGACATCCGAAGAGTGTCGCCATACAAATATATGGACTTCGCGGCATTGCAGCCAATCATTTCACTGCGGCTCTCGAGGTAGTCGAAGAGATGACCGGAGAAAAGTATTCCGCTTCGGTGCAGAGAGAAGCAAAAGAGACGCTAAACGCGTTGACCGACAATTAACGGCGGCTCACAGAATGATATTTGGATCAATTGCATACTATTGAACAATCTCACGAAAATCCACGAAGCGGTACAGGGTGTCGATGTGTGTCTCAATACTTGAAATCAGGTTTCCCGGGTGTATCGACAATATGCATCAGTTTATTGAGTTTCTCCAACGGTGATTCCCATTCCCTGAAGTAGAAGTATAACACCCTCTCATCGACCTGAATTCGAATATACCTGTTCAGACAGTCGCGCAGGGGCCCATCGAGATCGGGGAACACGGATTTGTTAGAGGGGAGGAAGGTCAGTGTGCCGTCCTGCTCACGACCGATCTCACCAATCTTGGCCGGTAGTGGAATCAGAAATATTCGGTATCCCGACCGTTTCCGCCCCCCCACAGAGAGTCTGCTTCCCGGCTGTACTTGATGAATATTCCGAAAGCCGATTAGATGATTCTGACCGATGACGATCATCTCGATCGAACGATCTCCGGTAGTTTTTTCTGCTTTCAACTTGGGCAAGGTTTCGCCTTGGCCGAGTCCGATTATGGTCGATTCCTTCGGCTGTGGTTGGGTCTGCTTCGCTCTTTGCTCCGGTGAAATGAACGAAGTTTCCGCACGTTCTTCCTGTGGTGTCTGTGTTATCTGTGCCCTTTCAATTGCATTGTCGATTCCGTGTCCTGTCGCTTCATCCGTCGCAACCGTTTTGAGGGTATGGTCGGTCCGCTTGTCACTTTTCACCGCTCGAGATTCGGAAACGATTCCGGTTTGTGGTTCGTATTTCACTCTCTTTTCGGTTGGTTCTTCGGCTTCTTTACGAGACCGGGTGAGAAGAATAATAAAAAGAGCTACGGCGATGAGTAGTATGCCGATAACTATATATAGAAGAATGCGGTGTGTAGTTCCGTCGCCACCTTCGATTAAGGTATAAGTCAGGGTCCCTGTCACAGGTGAGATACGAAGACCATCACCAAAGACGAGAGAAACATCGATGGAAGTCTCTCCAGGTGGAGATTTTGGGAGTACTACGGCTGCGGTGATCCTTTCCGATTCTCCCGGATCGATGGGTTCGGAAACAGGCTCGTTGAGGATATCAACGCCGTCATATTTTAATTGTTCGAGTTTGACGAGGATCGGTTGATCAGAGAAATTTCTTACGGTGAATGGTATCTTGGTATTCCTGGTAACCGTCCCAAGGTGATCGGGAAACGTCACTCGCGGCAGGCCGATAGCGGTGTTACCGTTCGTCACGCCGGTCGTCTCGTCGTGTTCACGAACCGGAATGTCCATCGTCTCGGAGATTACGGTAAACATATCGTTCTCATCCGAATCGCCATCGCCTTCCTGTGTATCGGTTGTCGATTGATCCAGATCGGAAGCGCTTGCTTGTGTAGACGCGATCTGATCTCTGCCGGAGGGAGCGCCGAAGACGTCTTCAGACTCGTTATCTGCCTCATCGACCCGACCGGTCCGATCTGATTGATCGTCAGGTTCAGCGGATGCCGAACTCCCGTCGGATGGGTATCTATATAGATTGACATCCCACCCCTCTTTTCTCATTGAATCGGCGACTGAGGTCACCTCGCGACGATTCTTCGCTATCTCTTCTTGTGTTCCGGCCGGGAAGTTACTGTCCGAAGGCGGGTCGTGAATTCCATCGGTCAAAATGAGAATGGTTTTTTTCGTTTGCAAAGGCAGATCGGCGACGTATTTCTGAAGATATTTAAGTGCGTACACCAGGTCGGTATGCTTTCCAAAAGGTTGTAGGAGCATAATGCGTGCAAGTAAGTCTTCGATATCTTTTCGGCTTTGAACTTTTCTCGTTATCTCGATTACAGGATGAGAATTAAAGCGAAGAAGGTGAACCTGGTCCTCATATCGTACGTAGTCGCGTAAAACAGTATTCATTATATACTGAATGGAGGTATCGAAGTAGGGGAACATACTCTCCGAAGTATCGAGAAGTATGATGACGTCCATCTGCTCGGTCGAGGCCGGCATCAAACATACAGCGAGACAGACTCCTACCAGAGTCAGCATGAGAATTGTTCGTTTACTTTTTCTCATCGGTTAGATCCCTCTTCTTCTGTCACGAACGGACCCTGATGGTTCCAATCGCGTACGGATGTCATTTGTACCACAGGAAAGCTATAGCCTTCAGGCCGTGGTATTCGTGCCTTATAGACTATCATTATATATGTTTCCCCGGAGTGCCGGGAGCCTGCCGTCATCCGACTATGGGATTCTGAGGTATCGTAGGGTCGATATAGGCAGACTATCATTCGTTAAATGGATGCTTTTTCGATCTTCAATATCTTATACGAATACTCCTTCTCGTTGATAGTAAATTTTAACTCCTCGCCTTCCGTGTGGTTCCAAAACTCGCTTCCAAAGGGGGAGAGATAGGATATTACCCTCTTCGAAGGATCCGACTCCCAGGGTCCGAGGAACGTATATTCTTCTGTATCCGAATTCTGTGTGTTTTCGAGCATAGCCTTTGTTCCGAATGAGATTTTTGAGGTATCCACCTGGCGAGGGTCAAAAAGCTGTGCACGTTTTAGGTCTTCCTTCAATCGAGCAGCAGTTAGGTTGAGAAGTTCTTGTTTTTCCTTCCCTGCCTTGTACTCCGCATTCTCCCGAAGGTCTCCCATCTCGATGGCGGCCCCGATCTCTCTGGAGTTTTCAGGTATTTCGACTTCGATGATGTGCTGTAGCTGTTTTTGTTTGGCTTGATAACTTCCTGCCGTCACGATTAGCCCGCGACTTACACTCTCGGTAGTGCTATCACCGTAAAATTTGAAATCAGGATATTTTTCTACGATCTTATGTTTTAATTCTATCCTGATTGATGGATCTAAGTCACTCACATCTTCTACGAGTGTGTAGAGTCTTCCGATGGATTCTTCATCTGCTCCGAGTATATACTCCTCAAGCCTCCCATCCTTAAATAGATAATTTTGGATCTGCTTATTGATCTTCCTATTCGTACTGACATCTCTACGATTCTCGATTTCTCTGAATGTGATATCGAGAAGATGTATCATGCCGATGAGGATCTTCTCATAGGATATCTCGTATGTTTCAAAGTGCTCCTCGGTGAGTGCGTTTTTCGCTAACCACACAAACGCCTCTCGGTATTCACGATACCTGTCGAGGATGAGTGAGAATAGTTCACGACATTTTTCTTCATGTCCATTTTCGCTGAGTTGCTCGATAATATAGGAGGATAGATAATGAGGAAACAGTTGTACGAAGATATCGGGCCAGTCTTCCATCTCCTGGACATTCTCGAGGAATTGACGTTTCAACTCGGAGTCATCGATTTTAGAAAAGACTTCGCCGATCTCCGATACCTGTTCGATCAACGATGAAAAATCGTGGTCAAATCCAGGATTGAGAAATGGATACTGTTTAATTATCACCTGAAGAAGTAGATAACTGGAGATGACCTGTTCGTTGACGGTATTGAATGCCTTCAGGAAACCGGTAAAATAGTTGTACATCTCACCGAAAAACTCCGATTCGGGATCCGAACTGTCGAGGAATTCTCGAAAAGTTGCGATTCTGTTGAAAAAACTCTTTTCAGCCTTGAATCGGTTGAAGGTTTTCTCCTCGAAGGAGATTGGTTTTTCTCGGACGACGAATTGATCTACCTTATCGGGAAGATTACCGAAACTCGAATCCGTCTTCAGGATCTGTCTGGCCTGACTGCTCCAAGAAGACCATTCCCCTTGGGTAAGGATTCCAGGAACCAGTTCCGCCTTGATCTGTTTCATATTGGCTGCGTTGTCCAGACTCTTGATGACCGTAGAAAGCGCCCAAGGAATGTCTCCCTTAATCTTGTCATGCAACGTCTTCTTATCCTGAATACAACGTAACACCCAAATGTGATCAGATGCGAGGCTGGAGAGCGCGTTCACCGCCATTTTTAAGGACATCCTGTGATTTCTTTTTCTAGCAAAGTCTATTACAATTTCATCATCCTCGATTGAAGAGATTCTGCCCACACCCCACGATCGGTGAAAGACAAAATTCCCCGCGTCAAAGGAGATATGCTTCTCGAAATCTGCGATAGCGTCGAACACATTACGCCAGCTCTGATTAAGATTGGACACCCGGATATACTCATCCAATTGGCTATGAAAGTTGTATTTCTCTCTGAAGCAATCGGTAATCTCTTTGCGGGCCCAACCATTCTTCGGATCATATTCCAGAATGGATTTTAAAATCGCAATCGCTTTGTCCCACTCTTCATTCTCATTGAAATACGCATAAAGATCTTCCAAAAGCTGGGCTGCTCTATCTTCGGAGATCTGATTGGCAATCTTTTTTTCGACATGAAAGAAGAAATCTGTGTCTTCGGGTATATATTCAAGGAGTTTGTGCCAAATTTCTTTCACATTGGCGAACTGCTTTTTATTGACGAATCTGTGTATCGCCTTCTTGAAAAATTCGACGGCCTTTTCGATCTCCTCCTGCTCCTCGCATCGTTCTGCCAATTGCTTAACGATATCAGCTTCTTCGTAATCGACTTTGATGAGCCGTTCCCAGATCTCAAATTTCTTATCTATCTCATTCTCGTTCTCATAACACTCTGAGAGGGTACGAAGTGCATATTTATTCTCACCAAAACTCAAGATGCGGTTACAGAGAAATTCGACGATCTTCCATTTATGGTTATCAGAAAAGATATCGATCAACGTAACCATATTAGCATCATCGATCATCTGTCTCCGCAAGGATAGAATGCCGGAGATATACAGTGCGATTATGCTGTTTTTCGTGTGAGTCAGGTGTTCATCGCATATCTCCTTTACTTCATTGCTCGTTTTCTCCTTGATCGAGGACTGTATTAATTCATCCAGTTCCTTGAAGTTATTGATTGTATAACTATTCAGAGTAGCTCTAGTCCACTTTTCCTCGTTCAATAGTTCGGTGATCTTTTTCAGTAACTCAGCCATGTCGTTCAAACCCTCATGATAATTTGTCGGAAGCCAAAATCAAATCGTTGTTTGATTTTGATATTGCCACGATATCAGAGATCACGCTCCGTTTTCTCGATCAACGGTAATCGTACCGCAACCTTTTCGGGAACACGACCCGTCACCACGGTACTCGTCAATCGGTATATAGCTCGTAGATGCTCGGGGCAACGATTTTAATCTTTTCCAGCACCTCTTCGATCTTGTCACGGGCATCCTTCAAGGTCACCAGGTGATCGATGAGCCATAAATAGCGGTTCAATAATCGCGGAACCGTCACCTCGAGGTTGTTTCGCTCTCTTACCTCATTCTCAAGCTCGAAGATCGTTTGCTTGAGCCTTCCATATTCGAGAGGCCGCAACTCTCGCTTCACATTAAAGATACCGTATATGACCCCATACACCGGTATCCATTCTGCTAATACCGGAGACTCGTGCCCCATGGAGCGAACTCGGTCGATCAACCTGCAGATGAGCAACGACTCCAGCGATTCGAGTTGTACTCGCTGCGGATCGATGAAGAACGCCTCTCGGAAAAAAACCTTTGCAGCACGGGTTTCGCTAATAAAGGCATAACAATCGGCGAGTTCGGCGAGAATTTCCGGATCGTCGCGTCGTACTCTACTCACACCTTCAATATACTCAACTGCGTTGGCATAATCTCCGAGTGATTTATAACACTTACTAATCCGTAGTAGGATTTCTCGATCCAAACCACCGGCTTCGGCTGTGAGAGAGAGATATTTCGCTAACGCCCTTCGAAATACCCACTGTTTCACCGCATACACGCCGTTTGCCGCATCAGCACCATTCGGCCCTATGAAACTACTGAAGTTTCCCCATTCCTTGAATAACCACTCCCCTTCAGCATATGCATCGTCAAATCTATCTAGGAGAGTACCCTTTTCCCGCCAATAATGAGCTGTCTTTAGGGTGGCGATCACCTCGGGATGCTCAAAATCTATTTCAAGTGCCTTTTCGAGTTCTTTTTCGGCATTCTCAAACAATCCTTGTTTCAATAGGGCATAGATTGAATGCAATAATGACGAAA
The DNA here is from genome assembly GCA_964485495.1 of uncultured Spirochaetales bacterium. Classification (GTDB taxonomy): domain Bacteria; phylum Spirochaetota; class Spirochaetia; order CAZAKE01; family CAZAKE01; genus CAZAKE01. The sequence continues at coordinate 12,743 of CAZAKE010000036.1, forward strand.
TGGCGTCATCGTTCGTCGATATATCTCCCATATCTGCAATAAAAAGGAGCAATTTTCTCTATTATAGCATCGTGCGCGTATTAGTCAATATCGGTGTACCCATAATGGATATATCGATGGTATCGCCAAGCAGTTTCAACTATTGCAGTCGCCATAGTGAACATTGCTGTGGTATCGCGATTGCTCATAGGCTCTTTTTCTGGTATTAATAGTGTATGTCGAGGGATATGAATGCATATGTGGCACCATCACTACTGTCCGCCGATTTCTGTGGTATTCGCGATGCCGTCAAACGTATCGAAGAAGCCGAAGGTGATTGGATACACTTAGATGTCATGGACGGCAAATTCGTACCGAATATCACATTCGGTGCGAAAATGGTGAAGGATATTCGTCGAGTGACGTCACTGCCGTTGGATACCCACCTAATGGTCGAGGCTCCGGAAACCCATATCGACGATTTTCTCGATGCAGGGACCGATTATCTAACGTTTCACATTGAAGCTGCGGTACATGCGCACCGAATTCTTCAGAAAATACGTGAAGCCGGTGTACATCCCGGTATTTCACTCGTTCCTTCGACTCCCGTATCCATGATTCGCGAGGTGCTTCCGTTTATCGATTTGGTGCTTGTGATGACCGTGAATCCCGGCTTCGGGGGGCAGGAACTAATACCGGAATGCCTGGAGAAAGTCACCGAACTCTGCCGAATTCGGGATTCCCTTGATCTTTCGTATCGTGTTTCGGTGGACGGCGGTGTCAATGAGCATACCGCTGGGGATATTCGAGCTGCCGGAACGAACGTACTCATAAGTGGAAGTGCATTCTTCAAGTCACAGAATCCTGCAGAGATGGTGCAAATTCTGAAAGGAAAGGTGTAGTTCCTGGAGAAAGTGCATAATTGATCAACGGACAGAAAAATGCCGAATGAATACTAACGAATAGGGTTCGGTCTGTCGAAATTAAAACAGGGGACTATGTTTTGAAAGGTACATATAGAACAATTCTTGTGGTGTTTCTCCTTTCCGTCGTATCTTCCGTCGTCTGGACGCAGAGTGAGAAGACAGGAGCCGATGCACTTCGACAAGGCGTGATTCTTTACAAAGATGGAGAGTATCACGATGCCGTTCTTGCCTTCCGGGAGATCATTCTAGATGCCACCATGGAACCTTTCCATGGTGAGGCGTATTTCTGGGTCGCCAAGACGTACCTTGCGACCGGCGAATTGGATCCCGCGGAGAAAAATCTGGAATTCTTTCTCATTAACTATAAAAATTCTCCATATTATCCGGAGGGATTCTATCAAAAGGGCCGATTGCTCTTTACGCAGGGAGAGTATGAGAAGGCGATCCAGGTTTTTTACAACTTCCTGACTCTTTATAAGGACAATCCGTTTGCGCCGAATTGCTACTATTGGATCGGTGAGACTCTCTACAAACTTGGTCATCTCGAGGAAGCACATACTGTTTTCAATAAGGTAATCACTGAGTATCCTGAGAGTTACAAGCTCGAGGCGGCCAAATTTCGAGCATCGCTCATCGAACTCAAATATAGAGAGAACGAATTGCTCGAACTCATAAAGATCAGCCACGAAGAGTACCTGAAGTCTCTTGATGAATTTCAGAAGCGAGAAAAGACGTATCAGCAGGCCATAGAGGCATATCAGAAAAAACTGACATCGATGACTACCGATCAGGTGAAGGAGATGATTGCCGACTTGAATCAGCAGATCGAAGATAAGAACTCTATGATAGCCGAAATTCAAGTCGAGAATGATGAAATGGAAGCAGTGATAGAGGAGTATAAAAAACGTCTGACAGAGATGGAAGCACGAATTACGGAATCTGTTGCCGATGGAGGTACCGAACAGCAGGCCGTCCCTCCGACGAGTACCGACAATCAAAGCGAATTGTTGAAGATCAAAGCCGAGGCCTTGGACCTCAAAGCATATTATCTCAAAAAGATCTACTCGAGCGAGGAGGGGGCCGAATGAAACGTTCATTCGTGGTTCTTGCAGGTATGATTTTGACAATCATACTTACCGGCACAACATTCGGACTCGAATTGAAGGAAGGAAGAATGCGACTCGCATTGCATGAAAATACAGGTCGTTTCTCTCTTTTTTATTTGAGTGATATTTCTGAAAATGTGTATACGCCGCTTTTTCTCGATCAAGATCCTAGAACGACGTTTCTCAGTATTCTTGCCGATAATCGAGTTTCGGTAATGGGTGATGCCGTCGGTTTCAGGCAATCGGTCGCGGAAACTGCCGACGGTGCCGAATTTCAGTGGGAATCGAGTTCATTGCGGGTGACACAGGAGTTCTCCTTTCTGGCCTCCAGCGGAGCTTCTCTCGCGGACGGAATCAAGATCACGGTAACCGTTGAGAACATATCGGAATCGCATATGAACATCGGTATAGCACAACTGTTCGATACCTATCTGGGTGAAGAAGAGGGGCTCCATTTTACAACTGATGCATTGCAGGATGTCTCCGGAGAAACCGTCATCGAGTCCGTAATGCCGGAATACTGGCTTTCTCCCTCTACTGAAGGTGATTGGAAGGGGTTTCAAGGTATGGTTCGGGGCGTAGGTCTCAGCGTGCCCGATCGACTCGTTTTTGCAAACTGGAAGCGTTTGAGTGACAATCCGTGGTCTTTAGTCCCGAACACGAGAAGGAATTTCAACCTGCTTCCGTATTCGATTAACGACTCGGCAGTATGTTACTTTTTCGATCCTGATCGGGTGCCCAAGAACACCAAATTGGAAATCACACTTGCGGTTGGTGCATATTCAACCGGTGGATTTTCTACAAGACAGGTTTCCGGGCATATGAATGAACTCCTAAGCAAGACGACAGAGACGGACATTGCCGTAAACGATATCGAGGAGTCGATCCGGGCCGACCTGCTTACGGTGGAAGATCTCATCAGTCAGATTGATAGAAAGCTGAAATACGGGGTCGAGGTTTCTACAGAGGAACTCACTGTGATGCGGCAAGTTCTTGATCGATTGAAGCAACGGAAGAGTGAGTATGGGGAATAATAGAGGCTTGGATGCGTGGTATCTTGAAGAAGGCAACCCGCTTATACGGGAGAGGGAAGTATCCGGAGGTCATCCGGCTCCTTGAGCCACAGGTATTTCGCTTTCGAGAGAGTTCGAAGTATTACTATCTGCTGGGTATGTCCTGTCTGCGGACCGGTGACTTCGGCGGGGCATATTCGTATCTTCGACGGGGTATCGACTTAAACGAGGCAAAGGAGATAGAAGATACAAAGCCGGTTCTTGCGATGGCTGTCGTTCATTTGCGAAGACTGGAAAACGACAAGGCCTTGTTGCTGTGGCTTAGAATACTTGATTCTGACAAAAAAAACCAGTACGCGAATCGAGGGTTGCGTTTCCTGAAGCGGAATCCCGACCCTACAGAGCAACAGGATCTATTCGATTCCGGACGCTTCAAGAAATATCTACCTTCAGATGTATCGATACACAGGTTCTCACCGGTACTCATCGTCGTCGGTATCCTTACTATCGTAGTATTCGGCGCACCATTTGCATATCGACAGTTTGAGGCGTTGCGTACTCTTCAACGATCGGATTTCACCCCCATCGAACTCGACAATTCGCGACGGATATTCGATGATCGAGGTGTCTATCGATACCTACTCACGGACACGGAGATAAAACAGACCTTCGATCGGGCACAACGCTATCTACTACGATATCGTGATAACCTGGCTCGAGTTGAGGTCAATCGGCTCTTGCATTCGAATGCATCAGACTATGTAAAGGCCCAGGCTAAATTGCTAGACAGATCGGTAATGGAACCGGATTTTTCGACTATGTCGGATAACTTTGAGTATGGACATATTACAGAGGATCCATATCTCTACAATCGGTGTTATATACGATGGAAAGGAAAAGTAAGTAATCTCGAGATTGGAGAGGATGCGATTCGTTTCGATTTCTTAGTCGGGTACCATGATGAAAGGGTTGTACTTGGACTGGTTCCCGTTTTTCTCGAATTTGCCACCAGGATAGTAGAGGGGAATCCGATCGAACTACTCGGTCAGATTATCGTTTCGGAAGAACAGGATAATGAGGAGAGTGAGTTCGAAATCCGAGGGATCGCAATACATCAATTATCTCCTCTGCAAGAATGAACGGTGGGAGTATTTGGATGAGATCCTTCATGAGGAAAGTGTATAGGCGGTTGGGTCGGTGAAGGCGGTAATACAACGGGTACGGAACGCAACAGTAACCGTTGAAGAGAGGAGTGTCGGGGATATCGGCCGAGGTCTTCTCGTATACCTTGGTGTCGCTTGTGGCGATGAAGAGTCAGACATCGAATATCTTACCGAAAAAACCGCCAATTTACGCATATTCGAGGATCATCTCGGCAAGATGAATCTTTCGGTGAAAGATATCGGAGGTGCTGTTCTTGTCATCTCGCAATTTACTCTCTTAGCAGACACTCGAAAAGGGCGCCGGCCATATTTTGGTAGCGCAGCGCCGCCCGAGATCGCCGAAAGACTCTATAAAACTTTTATAACAAGGATTGTACAACGTGGGGTACCGGTTGAAACGGGGCTGTTCGGCCAACGAATGATGGTCGAATATGTCAATGAAGGGCCGGTAACGATACTGCTTGATTCAAGAGATAAAACCTGAGAAATTTGTAGCGATATTGTTGTATGTTGAATCTTTTGAGAGCCGCATGTGCTCAAGAAACACGATAGGTGCTAATAGAGCCTTATGGTCACGTTGATTCGAGTCTGGCATCTTTCGCATGCCGAATACCGGCGAGTATTCCGTTTACCTGCGATCTGTCGATCCGATGTTCTGTAAGATCTTCATCGAGTTTTTCTAAGAATTGCTCTTCGATTCTATATAGTTCAGACTCTACGGACCCGGACCATAAAAGATGAACGAGTGTAAGGGGCGTCTTCTTGTTTTGTAGAAGTCGTTCTGCAAGATCGATACAACAGAACCACCGGACATCATCCAACTCGATATCATGGTGTTCGAGAAGCGACATCAGCTCAATAGATATACTCATGTATACATCCTGATAAGAATTATTGTCCGAGAGTGTATCGTTTATTACAACCGATTTCGCTGTTGTCTTCGATCCGCACCTGTCCTAACACGACAATGGATGCCTTCGTTGCAGTCAAAATCGATATGTTTCTAATCCAAGCGATCAAAAAAAACGCCGTAAGCCACCAAATGGAAACGACTTACGGCAAAGCGCCCGATCGGAATCGAACCGACATCATCAGCTTGGAAGGCTGAGGTAATACCACTATACCACAGGCGCGAACGTTGGAAATATACCGAGAATTACACAGTTTCGTCAAGTGAAATTTTCAGTTCAGTCGTTTTGCCTCGCTATGGCTATGCAAACATTCAAGTTGAGGATTCCCCCGGTTCTACCCGGAATGAGGATTCGATTCGCTTTGACTATCGTAACCAGGTATGATATACACTAGGGTTCCTAATACCGGCAAAAGAGGAAGGAGATTATGGGAATCCGAGGAGAAGTCTTCTCTTCAAAGGCGATGACGAAGAAGAGAACATATTTTTTCAATGTGAAAGAAAACAGGCATGGAGACCTGTTTCTCAATATGGTTGAGAGTAAGAAGCATACCGACGAAAGTTTTGAGCGTCATTCCATCATCGTATTCGACGAAGATCTGGAAAACTTCGTAGACGAATTCAACAAGGCGGTCGAATACATCGTGAAGCACAAACGAAGTGGTTGAGAGTGAAATTTCAGTACAATCAGTACAAAGAGGTAGCACAAAATGCCAATTTGCGAATTGAATTGGCTAGCTAACCCCGTATGAACATGCCAAAAGTGTTGCTTTCACTCCTTGAATGCAGGCCTGAAAACTCATTCGGATGATCGAAAACTGTACCGATGAATGAATGAGGGCCCATGAACTGAAATCAACTTCCTATGGAGTATGGTTGGATACCCTTTGTGCAGGGAAAAACAGTATTGCGGTTCGATCCAGGAGTATCGAACCATCCATCTGTCGCGGACTACTTTCGCGATGATTGAGGCCGCCTGGATGCAGGGAACCGAGGAATCGCCGCGGATGATGCAGTCGGAGGGGATCGGGAGATGGGGTTCGAACTTCCCATCTACCAACATCCGGTCAGGAATAATTGTCAGAGAGAAGAAGGATCTGCGCATAGCCAATAGTGTGGCATGATGGATGTTTAGGCGATCGATCTCTTCAGGCCACGCCCATCCGATTCCGACACACACCGTTTTAAACCAGAGGAGGCGAGCGAGACTTTCTCTTTTTTTCGGTGCGAGGATCTTCGAATCTGAAAGTTCGGGAAGGTTCGACTTTTCAGATATAACAACGGATACTGCAGTTACCGGTCCTGCCAACGGTCCTCTGCCGACCTCGTCTATACCACCAATCAGCATATTGGTTTCGATAGTAACGACAGCGGAGTGGTTGTTCAAGGATGAACCCAGGGGGGGGAGTGCCGACATGACTTCTCAGTCTCAGAAAGACCGCAATCAAGAAGCCATCTCGCTCACTAGTCTTGATTTTGCATGTGAATTTCAGCTACAAATAGTGTGAGACCTTGCTACCGGCCAAAATAATAGTCACCCATTATGAGGTACTCAAGCGTGATTTTGAAAAGCATAGAGCTATTTGGATTTAAATCCTTTGCAGATAGAAGCCGAATTGAGTTTACAGACGGTATTTCCGCATTACTCGGTCCGAACGGTTGCGGAAAGAGCAATATTGTCGATGGCATCAAATGGGTATTGGGTGAACAATCTACCAAGACCCTCCGTGCCGGGAAGATGGAAGACGTAATCTTCAACGGCACAGAAAATAGAAAACCACTTAACGTTGCAGAGGTTTCACTTGTTCTATCGAATGTTGAGGGGCTTCTCCCTATCGATATGCCGGAACTTTCCATAAAGCGACGGGTCTTTCGGTCTGGAGAAAGTGAATACTATATCAATGGCAAGCCGGCAAAGCTCCGTGAAATTCGGGAGCTTTTTTTCGATACAGGCATCGGCAAGACGGCGTATTCGATCATGGAACAGGGAAAAATAGACCAGATTCTCTCGAGTAAGCCCGAGGAACGAAGGTTCCTGTTTGAGGAGGCCGCAGGTATAACGAAATACAAGGCGAAAGGCGCTGAGGCGGAACGTAAGTTAGAACGTACCGAAGAGAATATGCGACAGGTTCAGGGGATCCTCGGTGAGGTATCCCGGTCATATGAGTCACTCAAGAAACAGGCTGAAAAGACGACACAGTACAGGGAATTTCAAGATAGCCAATTTGCACTCGAAATCGATATCCAGTTACTACGGCTGAAGGAGTACCTCCAGAAACAAGATACGGTGTCCACGGATCTCGAGTCGAGACAGAAACAACGGGATACATTAAAGAAGAAAATTGATGCGGTAAACGAGATACTCGAGCAGAATCTCGATCAGGTCAATGCGATGGAGTCTCATTTAGTTGAAACACAAAAAAAGTTGTATGGAATAGATCTCGAAAAGTCGGGCAGGGAAAAACAGGTTGCGATCCTAAGGGAACGTCGCAACGAGGTGCACAATCAATCGGAGGCAGCAAAGGCCCGTATCGAGAGTGTAAAGACGAAGATAACGTCCCTTGACCTGCAGATAGAAGAGAGGAATTTGACCTTGAACGAGGTCGTCACGGGACTCAAGGAGATCGAAAAAAATATCGAAAGTTTTACCCAACGGATCGAACACGCTCAGGACAGAATACGGAATAACGAGCGGACAATTACGACGCTGGACAATCAGATAGCACTGCTTGAAAAAGAGGGTGTAACCTCACAAGACGAACTTCGGGAGCTTACGGACAATATCGTATCCGAGTTGGATATGAGGCTGAAAGAGACAGGCTATTCCTCCCGTGATAGAAAGGATGTTGAGGAGGAACTCCAACATAGAATCGAAAACCTGAAAATCCACATCGCAGGTAAAACCCGGTTCTTCGGCGATGTGAGTCGTTTATCAGAACATGGGTCATCCGATATTAAGAAGATAATGGATGACGGTGTCGAGGAATACCGACGCCTCAACGATGCCCTCGAAGAGATTGAACGGCTCTTCAGCGAATATCGTGGAAAGATACCTGCATTTATCGACGAATTTCTCGCGCCAAAGGGAACAATAACTCGGAAACGTGAATTGGATGTGCGCATCGAAGAGATCAGGACAAACATAAACGCAAATCGTGATAGTATCGTAAAACTCCGTGAGGAAAATAGAGTACTTAGTGAAAAAATCGAAGAATACCGGAATACTCTAGAAGAATTAAGAATCACAAAAGCGCGGATGTTGACCCAGAAAACGGCCTTGGAGGAAACAATCGTACGGTTGAATGAGGAGAAGCAGGAGCAGGATGCCCAGATCATAGAAGCCGAAGAGATTGTCTTTTCGTGCCGTGTCCGTATCGATGAAATCGACAAGCGGGTAGTCACTCTGCAGGAAGAGATCGGTACTCTGGTTGCTGAAGAGGAAACGCTGAAGGAAAACCTGACCACCTTGGAGTCGGGAATCAGTGAAAAGAACAAGGATCTGCTCTCCAAAGAAAATCAGCTGAAGACGATGATGGACGATCTTGGAGGCGCGCAGGAGCGGGTCGAACGGACACAAATCGAGCTGACGACGATCAGAACCGATATTCGAAACATCTACGACAATTTCCGAGAGCGTTACTCTCGCGAGTTGTCGGAATATGAATCCAGGATGTTTGAGATCCGCACTCAATTGTCCGACCTTCGGTCCCAATTGGCCGAAGTCAGGAGACTGCAGAAAGAGTTAGGCCATGTGAATCTTATGGCACCTGAGGAATTTGCCGAAGTTAAGGAGCGGTATGATTTTCTCAACGCTCAACTCGAGGACCTCATCAAGGCTCGTGAAGACCTCAGATCGATAACGGCACAGATACGTACGGAATCGACGGAATTGTTCCTGGAAACATATGAGAAAATTAAAAGAAACTTCCATGTGATGTTTAGAAGACTCTTTGGTGGTGGACGGGCGGAACTTCGACTTGAAGAACCGGACAAAGTGTTGGAATCCGGTGTCGAGATTCTGGCACAGCCGCCCGGAAAGAAATTGGAGAGTATAGCGTTGCTTTCAGGTGGTGAGCGTTCCTTGACTGCAGTCGGATTATTGTTCGCCACATATATGGTACGGCCATCTCCGTTCTGTATCTTGGATGAGATCGATGCCGCGTTAGACGAGGCAAACGTAGGGCGCTTCATTACACTCCTGCAGGAGTTCGGTGCCAGGTCACAATTTGTCGTCATTACTCATAACAAGAAAACCGTGGCAGGTGCAAAATCTTTGATCGGGATTACCATGGAAGAATCCGGCATATCCAAGATAATAACGGTTCGCTTGGAGAGTGATGAGGAATGATATTCGAGAAATGGATTTCTATCGGCGAGTTGAAAATTTACGGCGTTGCAGTCGCCGGCGTCACCATGATCGCCATTCTGATCACCGTGCTGGTAATGAGTCCGAAGGACCGTGAAGTAGCGGATGTTGAGTCGGACGCGGCGGTTGTTTCCGTTCGAGATATACCGGATCTGCTTCTTCCTAACGAAGAGGAGATACGGTATACTAAAAACAGTCTTGTTCGATACCGGCCGGTTATGGATACGTGGACCGAAGAGCAGGTGAATGCCTTCTGGATCGATCCACAAATCGTAGGATTGGAGATTCTTCGGCAGAGAAATGATGCACTCATTGATGAGATATTCGCCGAAATTCCGTAAGCCACATCCCATCGGACGATATTTCCGCTGGGCGCGCACGATTTTCCAACCGTCAGGAGAGAACTACTGTGTATATCGGCGGTCGCTTACATCCCACATGATGCCGGCATGGCGAAATATTCTTCTACTCGGAACGGTCGTCGTACTCTGCTCATGTGCCACGCAATCAACGTACAATAATGATCTATTTGAATACCTTGAGCCGCCCAAAGATGTAGACATCCATTACGGTTCTTTGATATCGGAGGAGTCCCTTCCGGTACCCCGACACATGCCGACGGATTCACAGGTCAAACTGAGTATGCTTAGCGCTATGCCATATGTGCCATATGTGAGCATAGTAGCAATTCACTCCTCCAACTATCCTACTGTCTACTCAGTTCGACGTGAATATAGGTTGGAAGGGCTGCCGATTCCTACACTTGAGTCTCTCGATGTACCCTCTCATGGCTTGATCGGTAGGACTACTGTCTCCGAACTTGAGAATCCCCGGGTTTCGATGGCAAGGCGAGATAGAGAATCGGTACGGTATGGAGATCTTCCTGAACCACCATTTCATCAGAAGCTGACTATACCACGACCGATCACGCGTCGTTATGAGAGTGACTATGGCAATGCGAGACTATTAGAACTCGATGCGATACGAGTAAGTAAGCCCCTCTCGAGTATCGAAACGAATGAAGATCGGAATAGTAATGATACCGATATTGCAAAGGGCCCTTCTCGGGATGACCCGATGTACGATACGAACTCTATTCTATCGCAGATGGTGGCTGCGGAAACTACTCCTGATGAAGTCGGAGCCGATACGCTCGCGACGCCTCCACAGACGAATTCTGAAACCACCGGAGCGGTTGTGCGGACGACATTGAACGAGGAGATCCGTTTCATGTTCTCCGAACATGGATGGGTTTTCATGGGTGGGGATATGGTTTCGCATGCATTCAAGAAGAGAACAGTGACCGAAAAAGGCACGGAATTCACCTTTGTCTTCACGGATACCGGAAGATATCAGATACGATTTCAACGCCAGGATCTCACCACCGGAACCTTCGAAGGGAGAGTTCATTCGGTTGATGTCTTACCGAAGTCGGAGGAGAATATCGGAGACGAGGAAAAAGTCGGACAGGAAAAACGGTTGGCTGAGGATCGCACCGATCAGGAGGGTAACAACCTCGGGTCGTCATTTCTTCCCGCATCCTACTTGAATGAAGGAGCAGGGAGTCCGGAAAGCATACGAGATATGGTGATGAAAATAATGGACACAGGAAAGGTCGAAGACGCACTCCGATTTTGGTCGCAGGATCTCTATTCGGAAGAACCGGAATCAAAGAAGACCGCCATGCTTGGTTTGCTGTATTTAGGGATCGCGCAGGATTCGGTATTTCCTATTGTCATGGCGGTTTCCGATGAAAATACAATAAAATTGCCAATCGCCGATGCAATCGAGGCAGCGGAGATCGCCTTTAGAGAGGAAGAATACGAAGTTGCTCAGAAAATACTCCTCTCCGTATCTGAATTATGGGGTGCCGGTGGAGATGTGGAGTTGCCTGCCGGCGAGAAAAGTGACACTGACAGGATCTATTACCTTCTCGGTCAGATCTATGAAACCGAGTCCAGCTTGCGAGATGAGCGAAAAGCAGTTCGATGGTATCAGCGACTTGTCTCGGAGTTTCCAAGAAGCGAATATCGGGCTCATGCGAGGGATCGGATCGAATATCTAAAACGTTTTTTTCTGGAGATACGGTGAATGCCCATCAGGTCGTAGATGAATTTCTGTTTTTGCCGGGCGCATTGACACACTAGAGGGTTTTAAGGTATAAAATTTGAACTTTAGGGTAGGATCTTTGGCGGGAAGAGTCTGAGAAGATACGGACTCTCGTATACGGTACTCACCAAATGACAGGTTTTAAAGAATCGTGCGGGTATTTGTCGTCGGCTGAACATCTTTGTATTAAAACGATGCGGGTTCACCGAGAAATATCATCACATGGGCGGTCGTATCCCTCCGTGTTTCCAGCGTTGGTAGCGGAAGGTTAATTCTTCTGAACTAATATCGTTGAGAGCCGTGAGTTGGATACCACTTGTTGCAACGTGTGCGAATGAATTCATCGTACTTGTCGTGGGTGCTACGGAAGAATTGGGGGATAGAATCAGAGGATACGATGCTGGATAGGTTATCGACGCGATTATCTGACATCATTCGACACGTCTCTGGACAGGGGAGTATTTCTGAAAAGAATATACAGGATACTGTTGAGGAGATAAAAGTCGCACTCCTCGAAGCGGATGTAAATCTGCGGGTCGTGCGGAGGTTTGTCAACCAGACAATTGAGGAGGCCAAGGGAGAGACCGTTCTTCGTTCCGTCAACCCCGGACAACAATTCGTGAAGATAATCCACGATAAGTTGGTGCATTTCCTTGGAGACGATCGAACGGAGTTGAGATTGAAAGGGCCCGATACGGTCTCCGTTGTGTTGATGATGGGGCTGCAGGGATCCGGAAAGACGACTACGTGTGCCAAACTGGCCACACGTTTGAAAAAAGAGAATCGAGTTCCACTACTTGTAGCGGCCGACCTGATCAGACCTGCAGCAATCCAACAGTTGCAGGTGTTGGGCGATCGTATCGGGGTTGATGTATTTAGCGAAGATACACAAGATTCAGTTTCACTGGTTCGAAACGCGATATCATTCGCGAAGCGAGAGCAACGCGACACCGTAATTGTCGACACCACCGGCCGAATGAACATCGACGAGCCGATGATGCAGGAGCTCAAGAAACTCCACAAGGCTTGCGAACCGGTCGAAACTCTTCTCGTAGCCGATGCCATGACGGGGCAGAATGCCGTTTCAATCGCGAAGGGTTTCGGGGAGTACGTGGAACTGACCGGTATCATATTGAGTAAGTTCGATTCTGATACTCGGGGTGGCGCGGCGCTATCACTCAAGTCGATCACCGGAAAACCAATTCTCTACATCGGTACCGGTGAGAATATTGAGGACTTAGATCCTTTTTTTCCGGACCGGATTGCGTCCAGAATTCTCGGTATGGGAGATGTTGTTTCACTTGTCGAGAAAGCACAAGAAACCATCGACCGAGAGGAAGCCGTACAGCTAAGGCGTAAGATGCAGTCGGCTACATTTACTCTCGAAGATTATCTCGACCAATTCAGACGAGTGCGCAAAATGGGAAGTATTCAATCACTCATCGAGATGATACCGGGTGCGCAAGGAGCCGTCAGCGAAGATGATATCGATGAAACAGAGATGATACGCGAGGAAGCGATCATCCTTTCAATGACACCACAAGAAAGAAAGAATCATCGTATCTTAAATCCATCACGAAGAAAGAGAGTCGCAAAAGGCAGCGGGACGTCGGTGTATGACGTCAATCGCTTGCTCAAGAAGTTCGACAAGATGAAACTCATGATGAAGAAGATGACAAAAAATAAGAAATATCAGTCGCGGATGCTCGCCGGAATGGGCGGGTGACATCGAGTCGGCAACTATCATATACAAGTACGTGTAAGTACAGACCCAGGAGGCTGAAATGAGCGTGAAAATTCGATTAAAGAGATTCGGAACCAAGCGGAGACCGTTTTATCGGATCGTGGTCATAGATTCGAGAAACCAGCGTGACGGCAAGACCCTCGAAGAGGTTGGGCTCTACCATCCGATCGAACAAGGGGAAAAACAGTATTTATTGAAGACTGACCGGATTAAAGAGTGGCTCGAAAAAGGGGCTAGACCCTCTGCAACGGTAAAGAAGATACTCAACATGCACGACATCACAGTGAAAAGTCAGTCGTAGGAGATCGTCATGGAAAAAGAGCTCGTAGAATTCGTGGCAAGGTCATTGGTCGATCAACCCGATGAGGTGGTTGTGAATATGATAGAGGGTGAAAAATCTACCATCCTGGAGCTCAAGGTATCGCAGAATGACATTGGGAAGGTAATCGGAAAGCATGGACGCATTGCCAAAGCAATCCGGACAATTCTTTCTGCATCTGCCACGAAAACCGGGAAACGCGTAGTTTTAGAGATATTGGATTGAGTGAAATGTTTGTGTGCGAGATGCCGGCACAATCATCGGGTGGTTTTGCGTGGGTGTGAGTGGACGTTATTGCGTTAATGAACGAAGAACTTGATTTCACCGGAAAGATGGCCATCGGGAGGATTCGTACGTCTCACGGACTGCTCGGGTATGTAAAATTCGAGAGTTTTTCAGACGAATATGAGCATTTTTTGAGGTTAAAAAAAGTGTACATCCTCCGGCAGAGGAAATTCGCATTGTTCGATATAGAACGAATATCCTCCACCGGAAAACATTGGTTAATGAAATTGTCCGGCATCGATTCTCCTGAAGCGGGAAGGACATTGGCGAATTGTGAGTTATATGTCGACCGGGAGTATGCGAGTGCATTGAACGAGAACGAATATTACTTGTCGGATATCCTGAATTGTGATGCTTCATTACGTGGAAATACGATCGGGACGGTGTCGGCATGGTATGATGTCGGTTATAATGTCCTTCTGGAAGTTGAGTTGACTGAGGGGCAAAAGTCCTTAATTCCCTTTAATGAAATGTTTATAGGAAGAATTGATACCGAAGATCGTACTATAGAGATACTTGAAGACTGGATATTGGAGTGAGGTTCACCGTATTAACGATATTTCCAGAAATAATCCAGGCTTTTTTTACGTCGTCCATTTTCGGAAAAGCGGTAGAGAGAGGGATTATCGAGACTAGGGTAATTGATATTCGTTCCTTTGCCTACGACAAGCATAAAAGCTGTGATGACGTGCCATATGGGGGCGGCGCTGGTATGGTGTTGAAGCCCGAACCTCTCTTCAGAGCCTTGGATCAGACGGTTAGCAGGAAGGCGAGGGTGGTATGTCCGACTCCCTCGGGCATCACGTTCAATCAAGCCTATGCACAGGCTCTTGCCGCTGAAACCGAACTTGTTTTGATTTGCGGGCGTTATGAGGGAATAGATCAACGAGTCGTTGATGCATATGTTGATGACGAAATATCGATCGGAGATTATGTGATGTCATCCGGAGAACTTGCGTCATTGGTCGTTATCGATTGTGTCTACCGGCTGATCAGCGGTGTAATTCGAGATGAGTCTCTCGAAGAGGAGAGTTTTTCACAGGATCTATTGGAGTATCCTCAATATACAAGACCAGAGGTGTTCCGTGGACATAGAGTGCCGGACGTGTTACTTTCTGGACACCATGCACATATCGAAGGATGGCGATGGGAGCAGAGGGTCGAAAAAACAAAGAAAAATCGACCCGATTTATATAGGAAGTTTATCGAATCACATGGCGACACGGGGTAATATCTCACTCCCGGTTACGTTTCTATTACACTCGAAGGAGTTATGCAATGTTGGATATCGTAAAGGCGGTAGAAGCCGATCAATTGAAAGAGGGTGCAGAGAATTTTTCTATAGGAGACACGGTGAAGGTTCACTTCAAGATTGTCGAGGGCCAGACGGAGCGGATACAGATTTTCGAGGGATTGTGTATTACAAAGAAGAATACCGGTATCCGAAAAACTTTTACCGTTAGGAAAATGTCCTATGGTGTCGGAGTCGAGCGGGTTTTTCCTATGCACTCGCCAAGGGTAGAAAAAGTAGAAGTTTCAAGACGTGGTAAGGTCAGAAGAGCGAAACTCTACTATATCCGGAAACGTATTGGAAAGGCCGCAAAGGTCAATGAATTAATCGTACGAAAACAGAAGAAGGTTTCAGCCGAATAACTATTCTACCGAGTATGTCGGACTTTCGAGTTTTACCAAACAGCCACCAATTGGGGATACCTGGTCGGAAAGCCAAGGTATCCGGTAGGATAGTACGGGTACAAATCCAATCAAAGTCTGATTCCGGGGTTTGGATCGGGATACTGTCCGGCAAGAGAGTCCGAATACATTCTTCGATTCCATTGACTATTGGATCTGAATATATCTGCAGGGTACGTCAAATACGAGATGGTCATTTCCTCAAGATTTTAGAATCACACTCCGAACGTTCAGATCGAATTTCTGTTAATGGGTTACATGGGAATGAGGCGAGGATAGCTCGGGCGTTACTAAATTCAGGTATCCCGGTGACGAATTCACGGTTGATTCTTGCACAGAAAGTCACCCGGATGATACACGATAAGAATTTGGGATACAAAATTATTGCTCTCTTGATGGACGAGGGTTTTCGTCCTTCTGTAGAAATGGTTCGCTACCTAACTGAAGTACTTGATGGGAGTTGGACATCCGAACGTCATAAACAACATGAACCTGAGGAGCAGAGAGCATTCGATGACGATGATTTCCGAACAATGGAACGAGAAGAGCCAGGTTCGGAGGACGAAAATAATGGTGAATCGGGTTCATCCAACCATTGGGATCAGGGGCTGCTTTCCGCCTTCAATCATACAATCGCCGAGCATGCAAATTGGATAATTATACCTTTTACTACGAAGGGAGTTACCGGCCGACTCCTCTTGCATACAGACGCCGAAAGGCAGACAGCAGATGAATGTAGTATAAATGTAGACATGGATTCTGAGAGAATTCTTTGTATAGTAAAAAGGATGAAAGACGGTACCAGATTGGTTCGCTTTGCATGTGAAACCTCCGTGTTACGGAAAAAGATCGGGAGCAATCTGTCCATACTCAGAGAAAAACTCCGAAACTCTGCTGTTAAAATTGACGATACTATATATGATTGTAGTGAATTCGATCATTTCGGTGATAAAATGAATGAAGGTATCGTCGGAATAGATCGCCAGGTATGAGGAGATATGAGGAAAGCCGTAGCATTGACGTATGATAAAAGGTATCCGGCTCCTTTCATCTCCGGAATTGGTTCGGGAGAACTCGCAGAGAAAATCGTCGGTATCGCCGAACAACACGATATCCTGATGGTAGAGGATGCAAAACTTGTGGAAGTTCTGTCGGAGCAAGAAATTGGAGACCTTATTCCGGTTGAACTCTATGACGTGATTGCAGAAGTTCTTGCATTTGTGTACCATGTGAGAGGGTCGTGATGAATACAATAAAAGTATCTAATTTAGAAAGTGGAATGATGTTTGACCAGCCTGTTTATATCGATGAAGAAAATATTCTCGTACCTGAAAAAATACCCTTGAAATCAAAAGATATCGAACGATTACTAAAATGGGGAATCGAGACTGTTCAGACGGATGGTGATGTAATTGATGAAGAAGCACTAAAACGACAAGAAGAGCAGATTCGAAAGCTTACGGAGGAAAAGACTGAAACCAGACTCAGAAAATTATATCTGTCTTCAGTCGATGGGTTGAACAAAGTCTTCGAGGCGGTCAAAGGTAATCAGAAACCCACCGTAGAAGAGATAGATCAGATCGTGAATAGTCTGTTTCCGGTAATCCGAGAGAGTTCCGATATAATGATAAACCTTACTTTGCGAGATGAGGAGGAAGCCGACAGGTGGGCGCGCGGTTCGGTCAACTGTATGATCTTATCCGTGGTAATCGGCTTACATCTACGCATGCCGACCCATAGGCTGATTCATCTCGCGCTCGGAGCCTTGTTGCATGACATCGGTATGATGCGGATACAGCCGGGCATCCTAAATAAGAAGGGCAATTTATCCAGAGACGATATACACCAAATTCGTACTCATACGCTTCATTCCTATAAGATCATCACGAAGGAACTCGGATATCCGGAGGAGATCGGCATGATTGCCCTGCAACACCATGAGCGATGGGACGGCAAGGGGTACCCGCGTAGATTGAATGGAAAAGGAATCATGCTCTCTTCAAGGATAGTGTCGGTGACGGATGCCTTCGAGGCCATGAGCAGGGACAGGCCGTATAGGAATTCGATGATCGGGTATACGGCAATGCGGCAACTGTTAAATGATAATTCACGGAGGTTCGATTCTGATATCTTGCGAGTATTCATCAAGAGCATGGGTATTTATCCGGTTGGAAGTATCGTGATTTTAAATAACGGGGCAATTGGACAAGTAACGAAAATTCACGGAGATGCGCCATTACGTCCGGTACTGAATATTTTGCTGGATGAATCCGGCAGGAAGATAAATACCAAAGAGATTGATCTTTTAGGCACACAGACCTTGTTTATCGCTCGGGCATTGAATCCAAAAGAGCTGCAGGGGAGTGCAAAATGACTCGTCACCTAGCAGGAGTCCGTGGAGAGACATATGCAATCAGCCATCTAGTTGCGAATGGGTATGACATTCTGTGCAGAAACTATCGAACTAAGTACGGTGAGATAGATATTATTGCAGAATTTAATGATACACTACATTTTATTGAGGTAAAAACCTGGAGAAGTTTGACGGTTCACGATTTGGAGTTTTCTATTGATCGAAGAAAAAAGAATAGGATTCTTAGTGTTGCCAAGAACTATATTTTGAAGAATGGAATCGATGCGGAGAAACCTCTTAGTTTCGATGTCATCTTTTCGAATCCGGATAGAGATGGTGTTCGACATTTCGTGAATGCATATTCTGAGTCAGGGTAGGGAGAATGGTACGAATAGCGAAAGAGATCGATTATAAGAGGCTTGAAGAGCTTAAGGAAAAGCTTAAAGATAGACAATATCTATCTTCTGCGATACAACAGATAGCCCAAACGCTGACTCGAGAACTCATGAATAGGAGAGACGGATAAGCATGTCACGAAATCGTGGTAATAGAAGGGGAGGTCGTAGAGGTCCGAGGTCGCAGTCGCAAGATAATTCGGAGTTGAAAGAGCCTTCAACCGGCAGCCAATCGAGCGGTAAATCAAAGGGCAGGAATTCACGAGCGCATATCAACTATCCAATATGCCCTTTATGCGGCAAGTCGGTGAGATACTTATTAACGGCTTTTCCAACCGGTGCAGATAATGCACCTACTCACTTCGATTGTGTTCTTCGTAAGATAAATAGTGAGGAGCAAACCGGTAATCGCGAGAAGGTCGCGTATCTTGGAAATGGGGCTTTTGGAGTGATACGATTTAATAACAATGCAAAGTCAGGTTTTACGATCAAAAAAAGGATACCCTTTGAGAAACCGGACCATCGACCAGTGTGGCGTAAGAATATAGGCAGTGGAATTCGGGACTAGTTCTAAACTAAACACAGAGCTTTAGATGTGTTCTCCAGCATAGCATTGTCTATACGTCGCATATGCATCGACTAAATGGGTTGAATTTACTCATAACTCATATGAACACCACAAAATGTATCAACTAATGGAAATGGAATTGTCGAGAATAGAGCGCTTTCGTAAACAAACCACTGTACGGATGTGCCTCTACTGATATTCACGAAGTAACTCGATTACCTCATTTGCCTTCAATTTTACGGTCCTGATATAGTTACCTTGTGAAATCTGAACGATGGCTTTATATGAGAGATTATCTCGAAGGCCATCGTTTTTTTCCGCAAGCTTCTTAAAAGCAAGCAAGGCTGCAAAGGCGAAATTATTATCAGGGTTCAGTGCATCCTGAGATAACACGGCTTCAGCGAGTGCTTCAGAAACTTGGCTAGCTTCATTGAGACCAATTTCGCCCAAGGCATACGCGGCCTCTGCCAGAACCATTGGCTCATCATCTGTGCGTAAAACGTATGTAAGGATCTCCTTCGATTCTTCTCCACCAACCTGTCCGAGAATATTACACGCTCGCCGTCGGACTTCAGGGAAATTATTTAATTGCCTGTTGTCCTCCTTGACGACGGTACCAATCCCTTCTAACGATAAGTAATCGAGAACATTCATAATCTCGAGGTTGTCGCTGTCGACCTTGCCATCGTCAACCATCTCTTGGATGCTCTCAAGAGCGATCAACTTCATATCACGGTCAACAATTGATGCCTGCTCTTTGATGATCATTATTTCGATGTTCTGCAGGTAGAGTTCTTCGACTGTAGATTCTTCAGTTCCCGAGTCTTGCCCGAATGCACCGAAAATGATGGATAGAGGCAATACAGTAATACAAAAAAAACGAACAATCCCTGTGTTTCTCATTCTTCAACTCCATTGACCGTATAACGGTATATTATCTTACAATATAGCCTAGACGGTGCCGATTTTCCACTGGCCGTTTACTTTCTCAAGTTGATATAATATGGCTCGTTGTCCGTCTATAATCATTATTGCCTTGACATGTGATTCGTCCACAAAGATGATATCATCTAACCGTGCATCCGATCTACTCGGAACTACCACGTACGAAAAAAAATCCTTCAAAGATCTGAGTTTAATGTTGTATTTCTTGAGAAGAGGTTGTTGAGAATACTGTTGCAACACATCAGGATTGCTAAAGTACCTCTTATACTCCTCTGTGAGGTAGGTTTTCCATTCATCATAATCCTTTGCCTGGATAATCGAATTCAACTCAGTGATTAGCCTTTCAATGTCGGAAAACGTCTGTGTATATACCTCTTCAGTGACTTCATATTCATAATCATATTCAGGCTCAACCTCTAGTCCTAGTCCTGGTTCTGGTTCTGGTTCCGGCTCCGGCACAGGCACAGGCACAGGCACAGGCTCAGGCTCAGGCACAGGCTCAGGCTCAGGTTCAGGTTCAGGTTCAGGTTCAGGTTCAGGTTCAGGTTCAGGTTCAGGTTCAGGTT
>CAZAKE010000037.1:0-20361 GCA_964485495.1 uncultured Spirochaetales bacterium
GGACGCGAACCGTCTGAATCTCCGAACTCGACGGGAGCGGCAGGACCAGGGCGCCTCGAGCTTCGGAGTGCGAGGCCGTCAACGCGAAGGTGCCGTATTCGATCCGCATGCGGAAGGTTTTTGCTTCACCGACAGGCGTGACGTCGAGTCCGGACTGGTTGGCCGGAACCTCGATCTCAACCGCACCCGCTGCCATGGCGAGAAGAATAAGAATACTACCGAAAGTGAGTCTTCCTATGGTCTGCATCGATATTGCTTCGGTTAGATGATATGGAAAACACATATGCGGAGCAACCCGACTCATCGGACCCAGAGGAATAAGTAACAACATTCCAGGGTGAGCGCCGAGAGGATGGCGACGGCACCGAGGAGGACCCCGTTAGCGGCCGGTATTCGGAGAACGATGAGGACCGACAGCAGCAACCCGAAGAGGTTGACCAACACCCCCCAACTCACGAGGGGCGTACGGTTCTGCCTGATCAACTGGCCCCTGCGGAATGAGATGAGGGCGAGAAGAAACGGGACAAAGATCACCAGTCGTATCGGAAGCGGAATCAACTCCATAAGATCGGCCGTCAGTCCGGATACCTCGAGAAACCAGAGATCCAGGAGTGGAGACAGGGATACCGCAGCCATCATGGCACTCAAGCCTCCGCCGACGGCGACGGCGACCTTCGCCAATCGGCTCCCAGACTCCCTGTCGACATCCAGCGCGATGACGACCTCCTGATAGGCGATGGTCATGGCGTTGAAGATGAAGAGGAACGCCGACATCACCGGCCACACCGCCAGCGAGTCGATGGGCCTGCGGGCACGGGCGATGCCGGCGGTGATAAGCGAACGGGCCGAGAGGTTCACGAAGGCGGTAAGAATAAGGGGGAGATAGAAGCGGAGTAATTCCCGCATCCCCATGTGCGTCGGAGACTCTTCCAAGTCCCGCAACGCCCTCGGCAGATACAGGTAGGTGACCACGGCACCCACCGTTACACCCGCGGACAGGGCCAGCGCCCCTGCCGTCGCCCCGGGGATGGTCCGGATCCACAATCCCGCAACCAGACAGAGGAGAGTAGCCAACAGCCGAAACAGCATGGTGAAGGGAATGATCCCCGAGTGGCCGTGCCGTATCAACACACCCTGCCACAGACGACGGTAGCCGACGGCACTCGCCCAGGGTGTCATCATAAGAAAGGCGGACCGGGAGTTTTCGAGAAACTCCTCCGGCAGTCCCACCAGGCGGACGATTACCAGACGCCACAGCGGAGTCAGCGCCAGCGTCAGATGGATACAGACCATGAGCGCGGCGAAGAGGTTCATGAGTCGCAGCAATAGCCGATAGTTTCCCTGGCTATTTGCGAGGGCGGTACCTGCGGACAGCATCTGAATGATGGGGCTCTCGATGATCAGCGAGATTGCGAAAATCGCGCCGAATATGGCCAATTCCCGCTTCGGATCGGGAAGCCGGGCGATGAAGGAGGTCACCGCGGGCTGCTCCACCGCCATGAAGATCCACATGGCCGCGAGTGGGAGCCAGGTGAGTAGAATCCGCTTGTAGTTGACCTCGGAGGTATTTTCGGGCATTGGGCACTCTATCAGGTACGGGACCGATTGCGCAAGTTGAGTCGAAGTGTCAGCACCGAAACACGCACTAAGCCTAATGGTTACGGATTATCGAAATCGATATCTTCAGAAAAAGGGTTGCCGGCGATCGGGGGAAGCAATTCCAAATGTAGCAGTAACTACATTTGGAATTGCATGATCGCTCTGTAAATACTGCCTTTTCGTGGCGATTCGACGAGGTACGAAGTCGATATCGCAGAAAAGGGACTGATGTACGACTCCCTTTCTACTTACTTTTCGAACTGCTGGATCGGGGGCCGCCGCCTTGACCACCCCCATCACAGAATCCATAATGGTTGTCATGGACCCGAAGGAGACGCTGAGACAGTTTTATCGAAACAGATCGGCGAAAAAACAGGAAGCTGCCCGGATGCAGAGAGAGCGGTACGAAGTCCTCCTTCCCAAAATCGTCGACGGAATCCTGGAAAGAGATCCGGAGGTAGAGAGAATAATTCTATTCGGCTCTCTGGCGGAAAAGACGGATGGAACCGTCCGAGACATAGATATCGCTATAAAGAGTAAAGCATTTCTCAGAGTGACCGGCTGGCTCTTGAGTCTACCGGAACCGATCGATGTGGTCGATATGGATGATCTCTACCCCCATATTCGAAATCGGGTAGAAACGAAAGGCAGGATCTTGTATGAAAGAAAAGAAAACCATCGATATTGATAAAGAGAAAGAAGGGAAAGAGGGTTTTGTGCTGCTCATTGCTGAACTCGAAGGAGATCTAGAATCGCTTCCCGGACTCCTTGTGAGCAATGAGAAAGCCATGGAACGTATCCGTGCCGGATCTGCCGAAGAACTTGATTATGCAGCTTTGGGCTACACCCTCCACAATATTTACAACCTTATGGAAAACTCCTTTTTTCGAATCGCTAAGCAGTTCGAAAACAATATCGGCAACGAAACCTGGCACAAGGAGCTCCTCTACCGGATGACTCTTTCCATCGAGGGTATACGGCCCCGGGTAATCGATCGACAAGCGGCGGAAAAGATCGACGAACTTCGCGCTTTCCGCCATGTTTTTCGAAACATGTACCGGAAAAACCTGGACTCGGAGAAACTGCTCCTCCTTCAGAAGAGGCTTCCCGATGCGATCGACTCCTGGAAAGAAGCGATTGAGGAGTTTATCAAACTTCTTACGGAGGTTTAGAAGCTACCCCTTCCGTTCTTCAACAAAGATGCTTTTCTATCTTACGGGGCTCCAGGCAATTCCTACCGATCTTAACGAAGCCGCTCTTATCGAAGGCACAGGGCCGTGGAAACGATTTTGGCATGTCACCTCCTCCCTACTTACCCCGACAACCCATTTCCTCCTTGCTGCTCCGCGGGTCGTAGCTCGCGGCTCGATTGCCGTTTTCTATTGCTTCTTGGCCCACGTGTCTTTCATCTTCTGCATCTCCTTGTTCGGGACGATGCTGTCTCCGGGACACTGGTTCCTCTTCTCATACAGCCAGTTGCCGAGGTTGTCCCGTCGCACCGGTAGGCGCTTCTTCACAGACGGCGGCTTCACGACACCGGCCGGCTTGTCCAGGTACCAGTAGGCTACCGATGACATCTCGTTGGCGAGATGATTCCCGTGGCCGTGCTCGATTGTGACCTTGATCTCCTTCTGGAACCGGACGGGATTTTCCAGATGTAGCACGTAGCTGGTCTGATAGCCGTCGGTGTCCCGTTCGTAGATCGACGATCCGTTCCGCAGGAAGGCGTTGGGCTGCATACCCCAGGCCTGGTTCAGGTAGTCCTCGCTTCCGGTGCCGTGCAGGTCCGGCGGCCACTTGTAGCCGTCCACCCAGATCATGTCGTCACCTTCGCCCCACCAGGTTCCCTGGAAGTTGGTGACCGAGAGGTTACAACCGACGTAATGCCCTCTTCCCTTGGTCTCCAGGATGGCGTAGTTATTCTCCCAGGCCTCTCTCTCCATGTTGACGATGTTGGATTCCGGCGTGTTGACCCGGATCTCGTGCCCCCATCCGCCGAAGGGGTTCGTCCGCCGGAACTCGGCGTGAAAGAAGGCGGCGTCCGGGTCGGGCTCATCGTAGGTCTCGTAGTCGACATAGAAGTATTGCCGGTGGGCCTCGTCGCTCTCGTTGACCAACTCCACCACGGCCCGCTCGTTGAAGGGCATACGGGCGTAACAGTTGAGCGCGCACCCCTGATTGAACTGATTGTCCCAGTTCGTCGAGGCGGTGAACAGCAGCGACTGGAAGCTGTTGACGATGCCGTGTCCCAGGCAGAAGAAGTCCCCCAGCGGTACCAGGACACTCGGGCGCTTCGCGTTGTCCCAGGTGATCTTGAGGAGACACTCCCGGTAGCCGTCCCGCTGGGTCATCCAGATGTGCGTGATGGCACCGGGGCCCCTGATGTCGGCCAGCACCTTGGTCTCTCCGGCCTCGATGGTCCAGGCGTCCCTATTCCGTCCGTTGGTGTCCCATGAGGAACTCCTGCCGGTTCTTCCGGCCTGCAATTTGGATAATTCATCGATCATTTCATTTTCCTCCCTCTAGGTAGTTCATCTCTTCTTTCATCTCCCAGCGGATCGATTCCGCCGGGTCGGTCCGCTTCACCCAGTCGCGGATAATACCGTTCCGTGACTTCATGACAACCATCTCCTCTTGTATCACCTGTGGGTCCCACTCCGCCAGTACCAGCGAGACGAGTTCGTCCCGCACACTCGCATACGACGGATCCCCGGCGAGGTTTCGGCGCTCCTCCGGATCTGACTCCAGGTCGAACAGGAGTGGCGGCTCCCCTTGATAGTAGCAGAGTTTGTACTTCCCCCGGCGGATCATGCGGTGATAGTCGCCGCCGGGCGGGGCGTATTCGTCGGAGCAGTATTCGCTGAAGGCGACATCGTCCCAGGGGGCCGACTCGTCGTTCAGGAGCGGCAACAGACTGCGTCCGGGCGACTCCGGCAGCGCGGGCGCGTCCAGCGCATCCAGGATGGTGGCGGTCACGTCCAGCGAACTCACCACCCGGCCGCACCTCTCGCCGGCAGGCAAATTCCCGGGCCACGAGACGATCAGGGGCACCCGCACCGAGTCTTCGAAGAAGACGTGCTTCCACCACAGCCCCCGCTCCCCCAGCATGTCGCCGTGGTCGGAGGTGTACACCACCAGGGTGTCGTCGGCCAGCCGGTCAAGATGCGGCGTCCTGACGACCTCGTCACCGACGCATCCGAGCACCGAGGCGTTGTGTTGGTCCGAGTGAATGTACAGAAGATTAGGCACGGCGGTATCCTTCGTAGTTTGGTATTGCGTACTCTTATAGCTTGCATCGGAAAGAGTGTGTCGTCAAGAAGTGGATGGAATTTGAGAGATGAGTTCTGGATTGTCAGGTGCCGATCGCAGGATTCAGGTTGGCCCACCGACTATCACCTCGCAGGATCTGTTCAGTATTCCGGCCATTTATCGGCATCAAGCTTCGTGAGCTCGTGTATGAGCCTCGACCTGTTCGCACGGACTACTTTCTCCCGAACGGGTGATTCGAGACGGCGCCGGCTCTGTAAGCTGGTGGAACGTCCCCAAAGGAAAGGGGAACCAATTCACAAAGTGAATTGGTAAAGGCGTCTTTTTCTCGTAGTTAATACATTTGTATTGAACAGCTTGAATATCGATACCAAAAAATAGTATCATATCCTCGTGAACAGCAAACAACGAAAGACGCTGGAGGCGGTATTTACTGACCCGGTTAAGTCAGTCCGGAAATTCTTGAGCAATGCAGGGATAAAGCCATGACATACAAAGGATACACGGGAGTCGTCGAGTTCGATGAAGACGCCCGTATCTTTCACGGAGAAGTCATTGGATTGTGCGACGTCATAACCTTTCAGGGTACTTCTGTCGATGACCTGGAAAAGGCTATGGTCGAGTCGGTTGATTTCTACTTGGAGTGGTGCAAAGAACGAAATAAAGAAGTCCCGATAAGCCGTTTTCCGGAAAGTTCATGGTCCGGACCTCACCCGACATCCACAGCCGTGCCGCGGTCGCGGCTGCCCGGATCGGGTTGTCTCTGAATAAGTACGTAGAAAAGGCCATCGAAGACGAAACACGCCAGGTGCTAAATCAGTAACGGCGATTCTTTCCGCGATTAGAACTACACTTCGTTCAATGCCTCGATCTTCACCTTACGAACCAGTTGAAAACGCGATGAGGTACGGCTTTTCTTTCAGATGCACGGGCAATTCCACTTCGTGCGCAATCTGATTCGGCTCCATCCCCTCATTGATGCTTTTGACCGTTTGAGCATACACGCTCCTTGACCGGATCCATCACCTAGTCCACCCCTTCAGCAGAGCCAAAGCTGTCTGCGACAAAGCTCTCAGGCATCTCTTCCGCCACAAAGGCATTGGCTCCACCGATGTGATCGCCATGACTGTGAGTGTATATGATCGCCTTCACCGTAATCCGATGCGTGTTCGCCCGGCCGGTTTTTAGTTGGTCGATCCGCGTCTCATTTGTAGTCTCACAAATACATTCCACGGGAAATTTCATCGGCACATACCACCAGGGTGGTAATTCGAGTAGTAATTCGTGATTTACCGGCAGGTCAATCGGAACAGGATACTATGTATCCTGTTCATCAGGCTCGACATCGGGAACCATTTTTAATGCATTTAAGAATGCATCCAAATCGCCTTTTTCCGCTTTCTCCTGAATCAATGAGGCCGTTCCTAGCGCCGTCACTTTCTCGTTTATCGCAGAATTGATAAACTGGTTGATGGAAATCTTGTCTTTCTTCGAGATTTTCTTTATCGCATCGTGTAAAGACTCCGGTAACCGGATACTCAGTGTACTCATCGTGTTCCGCCTATTATTCCTCTAAGCTTTGCAGGAATTCCTTTGGTCGCATTATTTCAATGCCAAACTCACTACTGGGGCCGAAATCCCTTGAATTGAATGTGACGATAGTTTTCGCCTGTGCATTGATGGCCAATTCTAAAATGTGGTCATCGAACGGATCTCTCAGTACCGGCCTCCATAGATAATGGATTTTCGTATGTTCGGAAACCGAACAGATGTAATTAATCACATCGTCAATCTGCTGATCTGTCAGGAATTTTAGATGCTTTTTCAATACTGCTTCATATTCAAGCACGAGCGGTACCGAGACACATGGTCGAAACATCTGTTGAGGAATTTGTGATAGCAATCTGAATGAATATCCATTCCTCGATTTCAGACCTGAGAGCATCACATTCGTATCGATCACCACCCTCATAATGGTATTATATACAATACCAGTCGAGAAATCAACGAAATCCATACAAAAAAGTTTCTTGCATACTGTTAACTTTAGTACTATAATAGAATAGATTTCATTATAGAGGAAACTTTTCAAGAAGATGATAGTTCAACGACCGTTGTATACGGATAGAATTGACCAATTCATGGATGCCCCGCTCATCAAGGTTATTACCGGCATCAGGAGGGCGGGGAAGAGCACGATCCTGCAGCTCTTGATCGACTCACTCATGGCGAAGGGAGTCGATCAAGGAAATATCCTTCTCATAAACATGGAGTCTCTGGAGTTCGAGGCGATCAAGAACTCCATCGACCTCTATGAGTATGTTCGTGCGCGTCTTCCGAGGCATGGCAGAGCCTATCTGTTCGTCGACGAGATACAGAACATTCGGGAGTGGGAACGGGCGATCGCGTCGATCCTCACCGATGATTTGGCCGATATTACCATCAGCGGTTCGAATGCAGGTCTGTTATCCTCCGATCTCGCTACCCGTCTCACGGGACGCTATGTCGAAATTCCGGTGTATCCGCTGTGCTTCTCGGAGTATCTCAGATTTGAGGAGGCCAAGAGAGGCGTCTCTGATACACAGGAGGCTTGGGGTCGTTTCTTGCGGTATGGCGGATTTCCGGGTATCCACTATCTGGATTTAGATGACGACCCGGTATTCACCTATCTCAACTCGTTGTACAACACCATAGTATTAAAGGATGTCGTCAACCGCAACGAAATTCGAGAGCCTGCCCAACTCGATCTCATCACTCGGTATCTGTTCGACAACTGCGGTAAGATCACCACGGCGAAACGGATCGCCGACTACCTCAAGGCACAGAGCGTGAATGCTTCCGTATCGCGGGTACAAAACTACATAACCTTTCTCGAGAATGCCTATCTCGTCTATCGGTGTCGTCGTTACGATCTCCGCGGGAGGCGCCATCTGAAGCTCTACGACAAATTCTACATGGCGGATATCGGGATACGACATGGCTTGATCGGATACCGCGACGGTGATGTCGCCGGACTGTTGGAGAACGTCGTCTACCTCGAGCTGCGTGCGCGCCGTTACACCGTCAGCGTCGGCAAGTTCCAGGACTACGAAATAGACTTCATCGCCGAGAATCAACAGGGTCGGTTGTACATTCAGGTCTGCTATCTCTTGGCGTCCCGAGAGACCGTCGACCGGGAGTACGGCGCGCTGGAACGAATCCGTGACAACTATCCAAAACTGATTTTATCCATCGACACAACACCGCCGGCCGACCGCGGCGGCATCCGCTGGCAGAATCTCATCGAGTTTCTGTTGTCGGATGAGACCACGCCGGGTTAGGGATAGATCTCCTCGAAAGGCAGGCCGCTTCTATCCGGCATCATGCGATGTAACTGACGGAGGTGTACATGATGATAGCGGCCGAGTCACCATTCACGGATATATTAATGCGGTTTTCCTACTCGAGTTTGAGCAAGGCCACACCGTTGGCGCTCAGGTGCACGGCGATGCCCTCGTGGTACGTTCCAAGCGACGTCTGCCGCCATAGATCGGTCACCTCATACTCGCTGCGGTCTCCCAGGTCGGTCCATGACACCTCGACCGTCGCTTCGTCTTGGCCGTCGCGGTTGCACACCGCCAGGGCCAAGGCGTCGTTCACCAGTTTCTTGCACATCACCACGCGGTTGTCCGCGTCACGAATCACCTCCGCGGTGTGGGCGAGTTCGTCCTGACTGATCGCCATCACCTCCGGGTTACGAAGGAGGTTGATCGTAAAGTCGGAAACGTTCCTTACATCGGTCGAGAAGAAGAAGGGGGCACACACCATCGCCCAGAGCGTGACGTACTGATACTCCTGATTCGTGTCGAGCCCGGTGGGTGAGGACTCGACGAAGTGGTTGTCCCGCGTTTGAACCTGTCTGCCCACGTATATGAAGTCGGGATCGTTCCATCGGCCCGGCCCGTTGTACCGCCGCAACTCGACGGAAATCCGTATCGCCTGATCGAAGTAGTCGGAGACGTTGTGATTCAAGTCGCCGCCGATTCTCCATGTATGCACGCCGATACCCGGCGCCCAGGTCCACGGTTCGTCGCCGCCGTACTGGCACAGATTGTAGACGAAGTCCCGATCGGTCTGCTCGAGGTATTCCGCCATGGGCCGCCAGAATGTCTTGGGATGAACCGGTGGATCCTGCTCCTTCGCTTCATTGATCTTCTTCCCAGCCGAACACTGGTCGTACTTGAGGAGGTCGAAGCCCCACGCCGCGTACTGCCGGGCATCCTGCCGCTCGTGGTCCTCAGAACCGGCCAGCCGCTGACACGTCAGCGGCCCCGGAGAGCTGTAGATGCCCGCAAGCAGGCCGCAGGAGTGGATATACTCGACGAGGCCCTCCATGTCCGGAAAGAATCCGTTGGTCAAGATGTTTCCCTGTTCATCACGAGCGGGTCCCACGGTCTTCCCGAAATCGATGCCGACATGCTTCCGCATATACTCCGCCTCGAGTGCCGGGTCCGAAAAGATGCTCTCGTGAGTATCCGGGCTCATGCGCATCCAGCAGTCGTCGATTCCGATGAACCGGAAGCCCACGTCGGCGAGTCCCTTCTCCACGAAGAAATCCGCCGCAGCGCGGATGATCTCGGCGGAAACGTTCGAGGCATGCCCTCCCCAGTGGTTCCACCCCGTCGGCGGTGTCAGCGCAAGTTTGTCGCCGACTACCAGTGAGAAGGGACGGCTATCCTCGCCGAACGCGTTCCGGGCGTACACCGTCATAGGATAACGACCCTTTTGGTCCGGCGTTACGCCTCGGATGATGCCGTTCTCAGGGTTAAGTTCCATCGTCTCGGGCATACCCTCGACCCGGAATGTCATCGGACGCTTGCCCTGCGTGGGGATGCGGTAGATGAAGACCTTGTTCGGCCGTGCGCCATAGACACGGGGGCCGTTGATTCTCGGTCTATCCGCCGGAGGCGGAGTCAGTATCTGCTTCTCATCAATGCGTGCGTCATAGGTTGAAATCACTTACCTTCCCTCCCAATCAATATATGCTGTCGAGGATCTTTCAAAATTGAAAGTGTCTTTGTTATACTAAATCTGACTGCGCATGCATACCGACGCGAACGGCCTTTTTTCTTATTCGCGCCTCAAAAACCAAAAAAAGATTCCCGGACCGTAATCGTGAGGGAGATGAGATACAGAGTCACAAAGCGAGGGAAATCTTGCGTGAACGGTTTGTGAAGTAAAGGACGGTACCGACAGATCGTTAAGATTTTTCCAGGGGATCAAGGTCGAATAAATCATCATCACCGCTAACAAAGTAGTCAGCCTGTGTGTGATGATTATCGAATGATGCTCTACTCACAGTCAATTTTCAATTTCTTGCATAGGCTTTTCAGTCGCTTATCTACAGTTACCAGTATTCCATCATTGATATAGATTTCGGGAGCCACAACTGTATCTGCTGTAGCTATTTTTTCTTTCAGACGATTTGCATTTTCTCTATTCAAAAGTATCTCGACCGAAGCAGATACATCCAATATGATGATCATCGTTCCCGGTCTTCCCGTATCAACTCAACCGGATCTATGCTGCGAATATCCTTGTATCTTTTTTCTTCAATTGAAGCGAGAATTCTTTTTCTGCGAATTTTGTTGTTTGTATGCAGGCCTAAGCTTTCTTTGAGTAAAACAATGGTTTGCTGGGCCAGACTTCTATTTTCTTCATTGGCAATCGCACTCAATCTCACATATACATCTTCCGGAAGATCACGTACCTGCAATGTAGGCAATTTGAAACTCCTTGCATGCATTATACCTATTTATCGCATGCACTGTCATTTGACGCACATTTCGTGTAACTACTCATCCCCCAAAAGGTTGGTATAGAACTCTTATAAATTTTCACTCATCTCCAGAGTTTATCATAATTTCCCATTTGCCACCATATTCACGGAAGCGCCCGAAATAGGAATGGCATTCAGCCGAACCGCACGCAGGCTGCCGAGTTTCGCCTGGGGAGAGCGAGTCGATTGCTAAGTAGCTTCCATCATGATGTCAACTTTCCGTGGTCTTGAGTAAAGGCTTCGGAGGCAGGGAGACAAGCGAGTGCCCACAGGATTTCTCCTTCTTCCGAAGGTCCTCGCAGATGGCGTGCAGATCGTATTTGAACGTAACCGCATGGGCATCCCGTATCCTTCGCACTTCCTCAACAATGGGATCTTTCATCTCGTTAATCTCCAATCAGTTCGTCAGGGGAGCAGAAGACCGGACACGCAAGACCGCATCCTTCAATAATCCGCCTGATCGACAGTTCCATCTGAGCATTGTGGATATGCGTGAAGTTCCACGTGAGAAGATAATCCATACCGCCTCGTGCTGCAAGCGCGATATGTAACACATCCTCGGGCTTTTGCTCAGGGATCGGTCCGTCAACAATTAGTGCCGCCGCCAGGTCCTCCACACTCTCGTCAATCTGCAAGGCCGGTAGGCCGGAGATGGCATTGGTACGTGCTAATGCCGCTTGCGGATCACCGCCTTCGGCTTCCTGGACAACTAAAGCTGACACGTAACAGTCGAACTCTGTAAGAATACGTGTCCAGCGTTCGCGCGTAATCTCTTGCCGGGCCGCAATGATAAGATCCCGGGAAGGACGCGCCGTGTTGTAACTCACGACACTCGTTTCAATATAAACCTTACCGTTCATCTGCACAGTATAGGATGGGATCAATCCGACATGCAAGCTTACACCAAACCTGTCTGTAATCCCGGCAAACAGGATCTATCAGCCGAACCGCACGCAACCCGGCGAGTTTCGCTTGGGGAGAGCGAGTCGATCGCTAAAACGATGGAATCTCGATCCCCTCTCCCCCGCGCATGGCCGACTCGTGGGCCAGTACTCCGGCGACCGGACGATCCGCCAGGAACACTCACCATTCTGCAACAAAACACACGCGTGCCCGGTGTGATTATTCACCATTCTCCCTCGCTTATGATCCTCCTCCCGTTCGCAACTCGGTACCCGGCGAAAAATCGATATTTCGATCCAACGGGAATACGGGACGGACGATCCTCTTGAAAGGCAACCGGAGGATATCCTGATCCACGGCTCCCGGGCTCAGAGCCAGATAGGCTTTCTTCGCCGCCTTCTGCAGCTCAGGCACGAGATACCCGATCTTCACCACGATGATATTGCATTCGGCCGGATCGATTCCGAGGGCTTCGAACTGCCTGAGGTAATGAAAGGGGGTACGCAGTTCGGTGACGATGACGAGGACGCTGCCGCAGGTCAGCACGACCTGGGTCTGTCCTTTAGGACTGGTAGAGCCGGCGCCACGTGCGCGCACCTCGCCGCGATCCGGCCGGCAATCGGCATCATCCCGAACGATTCTCGTCACCCGGCCGGTGACTGCGATCTCCCTGCCATGGATCGTATCGAGCTTGCCGCCCAGCGAGAGGGTGACCGTCGCACCGGTACCGGCTTTTACACACTCGGCAACCGCCGCCCGGTCGGGTATGGAGGCAAACACGCTCCCCGCCGGATCTGCCTCGAGCAGCCTCTCCAGGGTGTGGGTTACGTCGCCTACCCCGCCGGCGGTAGGATTGTCCCCGGAATCGCTGATGATGACGGGATGCGGGCTACCCTGCCCAAGATCGTCCATGGCCCACCGGATACACTCCTCGGCTGAACCATGGGGAACGCCGAATCGGAACTCCTCTCGGACGTCCCACACCTCCGAAGCCAGCTCTGCGGCACCGGTTTCCACCGCCTCCAGGTCCGGACCGTACACCAGCACCCCGGCTCGAGAGCGGGGTTCATCGGCCCACACATACCCGATGCAGATGGAGGCGTCCAGAATCCCGGGTCGGTCTAGTACGTCCTCTATCTTCTCATATACAGAGCGTCCGGGTTGCCAGTCGGTACTGGTCACCTCTCCCGGCAACACCATCAGCACCGGAATCCAGGCCTTGTACGGCAGCCGACTCTCTTCGAGTACCTGCAAGAGCAGGTGAAATCCCCGCTCTCTGGTCTCGGCAGCGTCCGTGTGAGGGGCCCTGCGGTAGGCCGTGTTGATATCGATGTGCTCGAACACCCTCTCCGATATATTTCCATGAAGGTCATAACTTGCCCCGACGACACACCTATCTCCGACCACCGCGCGCAGTGCAGCGTAGAAGCCTCCCCCGGCATCTTCCATTCCTTGAACATACATGGCGCCGTGCATGAGAAGATACACGCCGTCTATCGGACCTGTCTGCATCGCCCGACGAACTCCCGTGAGAATCTCCTCTTCTATCCTGCGGTAAGCGGAACCCCGAACCGGTCCTCCGGGCACCGACCGGGACCACTGAATCGGGACTACCTCGTAGTTCTCTGTAGCGTGAAGAAACGGGAACTTGACCAGGATATCATCTCCGCGAAGATGTACGAAATCGTCATATCCGGTATCCAGGGGAGAAAAGGTACAACACTCTATTGAGATTCCTGCGACTGCGATCTTCATGCTACCACGAAACCTCCACCTGCCCGTTCAGGGAGTCCACCACGATCTTCTCGTCTCCCGGGGCGTACTCAAACTCTACAGGCCTGTAGGATGAATCCCGATCCGGGCGCACCTGGACCTCTACGAGGCCGCCCTGCAGGGCATCCACCGGGGGATACAGCGTCAGACGGGCGTTCCGATGCCGATAGACGGTCATGAGGCCCTGCCGCCCCGCCTCACGTAGCGGCACACTCCCGTTATATAGGTCTCGTCGAATGGCCCGGTCGGAACCAGGAGTATCGTCCGCCTGAATACCGGGTCGTCGATTCGGTGGGCGAACACATCGGAGTTGACCACCGTGTTCATGTGCGTGTCTTCGGTCGTTCATCGGGTTACCCTCTACGGCCGCACGATAACCGTCTCGGCGCCGAGTATCCTGCCGATCTTCTCGATGGCCCCGGCGCGGTGGCCGATCCCCAGGGCGAAGTGGTGAGTCGGCCCCTCCATAACCCAAGCCTTGACGAAATCCCTGGTGTTGGGTTCGAAGAACCCGCGGGTGTTGGTGTTGCCCGTCGGCGGAATCGGTCCTTTCTTGGAGTACCCTTCGCCGATTACAAACTTGAATGTGCCGTCTTTCTTCTGGGTGATACCCAGCATGGTGATGGGACCCTCCTTCAGCTTGAACTCCACCGAGGCGCCCCGCCCCTCCTTGCCGTGATACTTCTTCAACGATCGCAGGACCGGTTTACCCTCGGCGATGGCGATGTGATGGGGGCCGTCGTGGCCTACCAGGATGAAGTCCTCCCGGAAATCCAGCGGATGAAACTCCGCGAAACTGCCGCCGATGTCGAGGCGGTCCATGATCAGCATGGCGATGCAGGTCTTGATGTCGTACTCGCCGCACATGGGGATCCCCCGGGCGTTGAGGAGCGAGTTGCCCACGATCAGCGAGGAGACCACCTCCCGCTGGATCGTCCCCTCCCGGCCGTTGTAGAAGTACGCCAGCCCGGTGAGATCGTATACCTGGATGAATCTCTCCAACGCCAGGGAGGCTTTCGCCGCCTTGTACAGATCCTCGTCGGTGAGTCTCTCGGTCAGGGGATCGCTCTTCGGGTCCGGCAACAGGAACTCGTCCCGGATCAGGGCGCTCCGCTCCGTTATCGCCTCTTCCGAAACCTGCTCGTACAGGGCCACCAGGTCGTCCACCTCCAGCAGAGGTACGTGCAGGTTGAAGCCGTCGGAGACGGCGGTCGGATCGGCGTGCATGTCGTACATCGCCTCCAGGACATGCCCCATCAGGCCGATACGGGCACCCTTGATGTCGTGCAGGACCTTGCCGATGTCGCACCACTCTTCCAGGGCTCGGTTTGCTTCCTCGTCGTCATACAGCCTGCCGATGATCACGTCCCGTATCTCCCGGCCCATGCGTTGGGCAACGGCCATGAATTCCGGAACCGAGCAGATGTTGTCGTTCTCGAGCTGCATGTGGGTGCTCGCCTTGTCGTAATCGAGACCCGGCAGGGGCTGCAGAGCCACTAGTACAATCGGAACACTCAGATTCTTGACCAGCGGGGCGAAGGTGGAGGAAGTCGCGTAGGTCACCATGTTGCAAAAGAGCAGATCGAGCTTCGTGGTCTGCATCCGCTCCAGGGCTGCATATGCGGACTTACTCTCGTCGATCATGCCGAAGTCGACGATCTCCACCTCCGGGTCGGTGAATTTAGATTGCAGGTCGGCATGGTACTTCATCAGGTTGTCCAGGAGTCCTTCGAACTGTTCCCAATAGGTCTCGTGACCGACGGCACAGACGCCGATCACCGTCTTTCGTGGTTTCTCTCGCGATATCATATTCCCTCCGTCTTGCTTTGGCCCGGTTCGGTATTCTCAGAGGACGGGAGCGCGGCCCATCAAGGTCCGTGTGCTCATATCGACTCTATTGCCCGCACG
The DNA here is from genome assembly GCA_964485495.1 of uncultured Spirochaetales bacterium. Lineage (GTDB taxonomy): Bacteria > Spirochaetota > Spirochaetia > CAZAKE01 > CAZAKE01 > CAZAKE01. Next base: position 15,269 of record CAZAKE010000037.1, read on the forward strand.
GCTCTATCCTTTATACCATTTTTGTTCGGTGTCCGAGTAGACACACCACAGACTCCGGACCGACGCTACTGACATCCTTTCCTTGACAGCCGGCCTTGTATAACGGCATGATATCGGCCTATCATCGAACCTATGAATACACACACACAGAATAATGGAAAGCCCGATTCCGGAATCCGCCCGGCACGGCTCCGCTGCGAATATATGCTCGATCCCGCCGTCGTGGACGTCGGACGCACGCGACTCTCCTGGATCGATGTCTGCGACAGGAATGAAAGAGGGCAAACCCAGACCGCCTGGCAGATCCGGGCCGCGGAATCGGTCGCCGCGCTGCCGGAGGCATCCCTCTGGGACAGCGGCAAGGTGGTGTCCGAACGGTGCGACCGTATCGAATACGGAGGACGACACCTCACCTCACGGCAGGAGTGCTGGTGGCAGATCAGGGTGTGGGACCGTGACGACCGCCCCTCGGAGTGGAGCGCGCCTGCGTTCTGGCGCATGGGACTGTTGAACCCAGGCGACTGGAAGGCCTCCTGGATCGGTGCCCCCTGGCAGGGGGAGGAAGCCCTGCCGCGGCCGTCGCGGCCCGACGACCGGCCGGAGGCGTTCGGACCACCGGCACCTCTGCTGAGGAAGGAATTCACCGTAGAGAAGCCAATCGACCGTGCGGTGGTATTCACCACCGGCCTGGGATACTTCGAACTGTACGTGAACGGATCGAAGGTCGGCGACGACGAACTCGTCCCCAACCAGACCAATTACGGCCGCAGACCCGAGCTGCCGGATGCCCTCATCTCACTGCCGGACGAATTCACCGATTACACTGTGATGTACCTGGCCTACGAGATAGACGATATGCTGAAGCAGGGCGCGAACGCCCTGGGCGGTATCCTGGGAAACGGCTTCTACAACCCCGGCAAGTACTGGGCCGGCGGCTACGGCACGCCCCGCCTCATCGCACAGCTCCATATCACCTACTCAGACGGCAGCGAGGAGGTGATCGTCAGCGACGAATCGTGGCGAGTGTCGAAGAGCGCCATCCTGATGGACATGGTCTACTACGGCGAGGAGTACGACGCCCGGAAGGAACAGCCCGGCTGGAGTCTGCCCGATTTCGACGATTCATCCTGGGAGCAGGCTGCGGTTCGTACGGCACCGGACGGACGGCTGGTCGCCCACACGGCCTGCCCCGACAAGGTCACGAAGATCATCGAACCCGTCTCCATCACCAAGAAGGAGAACGGCAACTACCTGGTGGATTTCGGCGTCGAAATCTCCGGTCGGCTCCGGTTTCACGACGTCGCCGCCCCTGCCGGACATACGGTCGAGATCTCCTACAACTGTGGCGGGGACACCTACTCCGGAGACAACTCCTACATCTTCCGAGGCGGCGATCCCGAGAGTTACGCCTCCAGATTCAACTGGTTCGTGTTCGGAAGCGTGGAGATTACGAACTGGCCGGGAGAACTGAAGCCGGAACAGCTGACGGCGGAGGCGGTGAACACCGAGATCGAGGAATCCGCGGTGTTCGAGACCTCCAACCCCCTCTTCAATACAATCAACGAGATCTGGAAACGCAGCCAACTGGACAACATGCACGGAGGAGTCGCCAGCGATTGTCCCCACCGCGAACGCTCACCCTACACCGGTGACGGCGAGGTCGTCTGCGTCACGGTGATGCACAACTTCGACGCCCGGAACTTCTACCACAAGTGGATCGAAGACATCCGGGCCTCTCAGATACCGTCCACCGGCTATGTGCCGAACGGAGCGCCCTGGCAGCCTGGCTGCGGCGGCGGCGTGGCCTGGGGGGCCGCCATCGCCATCATGCCGTGGGAGTTCTATCTGCAGTACGGCGCCGTCGACATCCTCGAGGACAACTTCGAGGCGATGAAGGGATACGTGGAATACATGAAGACCTGGCTAACTCCCGACGGCACCATGTTCTCGAACCGGGAGGGCCCAAACGGAGAACCCCTCAAGTGGTTCAACCTAGGAGAATGGGCGGAGCCGGGGGAAACGGTCTCAGACGAGTTCGTTCACACCTTCTATCTATGGTATTGCGCCGATATCTGTGGAAAGACCGCCGAGGTACTCGGGAAGCCGCGGGAGGCCCGTGAATACGCGGAGTTTACCGATTCGGTCGCTACAACGTTCCATCGGAAGTTCTACGACGAGACGAACGGCTCCTACGGAGACGGCGGCGGCAACGTGCTGGCCCTGCGCATGGGCGTCCCGGAGGAGCGCTACGAGCGGGTCATCGCGGCCCTGCGGGAGAATCTCAAACGGACCGACGGGCACCTCGACACCGGCATCTTCGGCACCCGCTTCTTCTTCGAGGTACTGGCCGAGAACGGCTTGAACGAGGCGGCCTACGAGGCGATGAACAAGCGTACCGAACCGAGTTTCGGCTACTCCATCGAGCAGGGGGCCACCACCACCTGGGAACACTGGAGCGGCGAGGCCTCCCGGAACCACCCGATGTTCGGCGCCGGATTGGTCTGGTTGTATCGCAACCTGGCGGGGATGCAGGTCGACCCGTCGAGGCCAGGGTACAAACACATCATCTTCAAGCCCCAGCCCGTGGCCGGCCTGAGATTCGCCGAGTATTCCAACATGACCCCCTTCGGTACCGCCGGAATCAGATGGGATCAGACGGACGGAAGCCTGCAGGTGCGGATCACGGTGCCGGTCGGCTGTACCGCCACGCTGCACTTCCCTAAGATGGGGAAGCAGAAGGACGAACTGAAGGAGAGTGGACGGCCTCTCGAGGATAGCCCCGGCGTAGCACAGGTATCCGAAGATCAGGAGATTACCGTCATCGAGACACGCTCAGGGGAGTACACCTTTCACTGGTAGGTCCCGGACAGGCTCACATCTCCTCGAGCACACCGATGGTCAGCGCCTCGAGGCCTTCTTTCAACAGCACCTGCACACGCTCGATCAACGCGAGCCGGGCGCTCCGCAGAGCGGCATCCACTCCCACCTTGATCACCGGGCATTCATGATAGAATGAGTTGAACCCCCGGGCCAGCTCGAGGAGGTAGTTGCAGACTCTACCCGTATCGAGCCCTTCCGCCGCACCCTGCATCACGCCGCCGTACTGGGCGCATTTCAGAGCAAGCTCTTTCTCTTTGGGATGGGCAAGCAGTGACCAGTCTATCTTTTCCGCATCTTCTTCCAAGCGGTCGAGTTCCGCAGCCTTACGCAGGATGGAACAGATCCGGGCGTAGGCGTATTGCACCAGAGCCGCGGTATCGCCCTCGAATTGTACGGCAGCCTCGGGATCGAACTTCATCGACGTCTTGGGGTTGTTCTTGAGGAGCATGAATTTGACCGCGCCGATGCCGATCTCCTCGGCCCGGACTTCCAGATCTTCCGGCACATCCTCACCGACTCTCTCCAGGATCTCCTTCTTCGCAAGCTCATGCATCTCGTCGAACAGGTTGTCCGCGTCTACAACCGTCCCCTCCCGGGATTTCATCTTCCCGGAGGGGAGGCTGACCATTCCGTAGGCCAGGTGATGGAGATCGTCGGCCCAAGGATACCCGAACTTCCGGCATATCTCGAAGAGGACCCGGAAGTGGTAGATCTGCTCGTCGCCTACTACCCAGATCATGGCGTCGGGTTCGAAGTCGTTGGCCTTGAGCAGCGTCGTGCCGAAATCCTGGGTGATGTAGACGCTGGTGCCGTCGCTGCGGAGGACCACTTTCTTTTCGAGCTTCTTATCTGAAAGGTCGATCTCTACCGCGCCGTCGGCCCGGGTATAGAAGATCCCCCTCTCGAGCCCCTGCTTGATGATGTCCCGGCCCAGCATATAGGTCTCGGACTCGAAGTAGGTCTTCTCGAACCGCACGCCCATCCTCCGGTAAGTCTCCCCGAACCCACCGAGTACCCAGCCGTTCATCTTCTCCCAGAGGGCGCATACCTCCGGGTCACCCTCCTCCCACCGCTGCAGCATCCTGTGAGTCGTTCGGCCGATCTCCGTCTGTAGAAACAGCTCCTCCTCGCTCTTCTCCCGCAGCGACGGATCAGACGCCTTGAGCTCCTCTACCTGCCTGCTGAGCTCCTCCGCGTAGCGGACGTAGAAGTCTCCCACCAGATGATCGCCCTTCTTGCCGGCGCTCTCCGGGGTCACGCCGTTGCCGAATCGGCGGTAGGCTTCCATGGACTTACAGATGTGTACGCCCCGGTCGTTGACCAGGTTTACCGGCACCACCTCGTGACCGACCTTACGCAGTATCTCCACCAGCGCCATGCCCAGCGAGTTGTTCCTGAGATGGCCGAGGTGCAGCGGCTTGTTCGTATTGGGAGCGGAGAATTCGATCAGGTACTTCTTGCGCTCCCCCTCCGGCAACTCGGCGGCGGTCGCCATAACACTCGAGTCCGCCACGGTATCGCGAAACAGCGCGGCAGGGGTGAGAGTGATATTCACGAACGCCTTTACCGCCTCGGCCGCTTCCACATCCGGATGGGTTGTCAGGAACTCCACCGCCTCGGCGGCCAGCTGCATCGGATTCCCTTTGAGCGGCTTGGCCAAACGGAAGCAGTTCACGGTCACGTCCCCGGTCATGTTCGGCGGGCAGAGCTCCGCGAGTATCTCGAGATCATCGACCTCACGTTTCATCTTCAATTCGGCACAGAGGTCTTCGACGGCTTTGATGAGCATAGGCGTTCCTTTCTTATCGCAGGCTAGTATGATGTTGCGCGGCAAAAACGCAGTATATCAAAGGAACGATCGATATTCCACCTATTGAGCATCCAGGCCTGCAGTGGTACAAAGCATACGGAGGCGAGGAATATGCATGCTGATGCGAAGATGACATCTCCCGGCGGAAAACTGGTGCAGTTCGGAGCCGGGAACATCGGGCGGTCGTTCATCGGACAACTCTTCGCACGAGGCGGCTACGAAGTAGTGTTCATCGACATAGACCGCACCATCCTGGGTGCCCTGAATCGGGAACACCGGTACCGGGTGATCGTGAAGAAACCCGACGGCGGTGAGAAAACGATCGTGGTGGAACATGTCAGGGCCGTGGACGGCAGAGATACCGACGCGGTCGCCCGGGAGATAGCCGGGGCAGACTATGTCG
>CAZAKE010000037.1:20461-32801 GCA_964485495.1 uncultured Spirochaetales bacterium
GAGATACCGACGCGGTCGCCCGGGAGATAGCCGGGGCAGACTATGTCGCCACTTCGGTGGGCAAGAACGCCATCCCCCATATCTTGCCGGCCATCGCGGAAGGCCTGAAGGCCCGCTTCGGAGTGTCCGACATCAAAGCCGGCGGTTCGACCGTCGGCGGCCCGCTGGACATCATCATCGCCGAGAATGTGCGCGACGGGGCCGCCCTGTTCAGGAGAGAACTCGAGAAGCACCTTCCGGCCGATTTCCGCCTGGACGAGTCGGTAGGGCTGGTGGAGACCAGCATCGGCAAGATGGTGCCCATCATGACCGCAGAGGACAGGGCGGTGGATCCGCTATGGGTGTTCGCAGAACCGTACAACACGCTGATCGTGGACGGTAGAGGATTCCGCGGCGGGGTGCCGGAGATCCCCGACCTCAAGCCGGTGGAAAACATCGCCGCGTACGTGGACAGGAAGCTGTTCATCCACAACATGGGCCATGCCGCCGCGGCATATTTGGGCAACCGGGCGCATCCCGAAGCCGTACGACTCTGGGAGGTGATGGAAGATCCGGCGGTGGTGCGTCTGGTACGGGGCTGCATGACCGAATCGGCCTGTGCCCTGAATGCCGCCTATCCGGACGACCTACCATACCGGGAGCTCCTGCATCATATCGATGATCTCTTGTACCGATTTACCAACAAGGGATTGGGAGACACGCTGCACCGGGTCGGGCGAGATCTGTATCGCAAGCTCGGAAAGGATGATCGCCTCATCGGCGCCATCCTGATGGCCCATGTCCGGGACCTGCCCTATCCGTGCATTGCCGACGCCGTATCAGCCGCGGTGGGGTTCGGCGTTCCCGACGAGACAGGGGCGTTGTATCCGGCCGATGCGGAATTCCTCGAGAAGGAGGCGCCGAAGGGGTTGCGGCAGGTGCTCGAAACCGTGTGCGGTCTCGATCCGTCCGATCCGACCGAACGGGCCGTTATCGCCAACATCACGAAGATGAGTCGGAAACTATCTCCCTGAACCTGATGATCGGCCACCCCGTTCGGCGAGCCGTGGCCGCGAGCCTTGAATCGGGATTCACCGCAACGGGAAACCCTGAGGCTTCGAGAAGGGGAAGGTCGAACGCGGAATCCGAGAAGAAGGCACAGTCCGCCGGCTCGAGTCCGTAGGCACGCAGGTACCCTACCACCATATCCAGCTTCTCCCGGCCGAATGCCGGTCCTGATAGAAAATGACCGGTACACTTGCCGTCCCGGAACTCGAGCCGGGTGGAAATCACATCTCTGACCCCCAGATGATCCGCCAACGGCCGCACGACGATCTCCAGCGAGGAGGTGGCCAGAAACACCGGCCGTCCCGCATCGAGTAGCCTGCGGATCAGCACCTCGGTCCACCTGAAGATTCCGCCGGATATCCGATCTTCGAAGGCCTCCCGGGAGACCCGGAGAAGATCATCGCGGGCGAGTCCCTTGAGGGCCGGCATTCCCCTTGAGAGGTCGTCTACATCCATCGCCCCGGTCCGATACCGCAGATACCAGAACGGCAGGGCTGCCAGGAACGCCCGTGACACCATTCCTTCTCTAATCGCATGCCGCGCGAAGGAGCCGCCGGTCGACCGTTTGGTGACGGTATGATCGACATCGAAGATGAAGCCCCGCACGTCGTCGGCTTTCTCGAGAATTTCCGTTACCGCGGCCTCATCAACCATCGAAGGCCTCTTCGATAAACTCAAGGTACCGCGGCACCCGGTGGGCATCCTCTGTGTACACGCCTCTATACGCCTCGGGCAGCAGTCCGGCTACCTGCCCCATGATCTCGTCGGCCGCCTCCCGCCGGGCTTGCCTTTCGGCGACTCCGGCGTCCTCGGAGAGACAGAACGGACGACCCACGCGGATAGTGACAACGGTGCGTCGAAGGGACTTCAGGTTACTCCAGAATCGTTCCCCGCCCCAGTGGGCGACGGGGATGATCGATGCTCCGGTCCGCTTCGCGATGGTGACGATCCCCGGCCTGGCGTGGCGCATCCTGCCGTCTCCGCTGCGGGTACCCTCGGGTGCCAGGGCGAGGATTCGGCCCTCCTGCAGCGCCCGTATGGACCGTTTCAGTGCGGAGACGTCACCGGCCCTATCGATGGGAATCGCTCCCCACCATTCGGCAAGCCGGCCGATCACCGGCTGCTGCCATGTCTCCTTCTTGGCGAGTCCGACCAGCTCCGTCGGCAAACTGAATACATACAGGAGCGGAACCTCCAGGAAGTTGATGTGGTTCATCACCAGGATGCAGGGTCCCCGCCGTGGTAGTCTCTTCAGTTCCTTCGCATCAATACGGCAGAGGATGTGAAGGAGAAGTCGGATGATCCGCGCAGATACCGCACCCGCCCGAGTCATACGCGTATCACCTCTCCGACACCGTCGGTTCCCTCCGGCAAACGAGCCTGAGGGCCGCCGGGATACACTCCACGGTCAACCGGCTTCCGTGAATGCAGATAGTCTCCCCATCGGCATGACAGATCAATCCCCCCTCCAGTGCTTCTATCTCATACCGGGAACCCCTGCCGGTGACCATCAGCGGACTCGTCCCTTGCGTTCCCTTCATATACTTCAGGATATGCGACACCATCTGCAGACGGCCCAGGTCACGAGCCATACACAGATCGAGCAGTCCGTCGTCGTTACGAGCCCGCGGCGCCATGAAGAAGGTACCACCCATCCGGCGACCGTTCATAATCGAGACCTGCGGTGAGTACTCGGAGAGTTCGAAATCGCCGCCCGATGAGTCGGGATCGGAAAGAACCGCCCATCTCTCGGCGGTGAGTCGGACCCGGGGTGCCCTGGGGAAGGTCGCGAGGGTCCGTACCGCGCCCAGCACGTACGCGGCGAAGCCGTGGATATGCTCCATCTTTGCAGCCTCGAGTCCGACGATGGTGTCGAACCCGATGCCGATGCCGTTGCCGAAATACCTGCCCTCCGGATACTCTCCGCCGATGATCCTGCCGACATCCATGGAGCGAGTCGAACCGTCCGTGAGTATCCTGCACGCCTCGGACAGGTCCGATGGTACCTCCGCGCCATAAGCGAAATCGTTTCCCCGGCCGATCGGTAATACCCCGAGTGCCGGAATCGTATCGCTATTCCCAGACCGACTGTCGGCACCGGTCATGAGGCCGCAGATCACCTCGTTGGCCGTGCCGTCTCCGCCGGCGGCAACGACGATTCGGAACCCTTCTGTGACGGCGTCACGGGCAATCCCGGCCGCGTGCCACACGGCGTTCGTGACCGCGACGGTATAATCGGCTCCGGCGTCGTTCAGGTAGCCTTCGATCTCGGGAATACAGGAGGCCGCATTTCCCTTCCCCGCAATGGGATTCACAATCACCAGGATGTCGCTCATAGGTTCTCCTCGTTCGGCAGGAGTATCTATACACTGTCGGATATAAGCGGCACGCGGCAATTCGGATAGAGCCGGACTCATATGCCGCTCCACGCCCAATCGCCGCTCAGGAGTCGTCCTTGTTGAAGAGGCCGCGGATCTTTCGGAATATGCCGCCGCCCTTTTCGGTCTCCTCCTGCTTCTTTATCTGCTTCAATAGATCCGGTGTGACCTTGAAGTCTTCACCGTACTTCTCTCGGTAGTAGGCCAGACGCTCCTCGATGGAACCGGTCTTGTCGGCCTTCTTGCCGGATTTTTCCTTCTGTCCACTGTTGTGACGACGGGTCGTTCGGGATAGAGCCGAATCGTCTTTGGGTGAAGATTTCTCGTTCCGATTTCTCTTCGTACCCTCTTTTCGGTCTTCGTCTCGGGATCCCGACCGGTTTCGCTTGCGGGAATCGCGATTTCCGGAATTGGCCCGGTCGTCTCTTCCCGACCGGCCGGTATTCGATCGAGAATCCGCCGAACGCCGGCTATCGGATCCTCGGGAACCGTCGGCGTGCCGGCCGGAGGAACCGGCAGGCTGTCGCGACTTCGAACCACTTCGATCCGCTCCTTCCCGCTTGGACCCGTCTCGACCGGATCCGCTCCGACTCGATGTGCTCCGATCGGAACTACTCCGATCGGATCTGTCGGATCTACCTCGAGAACTTCCACCCGGCCTGGCTCCGGATCTGCTTCCAGACCTCGAACGGTCCGACCGCCGTGAATCGCCACCGGAACGCCCCCGGGAGCCGCGGCCTTGAGGCCGGCGGCCGGGCTTTCCGCCTCGCGGCAGCTCGTCTTCGTCGATATCGATGTAGATGTCTTGCGAGGCGTCCTCGGTATATAGATCCTCCTCGGCCCAGGCGACCGGAATCTTCCGGCCGAGGAAACTCTCTACCGCCTCGAGGCCGAACACGTATCGCTCACACGCCAGTGTGATGGCCTTACCGGTCTTCCCGGCGCGGGCCGTCCGGCCGATTCTGTGAACGTAGTTCTCCGGATCTTCGGGCACGTCATAATTAATCACCGCGGATAGGTCCTCGATATGGAGACCCCGGGCCGCTACATCCGTAGCCACGAGATACCGGATCTCTCCGGCCTTCAGCTTATTCAAAATTTGGAGTCGTTTCTTCTGGGGCATGTCACCCATCAGATACTTGGCCTTGAACCCGTTCAGAGCCAATTTCTTCGCTACCAGCACGGCATGGAATTTCGTGTTGCTGAAGATGAGGGCGTTCTCCGGATTCTCCTTCTTCAGGATTCCCAGCAGGAGCTTGAATTTATCGTCCTTCGACACGTGGTAAAGTTCCTGGGTGATCTCCTCTACCGTGATGTTCTCCGGTGCGACCTCTATCTCGTAGGGTTCGTGCATATACTCCCATGCAAGGTTCTTGACGCGGACACTCAAGGTAGCGCTGAAGAGCATGGTGGTCCGCTCTTTCACCGGCGGCATCCTCTGCACCATCTTGCGGAGGTCCGGATAGAAACCCATATCGAACAGGCGGTCGGCCTCGTCTATCACGAGCACGCCGAAGTCCCCGAAATCCAGTTTCCCCTGCTCGTTGAAGTCGAGCAGCCTTCCGGGAGTTCCGATCAACAGATCCACACCGTTCCGAAGCAGATCGGATTGCCGGCCATACCCGATACCGCCGTAGATGCTTCCGATGGTGAAATCCAGATGCGCTCCCAGGAGTTTGGCGTCATTCTCGATCTGGACGGCCAGCTCTCGAGTGGGTACGATCACGAGCGCCTTCTTCTGTTTCACCTTATCCTTCAGGAACAGGTCGAAGATCGTGATCAGGAAGGCGGCGGTCTTGCCGGTGCCTGTCTGCGACTGGACGGCGACGTTCACCCCTTTCAGCGTCTGTTCGAAGGTCAAGGTCTGCACCTCGGTACACTCCTCGAACCCGGCATCCTCGATGCCCTTCAAGACTCTATCGTCTAAATTCAGTTCGGTAAATTTCATCTCGTAGTATTTCCTTCTCGATATTTCGTCGATACATGATGGTGCCGAGGAGATGTTCATCGAGCCGGAGGCGCCTATCGGGACTACTCTGTAACGGAAAACTGCCCGCAATCAGTACTCTACTCGATAACGGGAATCGTCGGCAGTAAACCAAGAAATTACAGGTAGTCGGGGCAGAAACACAGGCGGGACTTTCCGGCATGGGGTGTAACAATCCTCGGCGTGAACTTAAAATGCAGTTCCGGAACCACGTCGGGCCGAGAAAACACTCATCTACAGAACAGGCGAGTTTCTCTTGATTGTAAAAACGGCCGAACACACCGAAACAGACTTTTGTGGATGGAGTATACCCTATTTCGATCTGAAAGCCAAGTGCCGGCGACGGTTCTCGATATGAATGGAACTGAACAAACGCAACGTTTCGCGGGGATCGTTCACCCGCGTGATCGGAGAGTTTTCTCTATATATGCCCGGTCTGCCGCCGAGATATCACAGATCCGGAAGACAAGATCGTCGATTCTCGACTGATCACCCCTGCCGGCGATGAGTTCCCCAACATCATGATCGAGTTGCGCGACTACCGTCGGGTCCGCTTGCGGCAGGGGAAGGACCTCGAGATGACTCCTCAAGATCTTCAGCGCCGAAAACATCTTGCCGTAAAGAAACCGATACAGGCTCGAGTTCAATACCGCGGCGAGTGCTTGCGGCGTATAGCCCGGCAGTTCGGGAATGAGGATATTGGCGCTGTTCAGTGTAATGCGTCCGTCGTAGTCCAACGCCACCACCGGCTCACGGGCGATAAAGCGGTACACCAGTTTGCACGGCTGCCTATACAGAGACTCGTCGGCGGTCTGCTGATACGACTGCGGTCGAAACACGATGTGCCGGGTCGGCGCTCCCACGATGTAGGGAGAGATGTCGGCACCGGTGATGACAGGCTCCGATCCGGGGATCGATTCGGTGAGGAGGTGTTTCCGATTGTTCCCGGTGACGAGGCCGAGGGCCCACCGGGCGTTCCCCTCCAGGATTACATGCGGACGGTTCTTGAGTGTATCCACTATCTCCCTGTCTCTCGGGGTAAGATGAAGATCGAACATAGATCCTGCGTTGCGAAACAGTCTCCGTTGGGGAACCCGGTACTCCGGCCCGTTTCCGATCACCCTGATCGCGTGCTCCCGCACCCGGTCCTGTTGTCGCTTGCGCAGATCCACCCGGATCACCGGAGTGAAAACCCCGGAAAAGGGCCTTCCGAGGTACTCCGTCTTCACAATGTCGCACCGCTTTAGGATCCACTCTCTGATTCCACGGTGGGCCCGAACGGTGAGAAACGATTCGGGCAGGATAAACACCCCGACTCCGCCGGCGCGGAGGAATTCGATCGATCGGGCGATTACCAGAGAGAAAGATTCGGTGGAATTCAACTCGGGATACGCAGCCCGGTATCGCTTCTTCGCCGATACATCGAAACGGTATCCCCAGGGGGGGTTCGTCACCACCAGAGATAGGTCCGCGGGTAGCGGCGGCTCCCCCGTGTTCACCGAATCCGGGATCCCCTGCCGGTTGCCGGCATGATCGGCCTCACCATCGCGTCGTACGGCCAGGAAATCAGCACAGTATATCCGAAACTCGCCCTCATAATCGGGCCATACGAGAGAGAGGTTCAGGCAGGCCAGCCGGACCGTCGGAGGATCCAGATCGATTCCCCACAACTCCCCCGGCCGCTTGCCGGCGCGGGCGAGATGCACCAGGAACTGGCCCGTACCACAACAGGGGTCCATCACGTTGCCGGAGCTGCGGCCGAAATCTCCGGTGATCGACTCCGCGATTGATGCGGGAGTGAAATAGATGCCGCCTCGGACCCGAGCCCCCTCGCCGAGGGACCCGAGCTGGACCGCGCCTAAAGGATCGGCACCGTCCGGAAGGGGGCAGGCGAATACCGCCCGGACCCCCTCCTCATCGAACAGCCCCCGGCGCCGAAGGTCTGCACGCCAGTTCATGAGGAGCCGTCGCGGTGCAGGCGGAAGACCGAGTCCGGGAAGCTCGAGCGTCTCGACGCCGAAGAGATCGGCGCTGCGCCGAAGCGCACAGGCCCACAGCGCGGTTTCACGCGGTATACCGCTGCGACGGATCTCCTCCAGGATGGCTTCCAAGCGGCGCCGGCTCTCCCTGCCGGGAGCGTACCCGGAGGGCATGAGCGTGCGCGAGCGTGCCGTCTTGTTGGCCCGAGAGACGAGTCGTCCGCCGGCTATCGAGGAGATCTTCGTCTCCTTGCGGGGGGAACCCTCGCAGGAGGAACCCTCGCAGGACCCGACCGCAACAGTGATCACCGCCGGGTCCATATCCCCGATATCATCCAGAGAGGAGAAGGCCCCGGTCCGCAGCCAGTTCTTGACCGTAGCGACGGAGACGCCGAGGAGGTCGGCGGCGTGTTGGAGTCTCATCGGGTTGATGCGAGCATCTCCGCGGCTCGGTACGAACTGCGCACCAGCGGGGCCGAGGCGACGCCTCTGAAGCCGATCTTCCGGGCATATCCTGCGTATGCGTCGAACGTCTCCGGTGCCACATACTCCCTGACGGGTGTGTGGTCCTTCGATGGGGCCATATATTGTCCTACCGTGAGTAGATCACATCCAGCCTCACGCAGGTCCCGCAGGACAGATCGCACCTCGTCCGTCGTCTCACCGAGTCCGACCATGAGTCCGGATTTCGTGAGAAGGCCTTCTCCTCCCCTTCTCTTCGCCTCGGTGAGTACACCGAGAGACCGGGTGTAGTCGGCCCCCGGACGCACCTGCGGATAGAGCCGCGGGACCGTCTCTATGTTATGATTGAGCACATCCGGGCCGGCCGCCATCACGACCCCGAGGGCCGCTACCCTCCCCCGAAGATCGGGAATCAGGAGTTCCACCGAGACATCGGGCGACCTCTGCCGTACCCACCGGACACACTCGGCGAAATGGGCGGCGCCGCCGTCCGGAAGATCGTCCCGGGTCACCGAGGTGATCACCACGTGTGACAGACCCAGGGCAGTCACGGCCTCCGCCAGCGCGGCAGGCTCCTTCGGATCCGGAGGTTGCGGTATACCCTTGCCGACATTGCAGAAGGCACACCTCCTGGTGCATACATCCCCGAGAATCAGGAAGGTGGCGGTCCCGCCGCTGAAACACTCCATCCGGTTGGGACAGTTGGCCTCGCGGCATACCGTGTGGAGTCCCAGCTCGCGTAGCAACCGTTCCGTCGAGAGAGACCGTCCGCCTCCCGGGATGGGAACCCGAAGCCAGGGAGGTTTCGGTCCTGGTCCCAGACCCGGATCACGTCGCATCCGTTTCGGGTCACTCTGCGATTTCTCTTCGAACGTGCCGAGACTGCTGTCGTCGTACCCGAAAACCCGGGGAAAGATATCATGTACCCCGGCCTTCACCTCCTCGATGGGAACTCTTCTTCCAAGGAGTCGTTCGATAGAAGTGACCCCTCGATCACGGATGCCGCAGGGGACGATCCAGGAAAATCCCCGAAGGTCGGTATTCACATTCAGGGCGAACCCGTGAAATGTGACCTTTTCACGTATCTGGATCCCCACCGCGGCGATCTTGCTGTTTCCTACCCAGACCCCGGTGTGGTCTGGGTCTCTTTCGGCTTCGATGCCGTACTTCGACGAGAGTAGGCGGATCAGCACCTCCTCGATATTCCGAACGAACCGTTTCACCTGGCGATGGTGCGCCTGAAGGTGCACGATGATGTACCCCACCAGCTGCCCCGGCCCGTGATAGGTTGCCTGTCCCCCTCTCCCGACGGGAAAAATCTCAACCCCCAGCTTCTTTAGCCGCTCTCGGGAGAGAAGGATATCGGTGTCATCGGTCCGTTTTCCGGTGGTTATCACATGGGGATGTTCGAGGAGGATCAGCGTATCCGGAACCTCGTCACGCCGGCGCCGCTCGACGAGTTCGAGTTGTGCGTTAAGGGCGGTTCCATAGGGTATGAGTCCCCCATTCAGAATATCAAGATGCACGGTCCGTATCTCCTCCTCCGCGCCTGCCTGTAGCGGATCGCGGGTTTCTACAAGGTATGCGAGTGTACCGTTCTGTTTTTCGAACGGGTCCCACCCGGTATTGTAGTTACATCTCCAGATGGCGCCAAGGGTATCAATTACTCTCCAAAATTATCGATTCCGACTTTCGATTGCTACTAATAGGTATAGGGTAAAAACAGAGGGATAAAAAAAAGCCCCCAGGGAAAGGAGGTAAAACCCTGAAGGCCAATACGAAAAATGGAGGTTGTGTCGGATCAGGACCGACACGTATTCTATGCGAGGCGGACTATAGCACAATTCGGAAAATTATGTCCAGTGGAATCAGGATTTTTTTTACGAATTTCTGCGTTTTTTCGCGTACGCAGCCCCTGAATCGGATCGGCATATGGCGGTAGCCATAGTCGGATTAGCTGACCTCATCCAAGCAGGTATTGGCACCGAACGGTCTTCAGCTTGTCGCGCGCCGAAGCGTAGGTGTCCTCCCGAGTATAGGCATAAATATCGGACTCTCGTTCAGTGCCGTCCGGTTCGCGGAATTTCAGTATCGGATACCGCAGCAGGTGTGCAATCGTCTCGCCGTCGTATCCGTTCTCCAGCAGGTAGCGGTAGAATCGTATCTCAGCCAGGGGAACATGCGTAGAGGATTCATCGTAGAGGAATCCCATGGCATCGAGGATCTGCTCGAATGGACCCTTCGAGTAGTGGAATGCACGACTCAGGGGGGTATTGGGAGTCAGTATCGACTCTTGGATGAGGGCGTCTCCGATGTCCCGAATCATGTGGCGAAATTCCGTATATGTCTGAGCGGAACGAAGGATCATGACGGCGATATCGGTATGCGTGTTGTTCTTGTGTAGGATTGCGGGGATATCGTAATTGACCACGAAGAGATCACCGACCTTCTTTACCGTCTGACCGTTCACGATCAGGAAGTCGTCCCAATCGACCCAGACGCTGAAAAGCCCCTCCCAATCCAGTCCCAACACGGCCATCGCCTCATATGCACCCAGGATTCTGGCCTCCAGGAAGGAGACGCCGAACCGTTTCTCGAACTCCCGCCGCATCCGCGGGGTAAACGCCGACTTGCCGGCTTTGGTAAAGAAGATCCTGAAACTGTAATGCTGCTCGACCAGTTGATTGGCGACGATGAAATCTCCGGGAATGTTGGCGAGGTATACCAACGCGACCTCGTCGGAATACCTGGTGTTTCCCTGGATTACCCGAAGGATGGTGCTCTCGACCAAGATTCCGTTGGTCTCGGGACGCAGGTAGACGAATACATCCTGACATTCCTGCCGCCGGCAGGGTCCATCGTACGGGATCACAACGGAGGGTTGCCGCGTTTCCGACATTGGAGCCACCTCGTTCGGTTGGAGTTCGGAATTCACCAGGTAAGTACCCGTATTGTAATCGAAACGGCGCCCTTTCGCGAGTACGAAACGTATTTTTCCGGACCCACGCCGGCCCTATCTCAGCATCGCAATGAACAGCGCGCCGAGTCCGGCGGCGAGCAGCGAATATACCAGCATGGGCAGGAAATTCCGACGAATGATCCGGCCTTCCACGCCGACGATCCCCACGGTCGCGGCCACCGCCACGATGTTGTTGATGCAGATCATGTTTCCGATTCCCCCGCCGACCACCTGCAGCGCGATTATCACGACACTCGGGAGCCCCAGGAGCGTGGCCGTCTCGAATTGCAGGGATGAGAAGAGGATATTGGAAACCGTATTGGAGCCGGCCATGAAGGCCCCGAGAACACCGATGAGTGGAGAGATAACCACGTACGCCCTTCCCGCCAGGTCGGCCATGGTCCCCGCCAGAACCGACAACATGGAGGGGTATCCGGCGGAATTGACTCCGGAGTTCACCAGGAGCTGCACCATGGCGATTCCGGCGGTCAGTGCGATGGCCGCGCCATACACCTGCTTCACTGACTTTCCCCATGCACGGCACACCGAATGGCCATCCAAACGATGCAGGAGATGGGTCACCAGCGCGATGAAGACGAACGGGAGAATGCCGGGGTTGTAAAACGGCCTGAGCACATGGGCGGGTCCGGTTGCGAAGAGCCGGGGTAACGGAATCGCCACCTCCTGCAGCAGGCTCTTCAATCCGAACACCGGCAGTCGGGTCACCAGCAACACCAGCGCGATCAGGAGATAGGGCAGCCAGGCCATGAACACGCCAATCGTGCCGTTCTCGGTCTCGTCGCTCCCCGTCTCGTCGTTCGCATACGCAGCCCCCTCATGTGGATCTGTCCTTTCGGGGAAGTCCCAGAGCGTCTTGGGGACCAGGAACTTCATCCTGGCGGCGACTACGAGCACGCCGAGACCGACGAGTCCGCCGATGATCGACGGCAGTTCCGGGGTGATGAATATGGCGCTGAAAAAATAGGGTAGCGTGAAGGCGAGTCCGCCCAGCAGCGCGAAGGGCGCCGCTTCGACGACCTTCTTGACAGACCGTTCCCGGCCGAACCCCAGGGTGATCACGGCCACGCCGAGGAGAGGAACGAAGGTGCCGATGATGCCGTGGATCAGCCCGACGTAGAGCGCCAGCCGTCCCTGGAACAGCGCGAGGTCGCCGCCGGCCATGATGACCGAACGGGAGACGGTCTCCACCGCCGCCAGAAAGGGCACGCCCACGGCCCCGAAGGCCACCGGCGTCGAGTTCATGATCAACGCCACCACCGCCGCGGCCAGGGGCGGGAACCCCAGGCCCACCAGCAGCGGCGCGGCCAGTGCGGCAGGGGTGCCGAACCCGGCGACACCCTCGATGAAGGCGCCGAACATCCAGGCGATGATGATCACCTGCACCCGTCTGTCCGGAGAGATGCTCCGCAGTCCGCGCTTGATCGATTCCATAGCGCCTGAGGCGGTGAGGGTGTTGAGGATCAGGATCGCGCCGAAGATGATCAGGATGATGTCCACGGCCCGGTAC
>CAZAKE010000038.1:0-32393 GCA_964485495.1 uncultured Spirochaetales bacterium
ATCTTGTTGAAGGCCTCATCGAACACGGCCAGGCGGATGGCACCGGGTTCGTCCTTGAAGAAACGGAAGAAACTGGCACCCAAGGCCACGTAGTAGGGGGTCTGGGTCTCACCGCCCGACTTCTCCCGCAGCACCCTCGTAAGCGACGACTCCAGGGGAAGTTTGGTTTCCGGGTCCAACGTGCCGGTATGTCGTATCCTGATATCGTAGGTGAAGTACTGCCGGTAATCGCAGATGTCCCGAATTTCGGGAGAATCGAGGTCGCTGGTAAGGATCTGTTCGAAGACCGATTCCACCACCTTCCGCTCTTCCGGATCGGTGAGGCGCTCGAACATGGTTCCTTCGAGCTCGCTGATGGTCGAGGCTTCCCGAATCACCCTGAGAAGTCCCTTTTTCTCCTCCCTCTCGGAGATGCTGAACCTGTACTGGTCCTGTCCGAATTTAATCGTCCTGAGGGTGTGGTTAATCTCAAGAAAAGAATCCTTGGCATCGGTGATATACTCGTTGAGCCTGGAGACGAAGTGTTCCTTGAATTGCGTCTCCGCCTCCTCTCGGGCCCGCATGATCTTCTCTTGGTAGGCAGGAAGCTCGGTATCCTCGAACCTCGAGAGTTCCTGGACGAACGGACGAGAATCCTCCGCCGAGTCGTCGAGATACGCATTGAAGAGGCGATTATACTCGATCTTGGCCTTCCTGCACTCCTGTTCGGTCCTCTCCAGGCGCGTTCGGATCCCCCGCATGGCCGAATCGAAGTTGCCGAGGATTCGCCTGCGCTCCTCCAACGGAGTCCTGGGTTTCACCCTGGCCCGGTAGTACCCGTCGAGATCCTCCTCCATGTCCGCGTGGTCCGTCCTGAATCCGCTGAGTTCCCGCTCCTGCTCCTCCCCATCTTGCTTCAATTCGGCACAGTTGATCCGAAGGGTTTGAATCCGGTTCTGGAGGGCCCCGAGGTGTCGTTGGGCTTCGCTGTTTTCACGCTCATGCTCCTTCAACCTGGCCAACACCGAGGCGATCTGGTTCCGCAGCTCATCGAACTCACTCGTATCGATCGCCGCGAGGCGAAGATCAAGATCCGCGACCGCGTCCTCGGCGGTTCGAACCGCCGCCCGGGCGTCCTCCAGATCACGCAACGAATAGAGGGAATCGACGGCACGCCGGAGGTTCTCATCCAGCCGTGCCTTCTCCCTCAGCTTTCCGGTGATCTCCTCGAGTTCCGCCGATGCAATCTCGCACTCCTCCTGGAGCTGCCTCAAGCGCCGCTCCTTGGCCGCCGTGCCGATATACCAGCGCTCGAACACTTCGGGCTCGATCCGCGACACGGTCTTCCCGGCATACATGAGACACCCTTTGGTGACCGAATCGGGGAAATCGAGGAGGGTCTCGTCGGTGGCCATGACGACGTCTCCGAGTAGCGATGCGGTATATCTCCGTGCCGGCGGTGACCCGGTTTCGATCACCTCGGCAAGAGATCCGGCCCGTATCTCGGAATCCCGCATCGATTTGATGTTCGGGATGCCGACTCCCGCCACTTCGACCGGCATGGTCCGATAGATCTCCCAGGCCCGGTTGAAGTCATTCTCGGACACGAGCAGATCGAAGCGATGATCGTTCAAGCGGCCTTCTACGGCGTTCTGCCAACCAGAATCGTTCACCTCGAGCAGGTCGGCATACACCCAGACATCGATTTCGTGCTCCTCCAGCGCCCTCTTTAGCCTGTTCGTCGAATCGGGATATGCCAGAATTCCCCGCTCGAGATCTCGCATCTCCCGCTGAGCGTCTCCGAGCCTCTTGCGGACATCCGTTTCGACCCCGCGAAGTTCCGCCCGTTCATCCGCCAACTCCTCCCGCTCCCGTTCCACCTCTCTCATGGTAGTGTCGATATCGGTGATCTCCCGCTCGAGCAGCGTCGTACATTCCGACATCAGGGTCTCGAAGCGCTCGAATCGATGGCGTTGTTCCTCCAATTTTCGACCGGCATCGCGACGGTCGGCGGCCAGCCGCTCGTAGAGTCGGTGCTGATCGTTGGTCGCCAGTGCGAAGGTCAGCTCCTGTCGTATCTCCTCGAGCCGCTCCCGCTCCGTCTCGATCTCCGCGATCCTCGATTCGGTGTGCTCCTGTTCACGTTGGGCCGCCAGCAGCTCCTCCGAGGCCTTGTCCAGTTCCAATCCGGTGATCTCTCTGGTCAGCCGCAGCCGCAGGTACTCCTGCATGAGGACCTGCCTGCGGAATTGGTCCGTCTCCGCCTGCAGGTCCGCGATTCCCCGGAGCACCTGGATCTTGCGCTCCATCTCATTGGCCTCCCGTTCGGCCTCCCGGTAGTTCTCCAGGTTCTCCTTCATGGCGGATACGTCCACCTGGCGCTCCTCCAGAATATAATCGCATACGAACTCATCTACCGAGGTCAGGGGAGTGAAACTGACGGATCTCACCAATGTCTCGAGGTACGGGTTGAAATCGCTATTCCGGCGGTGCACGTTCAGCGCATAGGTCAACTTGGAGTTGTATTCCCGCTTGGTACTGCAGAGGGTCCCTCCGAGCTGCTTGATCCGCTCCCGGAAGAGCCGGGGCGGGAGAAACTCGTCGCCTGCAAACAACTCGATCTCATCCAGCGTCGCATCCTTGAGGATCCAGGGCGATTCCTTCAGATCGGAGTCGCGGTACGCCTCTATCATGATTCCCGCGCAGAATCGACGCTCCCCCTCTGCGAACTCGAGGATCACATGGGAGATGGTGTCGTCACGATAGTAGGAGAGTGAGTCAGAGCCGATCTTGCAGCGGCAGTAACTCTCCAGCGACCTCGTGCCTCGCTGGTCGGTGGCGGCGGCGTTGAATTTTATCTTCTGGATGTTGGCGACCAGCGCGTATTGGAGAGCATCGATGATGGTCGATTTACCGCTGGCGTTGTCCCCCGCCAGGAGGGTCATCTCGTCGAACGGCACGATCGCATCCTCGAAGAAATGCCAATTCACGAGCCTCATGCGATTCAGCGTCAACATCACTCGCTCTCCGTTTCCTGGTCACCGGGTTCGATTTCGTCTTCCGGTTTTGTGATCGCCGCGACACGTTCATAGGCCTCATCCACCGACACGCCGTCAAGGGCGAAGGGAATACTCGGATACAGGACGATCAAGGTGTCCGGATCACTCTCGTCTCCCATGACGCGAATCAGCTTCATGGCTTGGAACCGCCTGAGTATCTCGCTCAAACGGGTCTTCGAGAGAGTCCGCTCCGTCATGACCCGATACCTGTCTCGAAAATCCAGCTGCCGTACGGTACGTTCCCCATGCAGGGCTATCTCAGAGCGGCGTTCCTCGTACAATACCCGCTGCACCAGGAGAGAGAGCGTCTCCTCGAGTGACAACGATTGTCTGGCGGCAGGTGGCCCGATCCAGGTGATCACCCCGAGGTTCTCATCGCGCCGCAGACCCCACCCGGCCACCGAAAAATACTCCTCGAAGGCCTCGAAATTCCCATTGACGAACCGATACATCCCGGCGTCCGACTCTATCGCCCGGACCAGAAACGTGCCGGTGAGAAACGCGTTCACACACCGCGAGAACATCTCGCGTTCACGATCGTCGAATTTTCCAGGAAACGTGTCGGCTTTCACCCTACAATACCCTCTACGACCTTACTCTATCGTCTTTTTACTGCCTCTCTACAGTCACTACTCTGTACTCTGTTGTTTCGCCCGGTTACTTCGCATCGCGAATGAAAGAGTGTCGTCGAAACTCGAATCTATCCACCCGGTCGACGCCCTCCTCCCAGCGGACAACATAGGGAAAGTTCCCCGCGCGTCCCTCCGCATAGGCGGCAGCGTACATGACCCGGATGAAACTGTCGATATCCTTCACGGCCCTCGATGCCGGATACGGTTCACGACTGCGGTTCGTCAGCCCGTCCAGGAAGCCGGCCACCTTCTTGGGATTCAACTGCCCCGAGATTCTCAGGAACATCTCCCTCTCGACGATCTCGGTATCGACATCATCCTCGGGCCTGCGAAATGCATCGCGGCTCATCTTTCGTACTCGCCGAGTATACAGTGAACCGGAATCGAGATACCGATTTCGCCAGATGCCGTGGCGTATATCATCGGTACCGAGATCACCCGCTAGCAGCGAATCGGCGATAGCCCGTATCTTGCCGTATAGACCGACATCCGTATGGATCTTGGTCTTGATTCGCTCGGTGGTGATTCGGGAATACCTCCGGTTCTTGTCGTCGATCTCCTCCAGAATCGGGTCGATGTTGTGAAGCTCCTCCCTAATCTCCTTGAGCATGCCGATCAGGAAGCGCCTGGTCTCCTCTACCGGCAACCGCTTGATGACCGACAGTTTCCGGGCGGAGGCGGCCAGCCACTCCTCATCCCTCAGAAACTCGTTCACCGCCGCGTTGATCCGCGGCCTGTACTTGGAGAGGTTGTCCGATGTCTTCAGCCGGTTATACGCCCGATCGACGACCTCCCGCATATATACATCATAGTGGATATGGAGGATGTCCTTCACCGCCATATCGTGATCGTAGATCCGCTGTAGGTGATTCTTGATATTCTGGGCCAGCACCTTCAGCGATTCGATGAGGAGACGGGTATGGTAGTGGGCATTCAGGACGGCATGATGGCCGTTTTCACCGGCCGCGTCTCCGCATAGCGAGCTGTATATAGCCACGACATGGCTCTCGTATTCGACTCCTACCCCCTGGGCGATCCGATACAGCGCATCGAAGAAGGGTTTCGCCCAGGAGGTCATGTTCACCCGCTGGGTATAGTCCTCCATCTCCTCCTCACTCATCCAACCGCATCGAATCAGCCTCCGAAGGAAATAGTTCCCCACCATGCGGGGATCCAGGGCGGGTAACGGTTGTGTTTCTCCGGCTACAGCCGATTCTTCTTCGAGATCTTCATGAATTACCCGTTCTCCGGCACGATCGTTCTCGACCGAATCCTCTTCGAAGGATGAGAGATCACCGAGTCCCGCGAAATACTCCTCGAACGCGGACATCACTACCGGTCGCTCAACCCCGTCGTGATATTCGAGGAACAGCTGATAATAGACGATGAGCAGGTTCGCGTAATGCTCCCGATTGGCGAATGCAAGAGGAGCGAAGAAGTCTCGGGGTAACTCACCGAACGGATTTTCCACGACCGATATGGTATCAGACTTTCACGATTCCGGCACTACTCGTCGCTCAACTCGAACTCGATGACGTGTCGGGTGCCGCGGGAGCGGTCGATCTCCCATGTGCCTTCGAGTTGGCGACGGATCAACGCGTCCACCAGCCGCAGGCCGAGTGACCCTTCGTCTTCGACACCCGTGGGCATGCCCATGCCGTTGTCTGCGATCTCACAGTGGACTCTGTTACCGGCAGCCTCAAGAGAGATCGAGATGCTTCTATGGTCGTTCGGTCGAGGTGACACAAAGGCATACTTACAGGCGTTCGTGACGAGTTCGTTCAATGCTAGTCCAAAGGGAATGGCGGTATTCAGGGTCATCTGCACCGGATCAATTTCGAGCACGACCTCGATCCCCCGTCCGGACCTTCCGCCCGGAGACCACTGATCCAAGAGTACATTCATGAGATCACCGACATAGACACGCACATCGATGCTCTTGAGTGACTCCGAACCGTACAGGATCTCGTGGACCAACGAGAGACTCTGGATACGTCCGCGCATCTCCTTGAAGATATCTTTCACCTCAGGATCGACGATACGTACCGATTCCAGACTCAGATAGCTGGCGATGATCTGCAGGTTATTCTTGACCCGGTGATGCACCTCCTTCAAGAGCACCTCGTTCTCCTCCAGCTGAATTCTCAGTCTGTCGTGCGCCCGTACCCGGGAAAGTGCGACCGAAGTCATACCGCCAACGGTTCGCAAGAGGCTCAGTAACCGTTCGTCTACTACCCGAGAGGCGGTTCCTCCATCGATGCAGAGAAATCCTGTTATCATATCCTGTTCATAGAGCGGAACAGCGATCTCGGGCAGTCCGGTTATCTCATCATCATCGGGCCATTCATGCTCCCCGAATTCCTGCCGACTCTTCACCTCTTCCAACCAAAACGGGCCTCCGGCGTGATCAGAGATCCGAACTACCATTCCTATCTGCTCCGGAGTCAGCCGATTCACAGAATCATCCGATGATCGGTCACCGGAGACCGACACTCGATCGAACACGCCGGACTCGTCGCGGTGCACGCACACCTTCGGTTTTATCCGGTCGATTCGGGGCACGGCACCCGCTGGAGAGATGTATGCGCATCCGTAAGCGGCGTTCCGTCTGGTAAGTATTAATTCGAGTGCTGCATCCAGAATCTCCACCACATCCGCAACCGCCAGGAGAGTCGCACTGAGCCCTTCCAGCTCAATTTCCGGTTCGCCATACGAGGGGAACAACAGAAGAAGTGCCCTCCTGACCGACCGTCGTCGCTGCAAGAGCAATATACTCCCAGCGAGAAGCATGAAAGAGAGCACACTCGACCAGTACCGCGCACCGATGCCCAGGCGAAAGAAGAGGGTATCGATAACAATCGTCAGTCCGAGATCTACGAGCAGCACCGCACCCACAATGGCAACCAGGACGAAACCTCGCACCAGCACCGAACGAACATCGATGACTCGATACCGAGTTACCACATAGGCGATCAGGCCGGCATGTATCACGAAGAATACGATATCCACCGGATAATCCTGTAGCGGAGTCAGGTTCGTCGCCACTCCGATCATCAATGCCAACGAACCGATTATGGGGTAGAGGAGTCGGTTTCGAGAAAAAACCGATTTCGACTTTCGATAGGTGCCGATCAACCGTGCCAATCCGGCCGCCCACGCGACCACAAACGGAACTCCCAGGTACATCACCGCGGGATCTATAACTGGAATATAGAACCCTCCCTTTCCCATCTTTAGAGACGAGAAGTATGGAAAGATCGATGTGGTGATGATACCGGCAACGGTACCCACACTTCCGACGATGAGGAGTCCGGGATTGAGTCTGCCCGGCATACCATCCTTCCGATCCCATCGCCCCTTCGTACCAAAAAACGATTCACGAGGAGAATCCGGAGACGCTTGTGTCGGTTGGACCGTCAAAGCAGACACAAGCGGATAGAATGCGACGAAAAACAATAGCGCACCACTCCCAGCTATTCGATAGGCGATATCGGCCGCCTGCAAAGAGCTTGCTATCGTAGCCAAGAAGAGGCCGCCCTGCAGTACACACATGCCGCCAATATACAGCGAGAAGTAGAACTTCAAACTTCGTAGGGAATTTCCCTTGAATACCAAAAAGAGAAGACTCAGGTAGATTAGTACGGCGAATCCCGTACTTGCTATAGAGATAATTGGCATATTAGGATTTTACCGCGAGAATCCCATCTTGTAAAGATACTCGTTCCCGTTTATGCTACTACTTGGTTTTGCGAAACCCATTCGCTGCACACAATGGACAAGGAGATACTCTCATGACAATCGATGTATTCGGTATCGGCAATCCACTGATCGACATCGTCGCAGACATAGACGAGGCCGATCTTTCAATACTGAAGCTGAATAAGGGAACCATGCACCTGGTCTCGCTCGAAGAGCGCGCACGCATTCTAGACAGGATCGAGAGCCGGAAAGTCACCTACTCATGCGGTGGATCCTGCCCCAACACGATCATCGCCCTCGGCTCATTCGGCCTGACGGTCGCTCTCGGCGGCAAGGTTGGCGACGACGAACACGGACACATCTATCGCGAACGGCTCGCCACATTCGACGTCCGTTCGGAACTGCGAACCGGCTCGGGGGTCACCGGCACGAGCATAATCCTGGTATCTCCGGATGCCGAACGCACCATGAACACCTATCTCGGCGTAAACCGGCAGTTTGAGAAATCGGATGTAGACCCGGATGTCGTGAAGGACGCGGATTACTTCTACTTCACAGGCTATATGTGGGACACGGAACTTCAGAAGGAGGCCATCCTCTACTGCCTCGATCTGGCGAAGACCGCGGGTAAGCGGGTCATCTTCGACGTGGCGGATCCGTTCGCGGTGGAAAGAAACAAAACAGAGTTTCCGGATCTCATCAGAGAACACGCGGACATCGTCTTCGCCAACAGGGAGGAGGCTATGATCCTCTTCGACTCGGAGTACCCGGAGGAGTGTGCCGAAAAACTCTCACAACTGTGTGAGATTGCCGTGGTGAAAAACGGCTCAGCCGGGTCTATCGTGGCCGGTGACGGACAAACTTTCCAGATTCCCGTCCGCAAGGTAGGCGCCGTCGACACCACCGGCGCCGGGGATATGTACGCAGCCGGCTTCATCTACGGCCTCGTCAGCGGTTTCTCACTCCGAGATTCCGGGGTCTGCGCCTCCTACCTGGCCTCTCAAATCGTAACCGTCAGAGGCGCACAATTCCCCGACTCCATGCAGGATGCCGTCGCTCTCGACCTGAAAGAGAATCGCTGGAACTTCACCAAGGTATAGCCTCGATCAGCTCTCTCAGACACACACAGCTTTCAGGTGTTCACGATGCAATGCCGCGCGCGGTAGACTCCCGATGCGCATAGTCTCCCTATGATAGTCTCCCTATGTAAGACAGGCTACTTCCCCAACTCGGCCTTCAGTGCCTCGACCTTGTCGGTCTTTTCCCATGCGAACTGATCTCTGCCGAAATGGCCGTACGTGGCGGTCTCCTGATAGATCGGCTTCCGCAGGTCCAGCAACCTGACGATCCCGGAGGGAGTCAGATCGAAGACCTTCTCGACGGCCTTCTCGATCTTGGCCTCATCCACCACGGCACTCCCGAAGGTATCGACATAGACCGATACCGGAAAGGGAACGCCGATGGCGTAGGCCAGCTCCACCTCGCAGCGCTCACACAGGTCCGCGGCGACGATATTCTTGGCCACGTACCGCGCCATGTATGCGGCCGAACGGTCTACCTTACTCGGGTCCTTGCCGCTGAACGCGCCGCCGCCGTGCCGGCCCATGCCGCCGTAGGTGTCGACGATGATCTTTCGACCGGTCAGACCGGAGTCGCCGTGTGGTCCGCCGATGACGAACCTACCGGTAGGATTGATAAAATACTCGATGTCATCGGCCAGGAAACCGTAGGGCTCCAGGACCGGCTTCACGATCTTGTCGATGATGGTGTTCTTCAACTCATCATACGCGATGTTCTCGTCGTGCTGATGAGACACGACCACCGTATCCACCCGTTTCGGCGTGTGACCCTCATACTCTACCGTGACCTGGCTCTTCGAATCCGGCCGAAGCCAGGTGATGGCGCCGCTCTTCCTGAGTTCCGCGGCCTTCATCAGTATCCGATGGGCCAGCATGATGGGAAGCGGCATCAACTCGGGGGTTTCCTTGCAGGCGAACCCAAACATCATCCCCTGGTCACCGGCGCCCTGCTCCTTGAACAGGCCCGTTCCCTCGGAAACTCCCTGTGAAATATCGGGAGATTGTGAATGGATCGTGTTGATGACCGCCATCGATTCGAAATCGAGACCGTACTCCGGCCGATCATATCCGATCCGTTTGGCGACACCACGCGCGATCTCCTGAACGTCTACGTATGTTTCGGTGGTGATCTCACCCCCAACCAGCACCATACCGGTTGTGGTAAAGGTCTCACAGGCAACTCGAGAATTTGGATCCTCACGGAGACAGGCATCCAACATCGCGTCGGAAACCTGATCCGCCAATTTATCAGGGTGTCCCTCGCTGACACTCTCAGATGTGAACAGATAGCTTCTGTTATCCATGTAGTTATAACTCCTCATTGTAGTAGTAGTATAGCCGTACTAAGTCCGTACTATTTCCTATTCAAGACAGCACAGGAACGTGCCGGTACTAATATTACTATATTTTACGAAAAATTCAATACACTAAACAGCGAATGCAAAGGTTTTTCAATTCGGGATTACATCTTGCGAGGGAATCATATTCATTGACATCGATCAGGCGATGTATTAGTATCCGCCTACCTGCCGTGATGAACGGTGGCAGGCATTAATTCGACGTAAATGTGGTACACTTACTTCATGGGCGATTATCTGGCCATTGCCGCTACGGCAGGCATCTCTTTCGTCGTCAACATGCTGGCGACACCGGTACTCCTCAGGCTCGCACACCGGTTTAGTTGGTATGACGAAATCGACCATAGGAAAATTCATACTGGCGACGTGCCCCGTATCGGGGGGATCGGCATCATCGTATCGTTCACCGTCGGGACGTTTCTCTACCTTCTTCTCTACACATCGGCTAACGGCCCCCTCACCCTCGACCCCATCAAACGGTTCCTCCCGTTCTTCATCGCCGCCTGGATCATCCACCTGGCCGGACTGATCGACGACTTCTTCAACCTGCGGGCCTTACATAAGCTCATCATCCAGATACTCGCCGCCTGTGTTGTCGCGTTCACTGCCAATCCGCTGCAGGATCTGTACGTTCCATTCCTCGACCGCATCGTGCACATCGGCTACGCAGGCTATCCTCTGACAATCCTGTGGGTGGTGGGAGCCTGCAACGCAGTCAATCTTATAGACGGCATGGACGGGTTGGCCGGGGGGTCTTCGGCTATCAGTGCGTGCGCCGTAAGCATCATCTTCCTTTTTATCGGAAACTACACTGCCGGTCTCATCGGTTTCACATTGGTGGGTAGTGTCATCGCGTTCCTCTTTTTCAACCTGCCGAAGGCGAAACTTTTCATGGGTGACTCGGGGAGCATGCTGCTTGGATTCTGTCTGTCGACGCTTCCTCTCATCGGAATTACGGGAGAGTATGCTCCCTCGACGCTTCTCATCTCTATCACAGTCATCCTCATCCCAATCCTGGATACCCTTGCAGCGATTCTACGACGCCTCCAGAAGAACCTTCCTATTCATAGTCCTGACAAGGAGCATCTTCACCATAAACTACTGGATTTCGGTCTGCCGAAGGCGGCTATCCTCTCGATCGTGTACGGAGGTACAATTCTCCTCGGTACATCCGTAATTCTGTGGATTGTATATCCCGGACCCCTCTTTCCGGCAATCATCATCGCTCTCTGGGGCGTGTTCATTCTCATGTTCGTCATCTTGAACAGAATGAACCTTCGCCGGCACCGCCTGTCTACCGGCTGATTTCCGCACGGCATCGGTTACTCCCCGGTTTTATCCCGCGTTTTATCCACAATTTGTCCACACAAGAGGAATTGTAAAAAAATCAAGGTCCTTAGGCGCCAAACATTTTTGGAATTCGAATGAAAAGAGCCGAATTTAACATTTTCGGCATACCCTGGTTATACTTTAGCATTTTTTTCAATTTTTGCCGAAATTCAGATCGGTGTAACGAAATTCACACGCTATCATCATCGAATCTACATATTCGTAGAGATATCGGTGACCTTGGGCGATGAAAAGACCCCGACTTTCTCGAAGAGAAACAACACAAAACCGGAATTATTCTAAGCGGTGAATGGAGTTATGAAAATTGTCGATCTATACACAAGTTATACACAAACAGATATTCTAGTACCATATCGAACGGCCGCTGCCTGTGGTGGTATGCCTTGTATGCGGGAATCCAATGGTACCGACGGAGCTTCGCCGTCGGCACCATCTGCATCATTTCCCCGTATACCTCACCCGAACTTGCTTGAAGAGCCCATCGCCCTCACTCTTCGTCTCTATGTCTTTGAGATCGTTGAGGGCCGTATGGATGAGGCGCCGTTCGAAGGGATTCATGGGCTCCAAGAGACGGGAGCTTCTTGTCTTTCGTACCTGCTTTGCCGTTTGATCGGCCATCCGTACCAGTTTCTCTTCGCGCCGGGTTCGGTAGTCTTCGGCATCGACGATCACACGAAGGTTTCCGTGCCGTCGACCGGCATGAACATTGACCAGAAGTTGAAGTGCATCGAGGTTCTTTCCCTTCTTGCCGATCAGGATAGCCGAAAAATCCGACTGGATATCCAGCACGACCTTACGGCTCTCCTTCTGCCTGGCGAGTACGTTACCGGGGAACCCCATCTTGTCGATGAGTGTCTCCAAATACACCGCCAAGTCTTCCTTTATCTCAGGCTGGATCTCCTCGTATATCTCACCATTCTTCCTGCCGGTGGCGGCGCGGGTATTGGTGGCCGGTTGTACATCTCTCACCGACGTGGAGCGGTCCAGTTCGTTCGCACCCCGTGATTCATGTGAATCGACCGGACCCGATCCCGCGGACGGTCCGCCTGACTCATCATAATGGACCCTGATCCTCACCGTTCCCTTCATGAAGAGAAACCCCTTGGAGGATTCCAGAACCTCTACGTCGAAATTCTCACGCTCGAGATTGAGCTCCGCCACCGCCTTGTCGATGGCTTCTTTTTCACTCTTCCCTTCAAATTCCTTAACCATTCGTCGATATCTCCTTCAAAGCGGCCTGATAGCCGCAGCTACATTTCAAACGCAATTCAAGCTCCTCGCAACAGTACTTTCTCTGTTCTCTCTGTTCTCTTCTGTTCACTTCTTCGGCTTTTTAGGGGGTTTACTCGGGCCCTTGCCTGAGGTGCCGGAGACGTCGGGACCGCCGGGTCCTTCGGCGGCCTTCGCCTTTCGAAGCTTAGTGGTAACCAGCTGCTGCCCCGTCGTGAGGATACTCTGAAATATCCAGTAGAGGAGCAGTCCGGATGGCGCATCATACAGGATAAACAGGAAAAAGATCGGCATACCGTAGGTCATGAACTTCATGTTCTTGTTGGTCTGGGCGTCCGGCGTCTGCATCATCATACTCGAGAGCAGTTGAAATCCCACCATGAGAAAGGGAAGCAACCGAATATCACTCCACCCGAGGAAAGGTATCTGACCGGGAGCGAAGTTATAGATCGAATCCGGTGAAGAGAGGTCCTGCATCCATAGAATGAACGGCGCACCACGCAGTTCAAAGTGCTTGTTCAACAGCCCGTACAGGGCGATGAAAATCGGCATCTGCAGGAGCAACGGCAGACACCCGCCCAGAGGATTGACCCCCTCCTTCTTGTAGAGTGCGGCCATCTCCTGGTTCAGCTTGTTGGAATTGTCTTTATATTTTTCCTTGATTTCCGCGATCTTCGGGTTCAGGGCCTGCATCTTGCTGGTGGATTCGAAACTCTTGTGGGTGATAGGATACAGCAGGATCTTCACCAAAAAGGTGAGGAGGATGATCGCCACGCCGTAGTTTGGGATGATCATGTAGAAGAGCTCGAGAAACTTTTGCAGGATCCATTCCAGCCACCCCAGAATCGAACTCGAATCCATCACTTTCTCGAGATTCAATTCCCGCACGTTCATCTCGTTCCTGTCGATGTCGTTGTACCGGGACAAGACGTTGTTCCGCTTCGGTCCGACATAGAACCAGAAGGTATCGACGTTCTGCGAGCTCTCGACCGGCGGCCTGGAAAACAACAATCTGGATGCCTCCGGCACACCTGGAACCGGCTGGTCCGTGAAGGTGATGGTGTACAGTGTGGCATCCGGAATGCCGATAACGGCAAAATACTTACCTGATATGGCCGCCCATCGCACACGCTCCTGGATCGTCTCAACCCCGCCGCGGATCCGGTGATTGTCCTTCTTGCCTTCGATGAAGGTGTAGTATCGCCGGTACTCATAGCGCCCGTCGAGTTTCTCGAAGGACGGCCCTATCTGCGGGCCAAATTCCAGGGTGTACGCGTATCCGCCGACCCTCAGGTTGAGTGGTTCCCGCACGCTGTTCTCGAGTGTAATCTGCACCTTGAACAGATAATCCGACGGAGAGAACGAATAGGTCTTCCGCAGGGTGAACGGAACGGTGGTGCCGTCGGGTCCCGGCGCCAGAAACACCTTCGAGAATTGATGGGTGTGATCATCCTTCGGCCGATACGAGAAGATGTCGGAAACGGCGGCAGCCTGCGTTCCTCCGAAGCGGATCGCGAACGCCCCGTCGTCGCTCTCCCGCTGCTGGATCATCTCGAGCATCTCTCCACCGTCGAGGTGCTGCTTCAGCTTGACGGACACGATCTCTCCGCCGCGGGTCGAGAAGGTCACGATGAAGACATCCGACTCATACGTGATGAGCCGCTCCGCACCACCCGATTCGGTGGCACCGATCTCCGTGCTCTTTTCGCTGGAGACGGTCGGTTCCGGGGTCGTCTCTTCCGGTTCGGTCCGCTCCGGCGGTATCTCTTGATCGGAGGCGACGATGACCCCTCCGCCCGTGTCGCCCTGGCCCCCAGGAGAGGCTTGTGACTCTGTAGGTGGCATCGGCGGCGGCAAGGCGGTCTCGTCAACGGGGAACAAGACGCTCTGAAGCATGAAGCCCACCGATATTACGACTACCGATAGGACAACGGCAATTAATGTATTCTTTTCCATTTTTACTCCGGGTTATGGTACTGGATCGTATCCTCCGGCATGAAACGGGTGACACCGCAGCAGGCGACGCAGACCGAGGTACCCACCCTTCCAGGGACCATACCGTAAAATCGCCGTTCTCGCGTACGAAGAACAGGTCGGATAGTACCTGCAGGTGGGTGGCAGTATCGGAGAGAGAAGGTGTCTATACAACCAGATCAGACCCAGGAACAGCCATTCGAATGGTTTCGACGGATTCATTTGTTAGTCCGGCCCTTGAAAACAGGAAGATCACCTGAGCCGCGCGTTCATGGAATCGGTAATTCCTCTCTACACGGCCCTGCGGATACAGAATCACGGCACAGTCATATCCGACATGAAGATGGGGTCTCAGATGCCGGAATATCTCCCGCACGATCCGCTTTCCCCGATTCCTGTCGACCGCGTTTCCATACCCCCGAACGGTCACGATCAGGATCCTGTTGAATCCCGTGTCGTTCTTCCGATACACCAATTTCGCACCCCTACACGAAACTCGTCTTCCGGATGCGAATAACTCGTCTATATCCCGCTTATTACGGAGGATCTCAGCCTTAGTAAGGCTTCTTCTCATCGGTTATGGAGAGTTTCTTCCTGCCCTTTCGACGGCGTCGGCTCAGTATCTGTCGTCCGGCCTTGGTCTTCATACGGGCCCGGAAGCCGAATCTTCTGTTCCGCTTGACCCGACTCGGTTGATAGGTCCTCTTCATTCCATATACTCCTTCTATCGGCCATATGCAGAACAACGACGGAACACCTCCGTGCCGGTACCCTGCAGGCCAGTAATTGACTCACGTTGCATTAATCACGCTCCCGGTCCGGGAACGGGCGCTGAAGTATACGTTCGGACGGTTCCCTTAGTCAAGGCAGTGCATCGCGTGCGCCCTATGGTTCGTCTTCGATCTCCGCCTCCTTGAGCCGATCCGCCAGACGGCTCAAAGACGCATACAATCCGGGATACTTGATCTCGCCGAGGTCCTCCGCTAGAACGTCTGTGTCGATTTCAGAATCCGACTTCGTACCCGATGCGGTATCGTTCTTCACTCCAGGCTCGGTTCCGCTTTCAACACCGGAATCGGTTGCGGAGCGTCCTCGATCCGGTATATTGCCAGGCGGGGGGGGGCCGTGCATTATTCTGAGAGTAACGATACCGAGCTGCGGAAACCGAGCCTTCAGTCTCGTGAGTATTGTTTTCTTTCGCATGTAGATGGTCTGCATCCAACCGGGATGGTCCACATCGATTACGACCACCCCGTCTTTGCAGTCTCGCACAGCCGAATGGTCCGCGGCATCGCGACCGACTACCTCAGGCCACGCCTTGAAGAAGGAGGAGTACAATTTCGCCTTCTCCATGTTGGTCTCGTCGAGAAAGGCCATCAAAAGGTCCTTCGCCTGCTTCAACGATCCGTCTCCCCCATAGAATCGAATGTACCGTCGACAACGCGATAAAGCAAGGTTTTCGCTCCTCGATAGCGCTCGAACGGCTCATCCGGGAGAAACGTATAGAACGCCTGCTCGTATTCCGGAAGCATCTCCAGAAACGAGATCCGTTTCTTCGCGTCGAGCTCTAATAGCACGTCGTCGAGTAGCAGTACCGGTTTCCTCCCGGTTTTTTCCTGAAAGAAAACAGCCTGTGCCACCCGAAGGATCAGAGAGATCAATCTGAGTTGGCCCGTCGACGCGACCTTGGAGAAATCCCGCCCGTCTACCATGAACATGAATCTGTCACGGTGTGGACCGCTTGTGGTAGTTCGCATGGTCCTGTCCGCATCCTGCCGGTTGCGGAGTTCATCCAACACGCCGTCGATCCCCTCACTCTTCCAGGACGGTCTATACCGGATGAGACACTCCTTCGAGAGTCCCGATATCGAGGTGAAGAGTCCACGAAATGTCTCATTGAACTCGAGAACCGCCTCTCGCCGCCTTGATATCAGTTCGAACCCGTATCCTGCCAGCTGTTCGTCGTACAGCCTCGCCAGGGTCTGATCCTGCTTGAGGGCGGTATTCCGCAGGCGCAGTACCTTGGTATAGGTGCGCAGGGTATCGATGAACAACGGGTCGTGCAGACTCATGACCTGGTTAAAGAACCACCGGCGCCGCTCCGGCGGACCGTTCACAAAGGCCATGTCTTCATGTGAAAAGACCACACAGGGGATATTTCCCACCAGATCACGTCGGTCGGAAACCGTCTTGCCATTGATTGTGACCGCCTTCTTGCCCTCCTCGTAGGCCAGGGCCACCGAATCCATGCCGGTATGACTCATAGAGTACTCTGCGAAGAGCCAGAATCCCGGTTCGCCGCTCCCCTGGTTGACCAGGACACGGTCGTTTCGTACCCGAAACGAAGACCCGAAGCAGAGCATATACACCGCCTCCAAGAGATTGGTCTTGCCCTGCCCGTTTTCACCTATCAGAAAGACCTCGGCGGCATCGACATCGAGTTTCGTGTCGCCGATATTGCGGAAGTTATGTGTCTTGAGGGTGAGAAACCCCATGAATCGTTAATCGAGTTGCATGGGCATGACGACGTGAAAATAGTCCTTCTCGGGCAGCGGTATGAGTGTGATGGCCCTGTTTGTCTCAGTGAACCGAATTACCACTTTCTCATCCTTGATGACCCGTAACGGGTCCATCAGATAGAGGTAGTTTAAGGCGATGGTGGTATCGGGCCCCTCATAATTGCACTCAACCTCCTCCTTGGCCACGCCAATTTCACTCTCCTCAGAGTTGAGGGTCAATACATTGCCGGAAAGACCGAGGTATATGCGCCTCGACTTCTGCTCCACCAGGAGAGACACCCTCCGCAGGGCTTCCATGAGATCACCACTGGGAATGACTACTTCGTGGTCCTGAGAGTCCGGTATAACCCGGCGATAATTCGGAAACTGCCCTTCGATCAGGTTGGACGATATGCGCTGGTTGTCAAATTTAACGAATATGCTCTTGTCGGAGACAGCAATGGACATGGTGCCCTCTCCACTGGCTAGTTTATTGATGAGACTGAGGATCTTGGGAGGAATGATAACAGGATTAAAATCGCGGATCTCCTCTCCCATCTCCTTGGCGATGTAGGAGAGCCGACGTCCGTCGGTGGCTACCATGACCATCTTGCCATCCTGATTCTCGAGATACACGCCGTTCATGAAATATCGCGTCTCATCATCGGAGATGGCGAATATCGTCTGGGCTATCATCTCTATCAGGTCCCGCTGCGGAACCTCGAAAAAGTTGGCCTCGTCGGTAACTTGCATCTCCGGAAACTTCTCTGAGGCGATACTCTTCAGCTGAAAGTCGATCTTCTTGAAGAGGGGCCGAATGATCAGGCGTTGGTCGTCCTGTTCGAACTCGACATCACCATCCGGAAGACTCCGCAAGATGCCGAGAAATTTGTCACAGAACACCGTGGTACTTCCGGGAACGATCACCTCAACGGGAATAGAGGCCTCAAACCCGACCTTCAAATCGGTTGCCTTTATGACCAGCGTGCTCCCGTCGGCTTCAAGAAGTACGTTCGAGAGAATCGAAAGCGCATTCTTGGACGAGATGATATCCTGTGCGATGGATATCTCTTTCAGTATGGGTTCTTTTTCACAGGTAAATTTCATCGTATGTCTCCACTTGAATCATAAATGCCCGTTATCGGCTTGTCTTTCTCAATTCGATATCCCTAGTAATATGTATTAATAAAATACAATAGTAATAGTAATAAGCACGGTGAATATGTGGAAAAGCCGATCATCTCACCGTCCTGCCGACACTTGGAGGTCGAATAACTCGTACTCGAATCGAATCGGTTTGTCCACATATCCACGGCCGAGTCGAGTTATCCCGAATTCATCCGCATATTAATACCATGTTTTCAAGATTTTGTACCAGACTCTTTGATTGCTCGAATCAGTGATTGGATCGTCGACTCGATGGTTGGATCTGATTTCATTCGGCTTTCGACCCTCTGACAGGCGTGCATTACCGTAGTGTGGTCTTTTCCTCCGAACTCGAGGCCGATCTCGGTGGTGGAAAATTCCGTCATCTCTCGGGAGATATACATGGCGAGTTGTCGCGGAAACACTATGGTTTTGAGCCGTTTCTTGCCGCGGAGTTCGTTCGGTGATAGGCTGAAGTAGTTGGCAACGACCCGCTGAATCAGGTCTATGGTGATATTGCTCTGTTTCGGGTTCGAGAAGGCGTCTTTCAGGAGTTGTTTCGCGATATCCAAGGTGATGGTTTTGTTCACAAGGTCGGTATAGGCGATCAGCTTTGTCAGTGCCGATTCGAGATCACGCACATTGGTGGTGATGTTCTTGCAGATGAGTTCGATCACCGCATCCGGAATACGTATTTCCCTGATCTCGACCTTCTGTTTCAGAATCGCGAATCTGGTCTCGAAACTGGGTGGTTGCAGGTCTACATTGAGTCCCCGTTCAAACCGGTTTCGAAGCCTGTCGGTGAGCTGTTTCAGCTCAGAGACCGGCCTATCACACGTAAACACCATCTGTTTCTTCGCGTCGTAGAGTGCGTTGAAGGTATGGAACAGCTCCTCTTGGGTTTGATCCTTGCTCTGGAGGAAATGAATGTCGTCGATGAGTAGTAAATCTGCGGTGCGGTACTTGTTCTTGAACTTATCGGTCCGCTGTTCTTTTATGGCCCTGATGAACTCATTTGTGAATGTCTCTGCGGTGACGTAGGTAATCTTCACGCCGTCGAAGGCAGTATATGCGGCGTTACCGATCGACTGGATGAGATGGGTCTTTCCGAGGCCGACACCGCCGTAGATGAGGCAGGGATTATAGGATGTTCCCGGATTTCTGGAGATCGCGATGGCTGCGTTGGCTGCGAAAGAGTTGTTTTCGCCAACGACGAAATTCGTGAAGGTGTAGTCGGCTCGAAGAGACGGGTGCCGCTTCTTTTCGGAGGGAGGCGGCGTCTTCACCGAAGACGGGTTCGAACCTTTGCCGGCAGTGCCCTGGGTCGAGGATTCGGATCCGGGCGCGTTTCCTTTCGTCACGTCGAATTCGATGGTCAGCCGGTATCCGGACAACTCGTAGAGCTTCGCCTCGATCATCTGGAGATAGCGTTGTTTTATCTGGTCACGGTAGAAAGATGAGGGAACGCCGACCCGTATTCCGTTCTCTCTGGATCCAAGGAGCTCGAGCTTGTTGAACCACATGACCCATTCCTGTTCCGTGATCTCCTCACGAAACTGATTCATGGCCTCTTTCCAAAATATGTCGTAATTCCAGGATTCAGAATTGGTTTCAGAACTCATGGTGTTTCCTCGATAAGGTATGAGTCTATCCGAAAGAAAAGCTCGAGGCAAGGATTATGGGCTCGTATCGGCAGTTCAAACAGACAGATATCATTGATTATCATTGATATTTACTTTTCTACCTCGAGCGGCTATAATCACCCATCACATCTTATAGGTCGCATGCGGCCTAACATAGGCATAGACAGGTAACAATACATGAATGAGAGTTATTCGGCCAGGCATATCCAGGTCTTGAAAGGTCTCGAGGCTGTGCGGAAACGCCCGGGTATGTATATCGGTTCAACCGGTCCCGACGGGTTGCATCATCTCGTATACGAAATAGTCGACAACAGTATAGACGAAGCCTTGGCAGGATTCTGTAGCCTCATCACGGTAACCATAGAGAAGGGCAACAGCATCCGGCTCGAAGACAACGGCCGTGGAATTCCGGTAGACGAACATCCGGCCGAGAAGGTGAGTGCCCTGGAAGTGGTCATGACGAAGCTCCATGCCGGGGGAAAATTCGACAAGAACAGCTATAAGGTATCCGGCGGACTCCATGGCGTCGGTGCCTCCGTTGTGAACGCCCTCTGTGAGTGGTGTGAGGTTTCGGTGTACTCCGAAGGGAAGATCTACTTCCAGTCTTACAAAAGGGGGATACCTGACGGTCCACTCGGTGAGATCGGCGATACCGATCTTACCGGTACGACCACTAGGTTCAAGCCGGACGAGGAGATCTTCGACACCATCGAATTCAGCTTCGACACCCTCTCCAACCGACTCAGAGAACTGGCCTTTCTCAACAAGGGTGTCGCCATAACAATCACCGATGAGCGCCTCCCAACACCGAAGTCTCACAATTTCCAATTCGATGGTGGGGTAAGTTCTTTCATCACCCATCTGAACAAGAACCGAACCTCGATCCAGAAGGAACCTATCTACATTCATGCGGAACGTGACAATGTTGAGGTTGAGGTTGCCCTGGAATATAACGAGGGGTATACCGAGACGATCTTCTCCTATGTGAATAATATCAACACGAAAGACGGCGGTACCCATATGATCGGATTCAAATCCGCCCTCACCAGAACCCTCAACGACTTTTTTCGGAAGTCGAAGCTGAGTAAAAAACTAGACGAGAGCCTCTCAGGCGACGATGTTCGTGAGGGTATCACCGCCGTCATATCGATCAAGATGCCGAATCCACAGTTCGAAGGACAGACCAAGGCGAAACTCGGGAACTCGGAGATCAAGGGTATCGTCGAGTCGCTGGTGAACGAGCACATGACGAGTTACTTCGAGGAGAATCCCAAGGTCGTCGAACGTATCCTCGACAAGACGGTGATGGCTGCAAAGGCCCGGGAAGCGGCTCGGAGAGCCCGGGATCTCACGCGGCGAAAGAGCTTTCTCGAAAGTAGTAGCCTCCCCGGTAAGCTGGCCGACTGCAGCGAGAAGGACCCGACTAAATGTGAGGTCTATATCGTCGAGGGAGACTCCGCGGGAGGGAGCGCCAAACAGGGTCGGTCGCGGGAGTTTCAGGCGATTCTTCCCCTGTGGGGCAAGATGCTGAACGTCGAGAAGACTCGCATCGACAAGGTCCTGACCAACGAAAAATTGCAGCCCATTATCGCGACGCTCGGAACCGGCGTAGGAACGAATTTCGATCTGAGCAAGCTTCGGTATCACAAGGTGATCATCATGGCCGATGCCGATGTAGACGGATCGCATATTCGCACGCTCCTGTTGACGTTTTTCTTTCGGTACATGAAGGAGCTTGTCGAGGCCGGTCATGTGTTTCTCGCCATGCCGCCGCTGTATAAAATTGCATACTCTCGTCAGACGTACTATGCATATGACGATCGGGATCGTGAGACTATCATAAAGTCCATGAGTGTCGGTGAAGAGAAGATGAATATTCAAAGATATAAGGGTCTCGGAGAGATGAACCCGGACCAGCTCTGGGAGACAACGATGGATCCCGATCGCCGAAACATCATGCAGGTAAAACTGGAAGATGCGGTGGGGGCGGACGAGATGTTCACGTGTCTCATGGGGGAGCACGTGGAACCTCGGCGGAAGTTCATTGAAGAAAATGCACTGGCGGTTTCGAATCTAGACGTTTGATTATGAATATCATTATCATTTATGTTTTCTGATCATACTCCCTCGAGATCTGAGTCAATTTCGTGCGTACTGATCATGCACTCGATGCACGGCGGATCATTCATTGAACGTCGTATCCGGTGGTCACAGAGAAGAGAAACAGGGGAAGATACGTGGAGATCAAGCAAGGACAAGTAATTCCGGTCGCTATTGAGGACGAGATCAAGGAATCATATCTCAACTATGCCATGTCGGTCATCGTCAGTCGTGCCCTGCCGGACGTGCGTGACGGACTGAAGCCGGTTCATCGCCGCATCATCTATGAGATGAACGACATGGGTCTCACACCCGACCGGGCCTTCAAGAAGTGCGGTACCATCGTCGGAAATGTGCTCGGAAAATATCATCCCCACGGAGACCAGTCCGTATACGACGCGCTGGTGAGATTGGCGCAATCATTCTCTATGCGCTATCCGGTCATTCGTCCACAGGGCAATTTCGGATCCGTCGACGGCGATCCTCCCGCCGCATATCGCTACACAGAGTCCAAGATGGAGCATCTGGCCCTGGAGATGGTACGGGACATCAGGAAAGACACGGTCGACTTCGGACCCAATTACGACGACTCTCGTACGGAACCGCTGGTACTTCCGGCGGCGTTTCCATATCTACTCGTAAATGGCGCGAGCGGAATCGCGGTCGGCATGGCGACGAATATCCCACCGCATAATCTGCGGGAGGTCTTCTCCGCCATTGCCGCATATATCGAGAATCCCGACATCTCCATCAATGAGCTGATGACCTTTGTGAAAGGACCGGACTTTCCGACGGGAGCGCAGATCTTCGGTCTCAGCGGAATACGGAAGGCATACCGGACCGGAAAGGGTAAGGTCACCATACGGGCTCGGTGTACTCTGGAGACCGGTAAGGGCGGGAGGGACATCATCATCGTCAACGAGTTGCCATACATGGTGAACAAGGCCAACCTGTGTGTGCGCATCGCCGCCCTGGTGAGTGACGGTAAGATCACCGGGATATCCGACCTCAGAGACGAGTCTGACCGTGACGGTATGCGCGTCGTGATCGAGTTGAAACGCGGCGCCGTTCCCAAGGTGATCCTCAACCAGCTCTTCACGCATACCGCACTGCAGCAGAATTTCAACGTCAACAACCTGGCTCTGGTGAACGGTATTCCGAAACTCCTTACTTTGAAAGACTCGATCAAATACTACGTCGAACACCGGCATGAGGTAGTCACCAGGCGAACGAAATACGATCTCAAGAAGGCCGAAGATCGTGCTCATATTCTGGAAGGGTTGAAGATTGCACTCGACAATATCGACGAGGTGATCAGGATCATCAGGGCCTCCCGGAACGTGGACACCGCCAGGACCGAACTGATGGAGGCGTTCGACCTCTCCGAGCGCCAGGCTCAGGCAATCCTGGATATGCGGCTACAGCGACTCACCAGCCTCGAGACGCAGAAGGTGATCGACGAGTTGAAAGAGGTAAAGGCCCTGATCGCCCATCTGAAGGACCTCCTCTCAAGCCATGAGAAGCTTCTCGCACTGGTGAAGGATGAACTTCAAGAGGTTGTCGACAAGCACGGTGACGACAGGAAGACCGAGATCGTCCCCGATGAGGTCGAGCAGATCGATGTCGAGGATCTCATCAAGCGTGAGAATATGGTGGTGATCATTTCCAAGCGGGGATTCATCAAGCGCATACCGGTCAGGGCGTATCGCCGACAGGGCAGGGGCGGTAAGGGCTCCTCGTCGGCGCTCCTCAAGAATGACGATTTTCTCGAGCATCTGTTCATCTCCTCCACCCACAACTACATCCTCTTCGTTACCAACATAGGGCAGGCGTACTGGTTAAAGGTGCATGAGATTCCCGAGGGTACTCGAACCTCCAGGGGTACCCAGGTGAAGGCGTTGCTCTCGATTTCCGCTGATGAGGAGATCAGCGCCGTGGTTTCATTGAGTGAGTTCTCGGAGGACAGGTATCTCTTCCTTGCTACAAGACGGGGGATCGCCAAGAAGGTCACCACGGCTAGTTTTTCGAATGCCCGAACCCGAGGCATCATCGCCATCAAGCTGGATAATAACGATAGCCTAGTAGGTGCGATACTCACGTCCGGAAACGACGAGATCGTGTTTATCTCCAAGAGCGGATATGCCCTCCGGTGTCACGAGGAGACTATCCGGGCCACCGGACGGAGCAGCCGCGGCGTCTCCGGACATCGTCTAAATAAGCAGGATGAACTCGCGGCGATCCTGCCGGTCTGCGAAGGGAACCAAATGATGCTCATATCCGAATACGGATATGCGAAACGGATCGAATACAATAACTTCTCCTCACACAACCGCGGTACCAAGGGCCAGATCGCATACAAGATATCAGACCGCACGGGAGAGCTCAACGGCGCGTTGACAGTCCAGGAAGACGACGAATTGGTATGTATCACGTCTCAGGGAAATGCGATTCGGTTAACGGTCGGAGAGGTACCGGTCATGGGAAAGGCCGCCAAGGGAGTGCGAATCGTAAACATCGAGAAACCGGACTATCTCGTAGATTTCGCACGGGTGGTAAAAGAGGAGCAGGAGAGTGAATCGGCATCTCCCGATGGTGAGAACGGTGAAGACGCGGTAGATGCAATCGATTCTACCGAGGAAAACGCCGTCTATGATGAAGTATCAGGATCAATAGATGGTGATGGGGACTCGAACGGAGAGTGACGCGACTCCGTTGTCAACCGCTGCCCATGATTGTGTGAGCCGATTTGGCCGGATTTGGTGGAATACGCCACAGCAGCCGAGAAGCAAATCTGCGCGCTGTAGAAAGCGGTACATGCGGTTTCTTTTTTCTCGATGTTTCACGTGAAACAATCCAATCAATAGAGCTCTCCGCGTACTCCCATTGAGACCCTGTGCAGGGTTACGATTGTTCGATTGAAAGCGGCGTTCTTGTCTTACGATAAAGAAGGGGAAAAAAGAAGACGTCCAGCTAAAACCACTCGAGGTACTGTCTTCGGATATCGCTCCAGATCTCTTTCTTTCGTTCAGGCGGCAGGAATGTCGCGAAGATGTTGTTGCGCATGATTTGCAGTATCTCCGATTGGTCGAAGATTCCCCGATCGAAGAGATTCAGGTATTCATCGATGAGCTCTATGTTGAAGAATGAAGGATCATCGGTGTTAAGCGTGACGAAGATGCCGCGGTCGAAGAATTGTTTTATGGGGTGATCTTCGTATGAGGTGACATATTTCCGGGTGAAGATGTTGCTTGTAGGACATATCTCCAGGGGTATCTTATGTTCTCGTAGATAGTCCATCAATTCATCGTCTTGAATTGCGCTTATGCCATGTCCAATTCGGGCCGCTTTGAGTTCGCGTATGGTGTCCCAAATCGATTCCGGACCGATGATCTCACCCGCATGGGCTACGACTCTCAGGTTGTTTTTCCGTGCTTTCGCAAACACCGGAGTATAGTCCTTGGCAGGTCCTTGACTTTCCGAGCCTCCGAGACCGATCCCGATGATACACTCCTTGCGGTGTGCAAGCGTCAGGTTCAGGTTGTTCATTGCGTTCTTCGGACCGAAGGTTCGGGATACATCGATAATATAGTTGACTTCCACTCCCTCTTTCGCGATTCGGGACTTGCCTGCTTCGAGTCTGTCAATCATCTTGTCGAAGTAGAGACCGTTTGAGAGGAAGGTGGACGGAGAAAAAAATATCTCCGCGTAGATAATATTATTCCGTACGAAATACTCGGCGGCATCCTCGATGATCAACTCGAGATCCGAATCAGATTGAATACAGCGCTGAAGGACGTTGATGTACACCCACATCATCTCTTCGAGGCTGTTGATCTTGAGCTTCTCTCTCAAGTCTGTGATAGAGCCGACCCCGTCTATCTCGATTCTGTGTTTCTCGATGAGCCGCCACATCGTCTCGGGTTTCGCCATAGCCTCGAAATGGATATGGATTTCGGCCTTCGGGATCTGCCGGATCACATCTGTAAAATCTTTGACTGTGCTGCTCTTTTTCTGTATTTCCTGCATAACGCCAAACATACCGATGAAGTTAGTAAAAAGATACCCTTGCTCTATTTACGGCTAAAACAGGTATAAGAATAACGGGTAATTGCCGAATACTTGTATTTTAACGATATTTCCTAAGAAATTCATATCTTTTTTTATTTTATTCTTTTTTTTATGAGTTAACTGTCTGTGTACTGCACACAGCGACTATGCCGGTCATAATTAGAATCAGTGTACTGTTCGAAGTGGATTGTGAGATGTGTGGGGGATATCACAGGATACCTACGCGAGGGCTCCAATCCGAGGAACCCCCGGTAGAGAGATGCATACAGGTTATACCGATTCCACCGCC
Source organism: uncultured Spirochaetales bacterium (assembly GCA_964485495.1). GTDB lineage: Bacteria > Spirochaetota > Spirochaetia > CAZAKE01 > CAZAKE01 > CAZAKE01. Next base: position 26,105 of record CAZAKE010000038.1, read on the forward strand.
GAAACGGTGGGAATCTTGTCCTTCAGATATTTCTCGACGCCTTGCTTGAGGGTAACTTGGGCCATTGGGCAGCCGTTACACGCGCCGGTCAACTTGACTTTTACGATTCCCTCGTCCGATACGCTTACCAATTCGATATCACCACCATCCGCCTGCAGGGAGGGACGAACATCCTGTATCGCTTTTCTGACCTCTTCCTTCATTGGAGTCTCCTATTACAAAACTATCGCGACGGTCTGTCGCAGATTAAAAATTACTAAATCACTCACGTACAGTCAAGTAGGAGTCAACACCGTACAGCACATTTTGAAAAAACGACTGACAGTAGTCGGGCTATCAGCTATAATGTCGGCTGCCATGGAGTGTAGAACAATTGCCTTTGCCAACCAGAAGGGAGGAGTCGGAAAGACGACCTCCGTCGTTAACCTCGGGGCGTATATTGCATCTGCCGGCCGGAAGGTACTCTTGATCGATTTCGATCCCCAGGCAAACCTGTCCAGCAGCGTAGGTGCCGATAAAGAATCGCCCGGGATATACGACGTTATCACCGGCAAGGTAGCGCTTCTCGATGCCATCCAAGAGACCCCCATCGATGGGATGCAGGTGTGTGCCTCTAACATCGATCTGACGGGCGCGAATGTCGAACTCATCAATGCCGACCGGCGAGAGTATTTCCTACGGGATGCAATCTCCAAATACGAGGGACGATGGGAGTACCTCCTCGTGGACTGTCCGCCTTCATTGGGGATCCTCACACTAAACGGACTCGCCGCCGTCGAATATGTGTTCATTCCGCTGCAGTGTGAGTATTTCGCCCTCGAGGGTTTGAGCCTGCTGATGCAAACGATACGAACGGTGAAGCGGGGTGTGAATCCAGGATTGCGGATCGGAGGAATAATCTTCACCATGTACGATTCTCGAACGAGACTGGCAAATGAGGTGGTACAGGAGGTTACGGGATATTTCAAGGATACGGTGTTCAGGACGGTCATACCGCGGAACGTGCGACTGTCGGAGGCGCCCTCCCATTCCGTACCGATTAATCTGTATGACGACGCATGTATCGGAGCGAACAGCTATCGAAAATTGGCCGAGGAGGTCATCAACCGTGTCTAAACGTGCCCTGGGAAGGGGAATCGAGGCCCTACTACAGGGAAACGAACAGGAAACTACCAACCTCGAAAGAGATCTGATGACGGTCCACATCGATCGTCTCGTTCCAAATCCCGATCAGCCCAGGAAGGAGTTCGACGAGGAGAGCCTCAAGGAGCTTGCCGATTCGATTCGGCAGCAGGGCATCATCCAACCGATAATCGTCGAACCATCAGGGGATGACTACATGATCGTGGCTGGCGAGAGGAGGCACCGCGCGGCAATCGCCGCCGGTCTTCGACAGGTTCCGGTGATTATCCGAACCTTCACGCCTGAGGAGCGGCTCGAGATCGCACTGATCGAGAATGTGCAGCGTGAAGATTTGAATCCGATCGAAGAGGCGGAGGCGTATCATCGTCTCATGGAGATGGCAAGTCTCGCACAAGCGGAACTGGCGGTGAAGGTCGGCAAGAATCGTTCTACAGTTGCCAACGCACTGCGCCTCCTGAAGCTTCCGATGGAGATCAAGGCGGCACTTTCGGACGGCCGCATCTCGCCGGGCCATGCCCGGGCGATTCTTTCGGTGGTGAATCCTGCCGACCAGACACACCTGTTTGAGCGGATCATCGACGAAGAACTGTCGGTTCGTGAAACCGAACGGAGGGCCGCAGAACTGAACAAGGGCGGCCGTGCCGCAGGGGGCAGGACGAATACCCCGGTGAGAAGCAAGGACAGCGATGTGAATACTATCGAGCAGCGTCTCATCGATACCCTCGGAACCAAGGTCGCGGTAAAAGGGAGCCCGCGGAAGGGACGAATCGAAATCTCCTACTATTCGATGGACGATCTGGAACGGCTCCTCGAGCTTCTCGGAGTCGATCCGGAGTCACTCTCCTGATTGATCCTGTCTCTTCTGTGTGAAATCATCATTTTTCCGTATCATGCCAATATACGACACGGTTATACAACAACGTGTGTGAGCGTTTTTAGAGGGACCAAAGCCTTCCGAATTTGTAAATCCTTATTATATAAAGAATTAGCATTTCGTCTAGACATGAATGTATCGATGTTGCCCTGATTTCGCTACCGTGATACTCTGCCTGTTCGTAATCGGAGGTACGCATCGATGAATCGTATAGCGAGAGTGCTGTCGGGGATTCTGTTGACGGTTTGCCTCGTTTCCTGTGGAGGCAAGATGGAAGACGGTTTGTACGCGGAGATAGAGACGAATAGGGGCACGATTCTGCTCGAATTGAATTACGAGAAAGTTCCTATTACCGTACGGAATTTTGCGGGACTGGCCGAAGGGAAATTCGATACTACCCGCGGCGAGGACGTTCCGTTCTACGACGGTCTCACCTTCCATCGGGTGATCGACGATTTCATGATCCAGGGTGGGTGCCCGGATGGGAACGGAACCGGTGGGCCCGGATATAAGTTTCCGGACGAGGTCGTGCCCGGGCTGACCCATGACGGACCCGGGACTCTTTCTATGGCCAACAGCGGTCCCGACACAAACGGGAGTCAGTTCTTCATCACCCACGTGGAAACCTCCTGGCTGGACGGCAAACATACCGTATTCGGTCACGTGGTGAAGGGGCAAAACGTGGTCGACAAGATCAAGCAGGGAGACCGGATCGAGACCGTCCGCATCATCCGTGTGGGCGAGGACGCCGAAAATTTCGACACCAGTGAGACCGCGTTCAAGGTGTCGATCAGCGATTTTCTGAATGCGGAGAAACAGCGTGTGCTGGATAGATACGCCGAACAGTTCGCGGTGATAGAGGAGAACTGGCCCGACGCGGTGGAGACCGAATCGGGTCTGCGGTATCTGATTACAAAGGAGGGTGCCGGACCCGCGGCGGAGAAGGGATCCCGCGTCTCGATCCATTACACCGGCACGGTGCTGCAAGGCCAAACCTTCGACAATTCGCGAGAACGGGACGAACCCTTTGAGTTCGAGATCGGAGCGGGGAGTATCCTGAACGGTATCGACGAAGCGGTCCGCGGAATGCGCAAGGGAGGAGTCCGGACTGCTATCCTGCCGCCGAATATCGCTTATGGCGAGAAGGGCATTCAAGGGGTCATACCGGGAGACGCCTTCCTTGTGTTCGAGATCGAGCTGGTGGATATCGAATAACGAAAATCGAATAGGAATAGCGAACAATACGGTATGGCAAAAAAGAAAACATACTTTCTGTGTTCCGAGTGCGGGCATCGGGAGCCGAAGTGGCTCGGAAGGTGTCCCGAGTGCGATACTTGGAACTCCTTCACCGAAAACTCCACCGACGGCGCCTATGGTCGCGGCTCCGGCAGGTCTTCCGGGGCATCCGGAAAATATGGGGTTGCCCGGCCTGTGCCTCTGGAAACCATCGAGGCGAAGGGGGCCGGCAGATTCGATTGCGGTATTGCCGAGTTGAACAGGGTTCTCGGGGGCGGGGTCATGAAGGGATCTGCGGTACTGGTGGGCGGCGAGCCGGGAATCGGGAAATCGACGCTGATGCTGAATCTGGCGGACGCCATGGCCGGTCCCGGAAAAGTGCTGTATATCTCCGGTGAGGAGTCGGCGGGTCAGGTGAAGATGCGGGCTGATCGGCTGGGTGCAACCTGTGCAGGTATGGAGATTCTGTGCGAGACCGAGATCGAGACGGTGCTGGGAGCGGTGAACGCAGTCAAGCCCGTAGTGGTCATCGTGGATTCCATCCAGACGCTGTACAGTCCTGAGGTTGGGGCGGTGCCGGGTACGGTGAGTCAGCTCAAGTACTGTTGTTACGAATTGATACAGTGGGCCCGGGAACAGAACGGGAGCCTCATGTTGGTGGCCCATGTCACGAAGGAGGGGTCCATCGCCGGACCGAAGGTGATCGAGCACATGGTGGACACGGTGCTCTACTTCGATCACGCCGCCGCCGGTATCCGGATCCTTCGTACCACCAAGAATCGATTCGGGTCTACCGATGAGATCGGCATCTTTACGATGGAATCTACCGGGCTGCGTCAGGTTCAGGATGCGGCAAAACTCTTCCTTGTGGAACGGGAGGGTGGGTTCCCGGCCGGCACGGCGGTGGCGCCGGTGTATGAGGGGTCACGGATACTGCTGGTGGAGATTCAGGCGTTGACTGTGCCGGCCAAGGGCGGCATGTCCAGGGTGTTCTCCGATCTCATCGACTCCCGGCGTGTCTCGCGGGTTGCCGCCGTCATGGAGAAGCACATCGGTCTTCGATTTTCCGACCAGGACCTGTATGTGAACGTCGCGGGAGGAATCAGGCTGAATGAGGTAGGCATCGAACTCCCTCTGGCCATGGCGCTCTACTCGGCACGGAGTGACATCGTAATTGCCGGATCGCCGGTCATCGCCGGCGAGGTCAGTCTCGCCGGCGAGGTGCGGCCGATACCGTTCATAGAACGCCGAATTCGGACGGCCCGAGAGATGGGATTTTCCGGATTTGTGGGTCCGGCAGAAGATACGGCATCCGGCGCGAGAGGCTATACACCCACGAGTACGCTCTCAGAAGCGGTGCGGGTGGTTTTCGGAAACGGAAAGAAATAAGAAACCGACTTGCCGTAACCGAAGTATCTTGATGAAGATCTGCTATCCTGCCAGGAGTGATGTCAAATAGGGCAGTGCGATGAACGTGCCGACGGCGCTGCCGACCGATGAGAAGAAGAATACCAGCAGTGTCCGTGTGATCCGGTTTTTGTAGAAACCCTTGAATCGAGTGATATCGTCTTGGAGGTTCTCGAAATCCATGACTCTGGGCTTGCGTAAGTACCATTCGATGATTCCCGACACGAATCCGACGCCGATGGTAGGATTCATCGATGTAATCGGCGCAGCGACGAATGAGAGTATGATGGTGACCGGATGGGCCAGGGCAACCAGGGCCCCGAGCGCTGCCAGCGTGCCGTTCACCAGGATCCAATACATGAGCATTTCTATTCCCTTGTTCCACCCCGAGGTAATGAAGCCCGAGACGAGGAGTGCGGCGATGATCGCAGGGACGATCCACGGGAGGATCTTCGAAATCGCCGAAGGAGGAGGAATCTCAGAGATCTCATCCAGGTGAGTGTCTGTCTCGGCAGATTCGAGTTTTTGAAACCATTCGATGATTCCAGGTGCATGACCCGCGCCGATTACGGCTACCACCGTGTTCTCTTCGGTGGTGAAAATCTTGGTGGCGAGGTATCTATCCCGTTCGTCGATCAACACCTCCTTCACGGATGGGAGATAGGAGGCGAGTTCCTCCATCATGTCTTGGAGGGCGTTGCGGCCTTTCAGTTTTTCGATATCCTCCTCGGTAAGGTTCTCTTTAGAAAAAAGAGAGCCGATGAGGGCTGCCAGGAGCTTGTTCTTTCCCCAGAATCCGGTCTTCTTCCACGCACGCCTGAGGGTCACATGCACCTCACGGTCACAGAGGCTGAACGGGATCCCCTCTGCTTCGGCTATTTTAACGGCCGCGATCATCTCCTCTCCCGGTTTCACGCCCAGGGTATCCCCCAGTTTCCTCTGAAAGGATGAGAGGGCCAAATTTGCGAGGAGGAGAAAGCCCTTCCCCTGTCTGAGAACCTCATTCACCTTGAGGTTCTCCCAAGAGTGCTCCTTGGAGAGCGATTCCAGCCTGGCTTGGTCGATTTCTACACAGACACGATCGGGATGCTCCTCTCGGATGATGCGGCTGACCTCATCCACGCTCTCCCGTGAGATGTGGGCGGTGCCGATCAGGATGATTTTCCTATCACCGAGTTGTATGCGGTTGATGGTATCTGTCGATGCGGTTATTTCCACGGTTTTCTCCCCGGTGTCATTACGTCGGCTATTTCCCCGGTACCCGGGAATGGACTATCGTCGGAACAGTTTCGGTATGACGGTTCGGCGCGACTCACAAGAGAGAGACATCGACGAACACTCATCTGATTCCCATCTCGTCGAGACGCCACTCGGCGAGTTTGTACTCGAGATTTGCAGGCATCTCTTGTACGAGGACTTCCAAGAAAAGGTCCGCCGCCAGCATATCGGCTCCGTTCAGAAGTTGGTATTCTCCCAGATAGAACTTTATTCGAGCCTTCAAGATCGGATCCTGTAGCTCATGAAGCCTCCTGGATGCCATGCTGTAATATCCCGGTTCCAGGAAAGCCCGGCCGATGGGATTCGTCACGCGCGAGGATTTTTCGGAGCTGCCGTTCGGTAACGAGGGCG